>NZ_JBHXLU010000036.1:0-100378 GCF_042720695.1 Streptomyces sp. NPDC058457 | reverse complement strand
CTTCCGGGACCAGGCGGGCCGGCACGACGAGATGATCCGGGCGTTCGTGGAACGCAGCCGGCAGAACGGCGGCATCGGCCGCAGGAACCCGATGGGCGGGGCCTGGCCGTCGATGGCCGGGAGACGACGGCGGGGCACGGATGACGTGCGCCGGTGCGCCACCTTCGGCTGGACGGCTGGCTGGTGCCAGACGGTGACCAGCTCAGGGGCTGACTGCGCCCCTCCCCTCGACAGCCGCTGCCTCCGCGAACGCGGTCACCCCCTGGGCCGACGGGGTGGACGCACGAGGCACTGCTGCTCCAACTTCGCCTGCAGCTACTGCCACGTGTTCGAGGGGACGGGCGGCCATGCGGCAACTGCCCGGACTCGGCGGCCCCTTGCCGCCGTTGAACGGCGTCGGTCCGGACCGCCCGGCGCGCCTGAGGATCCGGCAGATAAGGCGAACGCCAAACGGGCCGGACCCCGCTTCAGGGGCCCGGCCCGTTCACATCCGGCACGCGCAAGAACGGTACCGGCGCCGCCGCCCACCTGGCCTACGAGCCTTCGGGCGGCATGGCGTACGGCCGTCCATGGAAGGACCCACATGTCAGGCATGCCTGAGCCGCGCGGCCACAATCACAAGGACGGCGACGAGTTGTTGGCCAAGGCCGAGCAGCGGCTGGACTGCCTCAACGACCAGACACGTACGGTGAAGCGGGAGCGGCGTCGGCTCCGTCGCGTCCGTCGTGCTGAGCGTGCCCGCGCCCGCGTACGTGCCGGCCTCCCGGTAGTGCGGGACGGCCTGACAATCATCGCCGCCACGGCGTTCGTGATCGGTCTCGTGCTTGTGGTGACAGGCCTGGGCGACGCCACGGTGTTCATCGATTTGGCCGTTGCCGCAGCCGCCCTCGCCGCCCTGATGTGATGCCCTCCGGCAAGTAGACGGTCCGCGCGGCCGCGAGTCCCTGCTGGCGAGAGGACGCCGGCAGGGACTTCCGGTTTTCGTCGGCCGTGGTCCCGACTGGTGAACGGCTCCTCCAGGTCCAGGATGCCCTCGTCCACGTCCGCCTCCTGGCGGGCCTGCCTGCGCAGAACCGAGGGCGGCGGATGGGGTGTCAGAGCTCTGCCCTAACCTTCGCTCACCGGCTACAGAGCCGGTCCAGGCCGCGCACAGCGGCCACACGCCTTGGGGGGTTCGAATCACCGTGCGTATCCGCACACTTCCGGCTGCCGTCGCGACGGCAGCCCTCTTCAGCTCCGCAGTGCTGACGGCGGCCGGCCCGGCGGCCGCCGACACCAGCGTGCCGATCAGCGTCGGCACGGTGAACGACACCGTCGTCGACGGCGCCCACCAGCACCTCTACATCAGCGGCGACAACACGATCTCCGTCGTCGGCTACAACGGCAAGGTACTCGACAGGCTCACCGGCCTGCCCCAGGTGTCCGACCTCCAGCTGAGCCCGGACGGCGCCACCCTGTACGCCGCGGTCACCGGAGCGGACAAGATCGTCGCGTTCGACACCACGACGCTCGCGCAGACCGCCGAGTACCCGACCGGCGCCGGGACGGCACCGCGCTGGATCGCCCTCACCGAGGGCCGGATCTGGTTCGGCTACGGCGACCAGTGGGACTCCGGGCTCGGCAGGGTCGACCTGACCGCCGACCCGGCCACCGTGACCCTCGACCTGGCCGGCGACCACGACTTCGCCAGCACGCCGAGGCTGTTCGCCGACCCGGCGAACCCCACCACCCTGGTCGCCCTGGACCCCGGCATCAGCAGCGGGCCGATCATCGTCTACGACGTCTCCTCCGGAACCCCGGTCATCCGCGTCGCCGCGAACGAGGGCGGCTTCTACCGGGACGGCGCGCTCACACCGGACGCGCAGTCGATCGTCGTGGCCGGGCCGGGCAACCGAGCGGTCACCGAATACCGGCTCTCCGACCTGCAGATGGTGCACGAGTACCCGGTCAAGGACGAGCCGGAGACCGTCTCCGTCGCCCCGGACGGCACGGTCGCGGCGACCGCGCTCGACACCGAGAACACCGGCGACACCTACGTCTTCCCCGGCGGCGCCGACGCGCCCGCCAGCATCCGCAACCTCTCGGACTCGTGGATGCCGTGGGGCGGGCACTCGACGGCCTGGTCGGCGGACGGCACGGAGCTGTTCGTACTGACCGGGACGACGGACTTCAGGCAGCTGCAGACCGTCGCCGAGCCCCGCAAGTACGTCACGCACCTGACTGTCGACGCTCCGGCCACCGGCACCCGCGGCAAGACACTCACCGTCAAGGGCACGCTCACGACCGGTCTGAAGCTGCCCGCCGGAACGCCGCTGAACGTCGTGCGCACCGACCTGCTGTCCCCCTCGGGCAAGTCGCTCGGCACCAGGACGCTGGGCGCGGACGGTACCTTCTCCTTCACCGACGCGCCGCCCGCCGGCAGCAAGGTGCGCTACACGGTGGCCTACGCCGGGGACGCCGCGCACACCCCGGCATCCGCCTCGGACACCGTCACCGTCCCCCGCGCCACGCCCGCCCTGACGCTCACCAACAACAAGAAGACCTACGCCTACGGCAAGAACGTCGTCTTCACCGCCCACCTCGGCACCACCTACAGCAACCGCACGGTGGAGATCTGGGCCGACCCCTACGGCGGCGACAAGCCGAACAAGCTCCTCAAGACCGGCAAGACCGACGCCCACGGCAACCTGTCCGCCACCGTCACCATGTCCCGCGACACCGCTGTGACCGCCGTCTTCAAGGGCGACGCCCGCTACGCCGGCCGCACCGTCAAGTCCACCGCCTACGCGCACGTGAAGATCGCCAGTTCACTGTCCAAGTACTACCGCACCGGCACGATCGGCTCGACCCGCTACCGCTACTTCCACAAGAACACCGATGCCGTCCTGACCACCACGATGACCTACTACAAGGGCCGCAAGGAGCGCCTGGACCTCCAGGTCTACTCGGGCGGCAAGTGGTACACCACGGACTCGGAGTACTTCTCCCTCGGCACCAACGGCAAGTCCGTCGTCAACCTCGGACACCCCGGGAGCTCGGGCATCCGCGCCCGGGTGCGCACCTCCTACATCGACCCGTCCTCGGGCGACAACGTGAACACCACCACATACGGCGCCTGGAACTACTTCTATTTCAGCAACTGACCAGGCCGGCCACGGACCAGCGGGATTCCCTCTCCCCGCCGGCTGCTTCACGTGGTCGGCGGCGTCGGATTCGCCGCGAGCCAGTCTTGGAGCTCGCGGTGCCGGAACTGGTAGGAGCTGCCCGCCAGTCTCAGCAGACCGGCACCGCGGGCCCAGTGCAGGAACTCGGCAGGGCGCGGCGGGAGCCGGCCGCGAGTACAGAGACGGAAAGCGGCATAACGCGGCATCACGGGGGCCACGGTGAGCAGGAGGGCGTGGGTGAAAGGCAGCAACAGGAACAGCCGCAGGGTTCCGCTGCCGGGCGGAATGGCCAGGAGAATGCTGCTGACGACGGGCGGCAGGAGCACCAGCCACTTCTGGTAGACGAGCGGGAAACTCGGGTTTCGCAGCGCATGCGGTGACTCGGCACAGGGAACGAGCCGGACGGTGCGTCCGCTGGCGAACATCAGCAAGAACATCAGCGTGGCGATCACGGCAACGGCCATGAATGGTCCTGCGATCACCAAGGCCAGCAGGAACAAAGCAGCCCCTCGTGGAATGACCGCGCCCGGGGGTTCCGGCTCTCGCCAGCCGTCCGTAATCTCCCGGACGATGTACGAGCGGAGCGGAGCATCTCTCAGGGAGAAGAACGCCATCAGGACCAGGACAACCAGAGGCACCAGCCACCACGCCGCGGCAACACGCACTTTGCGCCAGCTGTCGTCCCTGGGGAGCCGGACGACGACCAGTACCGGAGGCAGGCCCGGCTTTCTGGTGTACTGGATCACCTGTAAGGCCGCGGTCAGGCTGAGGAGGATGGCCAGGACTTTGAGAGGGCTGTCGCTCTGGGCCCAGAACACCGACAAGGTCGTCAGCAGCAGCCAGGGCGCGGCCGTCAGGGCGGCCGCGATGCCCAGGACCTGTTTCTCGGGGGCGAACTTCCACATGTGCACGGGAGCGAACTCGCTCTGCGTGCCGAGCCGTGCGGCGATCCACGCCAGCCAGACGTGTACGGCGTCGGGGGAATACTTGGACGCCGGCGCGTCAGGGTGGGTGCGACTCGCGGCCGGGACGTAGTGCGCCAGCAGATGCACTTTGAGTGACTGAGCGTCAGAGAACCGGAGGAGGTCGCCGGGGTCGCCGTCGTCGGCGTACACAACGGCCGTCATCGTCAGCCGCCAAGGGCTGTCGAGGGCGGTGGCGAGCAGTCCTGTGGGGTTGGTCGCGAGTTCATGGAACAGGGGGTCCCATCGGTGCGGGTGCCTCCTTTCCGTCCTGCGGAGGTACCCGAGCGCCTGGTGCGGACGCACCTTGTCGAGTTCGATCCGGGTGGCACCCGACGGGGTCAGCCCTGCCTGGGGCAAGCGGTCGTACCTGTCCGTCCGGCAGGTGAGCACAAACGGCACTCCCTTTCGGCCATCGAGCCAGACGTCAAGGGCACGCAGCACACTCGCTGCTCTGGAGCCCCTGACCTCGACGTCGTCAGGGTCCATCTGGTCCAAGCCGTCGAGGACCGGGAGGATCCGGTGGGCGGAGACGAGCGCCCGTGCGGCCGAAGGGTCCAGCGCGTACTCGTCGACGAGGCGCTCCTGAAGCCACCGCGCGAAGGCGTCCGGGCCGGACGGGTCGTCCGACACATCCCAGCGGGACAGGTACAGTCGGACCGGTACGGGGCCATCCGAGGCTTCTCCCTCCAGAATCGCCAGGACCAGTTCGGCCGCGAGCACGCTCTTGCCCGCGCCAGGTCCGCCCGTGACCACCAGCCGCCCATCGGGCACCGACTCGTAGTAGGCACGGACGGCAGTCACCATGCCTGACGCGAAAGCCGGTTCCGAGCCCTCGACACGCCGGAAGACGACATTCACCGGGCGAGTGGCGCCGATCCCGAAATCGCCCAGGAGCCTGCGGCGGCGAGTACCGAGTTGCTTCTTGACCGCGTCGGCGAGAACCCGCGCCGACGATGCGCCACCCGTCGACTCCCGTACGCGGCTGCGCAGACTGGTCACGCCGGCCGTGGTAAGCCCGAGAGCGGCCAGCAAAACTGCTCCCAGTTGCTCCGTCCACTCAGGATCAACCACTACCGCGGTAATGAAAGAGATCCAGACGACGGCCACGGCGATACCAATTGCTTTGCGCATCCCCCGTATGCCCATGCCATATGGTTCCACAGCCGCCCCTATCCAGCACTCCCCCGAACCATCCCCAGCACGCGCGCAGTTGAACGAGCAACGGCGGCGGCCACACATCTGACGCACCGCTTCCTGTCTGCTGGTGATGCGACCTGGCCAGCGCACGCCGGCCCTCGTGTTGAACGCCCTGATGCGCTCCGCGAGACGCTGATCGCGCAGGTGGTACCTGATGTCCTCGCCCACCTCGACCACCTTGACCTGCAGCCGCTCCACCTCCTCCCGCACCACCGCGGCGTGAGGACGAGGGCGGAACTCCGGGACCGGAGGCCGGCAGAAGTCGATCCGGCCGCTCACCTTCGGCGCTTGGCCCATCCAGTGCTCGGCGTCGCGGAGTTCCCCGCGCCGCATATGCTGCAAGGCAGCCGAAGTGCAGGGCCCCCTCGACGTCGCTGGGGTGACGTCCCGGGTGATCTCCCGTTGCAGGTCGTCCAGTTCGGTGTCGGTGACCTTGTAACCCGCTTCCTCGTCGGGCCGAAGCTGGACGGCCTTGCGATCGCCCCCCGCTACAGCGGCGGACGGCTCACCCGGCTGATCACCCGCGGAGATGCGCGGCGAAGTCCTCAGGCCGCGCCCTGCGACGGAGGCGCACATCGACACAGCCCCGCTCCCCTTCGGAGCGCTGCCGAACCTCGTCGGATCCACGGAGACGGGTCCACGGAGACGGGTCCGAGTGCCGACCGGGCGTCCGTCCGCCCGCGGTCCCGCGACCGGACCGCACAGAAACGCGCCGTGATCAACAACCTGAACCGCTGCCTACCACACCACCCCCGCAGCGGCGACGCGGCATCTCCGCCCTTCTCCTCGCCCGCTTGTGGCTCGCACCGCTTCCCGGGATCAGGAAAGGGCCCACAGCCCGATATCCATGGTCAGTCGGGCCCGGACGGTTGTGTGCCGGTTGACGCTTTCCGGTGGTGCCTGGCCTGTTGTGCGGTTTTTCGCGGCCGCAAGCCTCAAGTGGGCAGCGGGGGTGGGCCGACGTCCGGCGTCGGTCGGGTGAGGATGGCGCGGAGCGCTGTCTGGAGTTCGGTGCGGAGCCAGGTGTGGGCGGGGTCTGTGTCGTAGCGGTGATGCCAAGCGACGATGACCGGGACAGGGGGCAGGTCGAGGGGCAGGGTGCGGGCACGCAGGCGCAGGCTGGTGCAGGCCGGTCGGCATACCTGTTCGGCGACCGCGGTGAGCAGGGTGGTGCGGGCGGTGAGGTCGAGTGCCGCCGCGGTGGTGGGCAGGGCGGCGCGGACGCGTCGGCGGAGGCCGAGTTCGGCGAGGGCGTCGTCGATGGGGCCGGTCAGGCGCCCGCGGCGCGAGACGGTGACGTGCTCGGCCTCGGCGAAGCGCTGAGGGGTGAGTGTGCCGGTGGCCAGCGGGTGGTCCGCGCGCATCACGGCCACCATCCGGTCGGTGCCGATGCGGGTGGCGGCGATCTCGGGGCGTTGCGGAGCGGCGGCTGCGACCTCCAGGTCGGTGTGTCCGCGTGCGAGGTCGGCGGCGTCGGCCGAGGGTTCGGCGAGGAGTCTGATCGAGACGTTGGGTGCGGCCTCGGCGACGGCCGCGGTCAGGAGCGGGGCGAGCGCCGAGACGAGGGCGTCGTGGCAACGCAGGGTGAAGCTGCGTTCGAGTGTGGCGAGGTCGAGTGCGGTCACGGGGGTGAGGACCGCGGTGGCGCGGGTGACCAGGTCCCGGGTCTCCTCACGCAGTGCGAGTGCGTGAGGGGTGGGGGTCATGGTGCGTCCGGTGCGTACGAGGATGTCGTCGCCGGTGGCCTTGCGGATGCGAGCCAGGGTGCGGCTCATGGCGGGCGGGGACAGGTGCAGGCGGTCGGCGGCGGCAGCGACGCTGTTCTCCTCCAGCAAGGCGTCGAGGGCGACCAGCAGGTTCAGATCCACATGCACCACGGTAACTGATGGCCTTACAAGAGTGCACTGGAAATCATATGGGCGCGCTCGTAGCGTTTACGGCGTGAGGGGCCGACCGGTCTCGAATCCCCAGGTGAAAGGGCTGCATCATGACCGTTCCTCCCGCTGCTGACGCCTCCGCGACACCGATCGCCCCGGCCCAGTACCGAAAGCTGCTCGACGCCGTGGTCGAGATCGCCACCGAGGCGGGCCGCGCCCTGGAGGCGAGGTACTCGACCGCAGCCCGCCCTGCCGGCCGCCACGACATGTTCCGGACGGGCACTGCCGACGGGCAGGTCTCGCTCGACATCCTGCGCCCGGCCCTGACCGCGCTGCGCCCCGAAGCCCGCTGGCTGACCGACGAGTACGAGACCACCGAACTGCCGGCGGGCGAGTGGTGGGTGGTCGACGAGGTCGAGGGCAACGTCAACCACGTGCACGGGCTGCCCGAGTGGGCGGTGACCGTGGCGCTGGTGCGCGACGGGCAGACGGTGCTGGCCGTGGTGCGCCAGCCCGTCGGCGACCTGACCTACACCGCACTGCGCGGCGCCGGCGCCCACCTCAACGGCACGCCGCTCAAGGTCTCGGCGAAGACCGAACTGAACGCCGCGATCGTGGTGACCGGGCAGGCCGAAGCCGACCAGGACGGTACCTACCGCCGCATCGGGCAGTCGATCACCGCGATGCTCGACAGCGCCCTGCTGGTACGCGCCAGCGTCCCCTCCACCTTCCCGATGCTGCTGGTGGGTGCCGGACACAACGACGTCTTCTGGCAGTACGAGCCCGTCCTGCCCGGCGTCGCGGCAGGCGCCCTGATGATCACCGAGGCCGGCGGCACGGTCACCCGGATCGACGGCACGCCGTGGACCCCTGGCGCCGACACCATCCTGGCCACCGCTCCGGCACTGCACGCCCCGGCCGTCCAGGTCCTGTCCGCGATCGCCTGACCAGGCACACGGCCACCGCACACCATCCAGAACCGGGAATCTGTCATGAACGTGACCATTCTGGGCGCCTCCGGCGCCGTCGGGCTCGCGCTGACCCGCCAGGCCCTCGAACGCGGACACACCGTCATCACCCTCGCCCGCACCCCGGCACGCATCGACGTGCCCGATTCGCCGCGGCTGATCCGTGTGGCCGCCGACGTGCGCGACCCGGCCGGCATCGCACAAGCGCTGGACGGCAGCGAGATCGTGCTCTCGGGCCTGGGCGTGGCCAAGGGGGACAAACCCGGCGCGCTCACCGCCGGTTCCCGCGCGGTGATCGAGGCGCACCCGGGCCGGATCATCTGGCTCGGCGCCTACGGCACCGGCCCCTCCGCCCAGGCCGCGGGATTCGCCACCCGCACCCTGCTCAAGGCGATGGGCGCGGAACTGACCGACAAAGTCACCGCCGACGGCGCCGTGCTGGAAGCCGGGGGCACCGTCTTCCACTCCGGGCCCTTCGCGAACGGCCCGGAAAGCCCGACCCGCCGCACCGTGGGACTGGACGAGACCCCCAGGCGGTTCTTCCCCGCGCGCATCAGCCGGGAGTCGGTCGCCGCCGCCATGCTCGACGAGGCACAGACCCCACGCTTCTCAGGGCGGATCGCCGTCCCGCTGGGGAGCTGACCCCCGCTCGGCGCCGAGGCGCCCGCCCGAAAACCGCGGCCCGCCGGTGGGGCCGTCAGACCAAGGACAGGGCGAACGGTGGTGTCGTACAACGAAGTGGCCCTTCCCACCGCCCGGTACGGGTGAGTTGCCGGTGCCGGCCGGGGCGTCCACGGTGAACGGACCCGACGTGCTCGTCCGCACGAGGAAAGCGCAGAGGGTGTCGGGACGCGCCACGTGACCGGTCAGCAGCTCCCTCCGCGAGAACCGGGTTCCGGGAGGGCGGAAGCAGGAGATGTGGGCGATCACGGGTCTCGGTGTCTCCAGGCCCGTCGTCCTGGACCACCGCGGATCGCCCGCCTCGCCGCGAGTGCTGCACCTGCCGGACTCCACGTGGGTCAGGCCGTCAGGCGTCCTTGGCTCCCTGCCGGCCCCCTTGGGGGCTGCTCGATGGCGCCAGGGCGACAAACAGCGGCAGCCTGTACAGCGGTGGAGGTTCGCCCGCCAGTCCGAGTCGCTGCCAGGCCAGCCGAGCCGAGATCTTCAGCACCCGGCGTGCACGCATGATGAGCAGGACGGCGAGCGGCAGTTCCACCAGTACGGCCGAGGCTATGCTCCCCCACACGTCGCCTCGCCCCCAGCTCAGGGAGACGTCGAACCAGGCATCGCAGACCAGGAGCGTGGCAGCCACGAAGGAGATCGGCACCAGGGCCTGCCGTCTCAGCCAGACCGCCACCCCGGCGCCGGCCAGCGACACGAGCAGCATGACGTCGAAGCCCACCCACACCATGGGCCAGTACCGGGCCTCGAAGCGATCGGGCAACGAAACGGCCAGGTAGACGGTCCAGGGAACGAGCAGGAACGCGGACAAGGCAAGTTGCCCCACCGCCCGGCGGTGGCGGCGGCGCACTGTGGGACTGTCCGGTGAGAGTGCTGCCTCGGCCGTCATGCCTGTCGTTGCGGTGGGGTTGCCCTGTTCACTCATCCTTGCCTGTCCCTGGTATCAGCTCCCGGCCCGGGCCGACTCCGTCGGTGACCGCACTGCTGATCACGTCGGACAGGCAACGCGCGGGCGTGAGACCACGCCGCGAAACCCGTCGACCGCTCTTCGACAGTACGGAGAGCTCCCGTCCTGTCCGCAGACGGAGCCACTGCCTTCGACGACAGCGACCATGAGCGCCGATCCAGCGTACGCAGCCGGTCCCGGAGAGCGGCCAGCGGGGCGGTGGCGTACGGCCCGTCCGCCTCCGATCAGTCGTCGGCTTGCCGGATTCCGTCCCGCAGGGCGATGTCCCGGGCGAGCGTGAGGCTCCCGATCAGCTCGGCGCGGGTGCCGAGGGCGGAGGCGGCGACCAGGACGCGGTTGTCGAAACCCGGCTGGGCGAGCCGTTCGATCGAGTCGCGGACACCGTCGACGAACGCCTCGCCCGCCTGGCTCATCTCGCCGCCGATGACGACGGCCGCGGGGTCGAGCAGCGCGCACAGGTTCGCCAGGACGCGGCCGAGCGTACGGCCGGATTCGGCGAAGATCTTCCGGGCCACCGGGTGGTGGGCGATCTCCGGCAGCCGGGATCGCAGGTCGGTGTCGCCCGGGTAGAAGTGCTGGACCTGCTGGAGCACCTGGCGGACCGAGACGATGGTCTCCAGGCAGCCGCGGTTGCCGCACCGGCACCAGTCCCCGTCCGGGATCACCTGGGTGTGCCCGATCTCGCCCGCGGCCCCGAAGCTGCCGCTGACCGGGATCCCGTGGACGATGAGGCCCGCCCCGATGCCGTCGGACGCCTTGACGTAGATCAGATTGCCGCGGTGGTCGGCGGAGCCGTGCCGGTGTTCGGCGAGGGCTCCGAGGTTCGCGTCGTTGTCGAGGGAGACCATCAGTCCGGTCCGGGAGCCCAGTTCGGCCGCCAGATCGAGCCCGGACCAGCTGGACAGGATGGTGGGCGAGGCGATCGCCCGTTTGCTCATGTCCAGCGGCCCCGGTATGCCGACGACACACGCGCTCACGGGTCCGTCGACGGTGAGCCGGACCTCCTCGACCGTCTGGCGGATCATGTCGGCCGTGATGTCCAGCGCCGCGGTCGGCCGGGCGTCCACGTCGATCGCCACCCGCCGCTCGGCCCGGACGGTCAGGTCGAGGGTGGCCGCGGCGACGGTGAGATGCCGGTGGCCGACGTCCGCTCCGACGACCGCGCCCGCCGGATAGCGCGGCCGAAGGCGGCGGCCGGGGCGCCCACGGCCGCCCCTGGTCTCCCCCTGGTGCTCGGTCAGCAACTCCTCGGCGAGGAGGTCGCGGACGACGGCCGCGACGACCGGACGGCTCAGGCCCAGTGCCGTCTGCAGTTCGGGGCGCGACGCGCTCCCGTGCCGCCGGACATGGGCCAGGACCTCGTCACGTGCCGACACGTGTCACCTCCCTGTGAGGGCGTCAATTTATGTCGGGCAAGAACGGAATTCCAGAGGGTTGACGCATCGAATGCGCGAATTTAACCTCCATGAGCGTTCGATCTTTTATAGAGCCACCTGCTTTGACTCGAATTCTGTCCAGCGGAGACATAAATCGTCGAGTACTTCAGTGGTGAGGAGTCCGCATGGAGTTCGATCGGAGATCGGTACGACGCCACGGCGGCCGTTTACGCCGTACGGCGCTGATCGCGGGAGTGAGCGCGGCACTGATCGCCGGGGGCACGGCTGTGGCTCCCGGCGCCTCGGGCGCGGGCAGCACGGGCGTGACGATCAACGTGTCCCCGCGCGTCGCCGCCCTCGTCGCCCGGATGACGCTGGATGAGAAGCTGTCCTTCGTCCACGGCGGCACCGATCCGAAGGCGCTCGGGCAGGCCGGGTACATCCCGGGAGTGCCCCGCCTCGGCATCCCCGAACTGCGGCTCACCGACGGCCCGGCGGGCGTCCGGGTCAACGAGCACGCCACCGCGATGCCGGCGCCGGTCGCGCTCGCCTCGTCCTTCGACGACGGACTGGCCCGGGAGTTCGGCCGGACCGTCGGACGCGACGGCCGTGCGCTCGGCCAGGACGTCCTGCTGGCCCCCATGACGAACACCATCCGGGTGCCGTACGCGGGGCGGAACTTCGAGACCTTCAGCGAGGACCCGCTGCTCAGCTCCCGCATGGTGGCGGGCGAGGTCGAGGGCGTCCAGAGCCAGGGCCTGATCGCCACCGTCAAGCACTACGCGGAGAACAACCAGGAAGACAACCGCATGGGGGTGAACGTCAACGTCGACGAGCAGACCCTGCGTCAGATCGAGCTGCCCGCCTTCGAGGCCGCCGTCAAGGCCGGCGCCGGGGCGGTGATGTGCTCGTACAACTCGGTGAACGGCAGCCACGGCTGCGGCAGCGACGAACTGCTCGACTCGATCCTCAAGGAGCAGTGGGGCTTCACGGGCTGGGTCATGTCCGACTGGGGCGCGACCCACGCGACGACCGACATCGTGAACGGCCTCGACCAGGAGATGCCCAGCGGCGTCTACCTGGGCGGGGAACTGAAGACCGCGATTACCGACGGCACCATTCCGGTCTCGGAGCTGAATGACTCGGTCGCCCGCATTCTGCAGCAGATGACGAAATTCGGCCTCCTCGACGGTGCGGCGACCCCGCGGCCCGCACGCGACCCGAAAGGCGGCGCGAAAGTCGCCCAGAAAGTGGCCGAATCCGGCGCGGTCCTGCTGAAGAACACCGGCGAAGCGCTTCCGCTGACCGGCAAGGACACCAGCATCGGACTCATCGGCCCGACCGCGAGGACACCGAAGGTCACCGGCGGCGGCAGCTCCAACGTCGTACCGGACTCCGCGGCCTCACCGCTGGACACCATCACCGCGCGAGCCGGCCGGCACACCACGGTGCGCTACGCGGCCGGCGGCGACACCGGTGACCCCATCCCCGCATCGGCCCTCAGCCCCGCCCTGCCGGTCGACACGGACGGCACGATCCCCGTCACACCGGACGCCTCCTTCTACTACAGCGGCACCCTCACCGTGCCGACCGACGGCGACTACTCCTTCGTCTTCGACCTTCCCGCCGCGTACGGCCTGGTGAAGATCGACGGGAACAGCGTCATCACCGGTTTCCTGGGCTCCAGCAGCGCCGCGGTGCACCTCACGGCGGGAGCGCACAGCTTCGAGGCCGGTGCCCTCGCGATCCAGGGCGGACCGACGAAGGTCCGGCTGAACTGGGTCACCCCGCAGGCGGCGCAGGCCGCGCGGGAGCAGGCGGTGGCCCTGGCCCGCAAGGTGAAGACGCCCGTCGTCTTCGCCTACGACGACGGCACCGAGGGCTTCGACCGGAAGAACCTCTCCCTGCCGGCCGACCAGGACGGGCTCATCTCCGCCGTCGCCGACGCCAACCCGAACACGATCGTCGTCCTCAACACCGGGTCGTCGATCACCATGCCGTGGCTGTCCAAGGTCAAGGCGGTCCTCGACATGTACTACCCCGGGGAGAACGGCGCCGAGGCCACCGCCGCGCTGCTCTACGGCGACGTGAACCCCTCGGGCAAGCTCACCCAGACGTTCCCAGCGAGCGAGTCCGCCACACCGGTGGCCGGAGACCCCCTCAGGTACCCGGGAGTGGACGACCAGGAGAACTACTCCGAGGGCGTCTACGTGGGCTACCGCTGGTACGACAAGCAGAAGGCCGACCCGCTTTTCCCCTTCGGCTACGGGCTGTCGTACACCTCCTTCGCCTACCGCGACCTCGCGGTACGGCAGAGCCACGGTGCGTTGACCGTCTCGTTCACCCTGAAGAACACCGGCACCCGCGCCGGTGCCGAGGTCGCCCAGGTCTACGTCGGAGCGAGCCCGGGGACCACCGCACCGCAGGCGGTGCGCTCGCTCGGCGGCTACCAGAAGGTGTGGCTGCGCGCGGGGCAGTCGAAGACCGTACGCATCCGGGTCGACGCCCAGCAGCTGAAATACTGGAACACGTCCTCCCACGCCTGGGTGCTCGGCACCGGGAAACGGGACGTGTGGGTCGGCTCCTCGTCGCGGACGCTTCCCCTGCACGGCAGCGTCGGCGCCACCCGCTGACCGCCCGGTCCCTCGTATCCCTGCAGAGAGGTCCCCATGACTGCCAGCAGAATCCGTAATGCCCTGGGCGGCGCGCTGATCCTGGCCATGACCGCCGTCGGGCTGCTGCCCGCGACGGCGTCCGCGACGACGTCGACGGCCACGTCCGTGGCCGCGTCCGCGAGAGCGGCGACCGTGGTGCCCACCGACAAGGGCGCCGTGCGCGGTGCCGTCTCCCAAGGCGTCGAGCGGTTCGTCGGCATCCCCTACGCGGCGGCTCCCACCGGCTCCCTGCGCTGGAAGCCGCCGCGGCCCGCGGCGCGCTGGTCCGGCGTTCGGGAGGCGACTGCCTTCGGCAACCCGTGCCCTGTTCTGCCGAGCGGCAACGGCCCGCGCAGCGAGACCGAGGACTGTCTCGACATCAACGTGTGGCGGCCGGCGGGAGCGAAGGCCGGCGCCCGGCTTCCCGTGCACGTGTTCATCCACGGCGGTGGCCTGACCAACGGCAGCGGCGCACAGAACGACGAGTCGAAGCTCGTACGGGAGACGGGCGTCATCGGCGTCTCGCTCAACTACCGGCTCGGCGTCTTCGGCTTCCTCGGACTCCCCGCCCTCACCAAGGAGGGCGGCGAGTCCGGCAACTACGGCTTCATGGACCAGCAGGCCGCGCTGCGCTGGGTGCAGCGCAACATCGCGGCCTTCGGCGGGAACCCCGCCGCGGTCACCATCGACGGCGAGTCCGCGGGCGGCTGGTCGGTCTGCGGACATCTGGTGTCGCCCGGCTCGCGCGGTCTGTTCGCCCGCGCCGTGCTCCAGAGCGGCTCCTGCCCCAGCGAGCCGCAGGCGCGGGCCGAAGCCGCCGGAACGGCGTTCGCCCGGCAGGCGGGCTGCGACGGCACCGACCAGGCGACCGTCCTCGGCTGCCTGCGGTCGGCTCCGGCGGGCTCGCTCCTCGATGCGAGCTCGACCTTGTCGTCCAGCTTCGTGGACGGGACGCCGACGTTCCCGGTCAACGTACGCGAGGCGGTGGACAGCGGGCGGTTCGCCCGCGTGCCCGTGGTCGTCGGCGCCAACCGTGACGAGGGCCGTACCTTCGCCCAGGGCTACATAGGGGCGGGCAAGGAGGCCTACGTCGGCTTCGTCCAGGGCGTCGCCGGGGACCGTGCCGACGAGGTCCTCGCCCGCTATCCCTGGCCCGAGACGTCGGACGCGTACACCGCCGCGTACCTCGTCGGCGCGATCATGACCGACTCGGGGATGATCGCCGGGATCGGCGGGTGCGGGCAGCGCTCGCTCGTGCGGACCTTCGAGCGGTACACCCCCACCTACTCGTACGAGTTCGACCACCGGACCGGGCCCGGCCTGACGCAGATTCCCGGTTACGTCTGGGGAGCCGGCCACGCCGCGGAGCTCGCTTACATCTGGCCCAGCTTCGACAACGGCACGCCGATCGCCCCGCTGTTCAACGCCGACGAACGGCGGCTGGCCCGCGAGATGACGCGGTACTGGGGCGCGTTCGCGAAGACCGGCCGGCCGCACGTCGCCCGGCAGGCCGCCTGGCCCGCCTACCACAGCGGCAAGGGGTTGACGCTGTCGCTGCGGGCGGGGGGCAGGAGTGTCCTGACCGACGACGCCCGGTTCTCCGCGGAACACCAGTGCTCGTTCTGGGACACCATGACTGTCACACACAGTTCCTGAGGACAGGGCGCGTTCGACACGGCCGGCAAAGGACGCGGCCGGCCCCGACGTCGACCAGCATGGTGCCGTAGGCGCAGCGCTTGCGGAAGGCGAACTCCTCCATTCCCAGCACTTGCGGGGAGCAGTCCTGCGCCCTCGGCGCTTGCAGCAGTTCGAGCAGCCGGGCCCGACCCCGACGCCATCCGCAGACGTCGGCGCAGCCGGGCGCCCGGTCGGCCGCCGAGCTCGATCGTGATCGACCGTAGCCCAACCGGGATTGACAGGTTGTTGCGGTACGAGGCCGGGATCACGGGCACACCCGCCCGGCTCTCCGCGGACACCTCTACCTGCCGGGCGACGAACTCCACCGCCTCGCCCGGCAGCTCGAACCGACCCCCGGGAGACCGACCGTACTTCGGGGTTCCGCTTCACACGCCTTTAACGCCAGGGACACGAGAGGGAATCGGGAGCCACTGAGCATGTTTTTGGATCCAATCCAGCGGAGATTTAATCCATTCTCAGGATCGGTGCCCAAGGAGGCCCCATGCCGGACCAAACATCTGGATCGCCCTCGACCGCCGCCGCCACCCCGTCATCGGTGTCGGCGATGGCGTCGCGGGACGTCTCGCGCCGGACGATGCTCCGGGGGGCCGGACTGCTCGGCGTGGGCGTGGGGTTCGGGCTGCCCGCCCTTCTCACCGCTTGCGGCGCGGCGGCCCAGGACGGGGGCGGCAGCGGCAAGGGCGGCACACTCACGCTGGCCATCGACGCCACCAGCGCCGTCAACGACCCGGCCTTCTACACCTCCCTGGGCGACTGGATGGCCGTCGACTGCATCTGCCGCGGTCTGACGTTCATCTCCTTCGAGACCAACGAGCCCACACCGGACCTGGCGGAGAAGTGGACCGTGTCCGACGACAAGCTCACCTACACCTTCACCCTGCGCAAGGGGGTGAAGTTCCACGACGGGACCACGCTCAGCTCCGCCGACGTGCTCGCCAGTCTCGGCCGCCAGTTCGACCCCGAGGACAAGACGCTGCCCAAGGGCGCGACCCGCCCGCTGGCGAGCATGGGCGCCAACGTCGCCTCGCTCACCGCGCCCGACGACATGACCGTGAAGATGGTCCTCAAGAAGCCCGACCGGACCGTGCTCGGCAAGCTGTCCGACATCGGCGGCCGGATCATCTCCAAGGCCGCACTGGACAAGTACGGCGCCGACATCGGCAAGCACCTCGTGGGCACCGGGCCGTTCGCCTTCTCCACCGCCACCTCCGGGCAGTCCATCACGCTCAAGGCCTTCGACGGCTTCCGGCTCGGCAAGCCCCCCATAGACCGGCTGGTGCTGCGCCAGGTCCAGGACCCCTCCACCATCGTCAGCTCGCTGCTCAGCGGCGACGTGTCGGCGACCCAGTTCGCCCCGTACTCCGCCGTCTCGCAGTTGCGCAAGGACAGCGCGGTGAAGGTGTACGACACCCCGCACAACGCCGACGCCATCATGATGATCGACGCCCGCCGGGTCCCCGAGCTCAAGTTGCGCAAGGCCATCAACCTGGCCATCAACCGCAAGGCCATCCTCGCGCAGGCGTTCTACGGCGTCGGCGCCGAACCCCGGGGCTACGCCATCCCGCCGGCCCAGAGCGGTTACGACACCGCGCTCGCCGACCTCAGCACCCAGGACACCGCGCAGGCCAAGCGGCTGGTCGAGGAGGCCGGCGCGAAGGGGCGCACCATCCGGCTGATGGCCGCCAGCGACTCCTGGCACCCCAAGGCGGCCCAGATCATCGCCCAGAACCTCACCGACGTCGGCTTCAAGGTGGCCACCACCTCGGTGGACCCGGCCACCTACTTCAGCCGGCTCCTGGACGGCGAGGACGCCTACCACGACCTGATGATCTGGGAGCGCAACACCTACGTGCCGGACCCCGACGACATGGTCGGCGCGATGGCGAGCCCCACCAGCATCTACGGCTCCAAGCTCTCCGGGATGGACACCCTGAAGGGTGCCGCCTCCCTGGCCGACGACCTCTACACGGCCAAGAACCTCACCGACACCAAGAAGCGCACCGCCGCGTACACGAAGATCCAGCGCCGGTGGGCCGAGGAGTACATGGTCCTGTCGATGCTGGCCTGCTTCAGCAACCTGGTCGTCAGCGGTGCGGACGTGAAGGGCATGAACACCGACGCGCTGGCCAACCACCGCTGTTACATGGAGAAGGCCAGTGTCTGAGGCCGGCGCCACGGTCGAGGTCGTGGCGGTGGAGGCGGCGGCCCCGGGTACGGCGGCCTCCCCGGTCCGGCACGGGACGGGACGGCGGCTGCTGGGCGCGCTGCGCCGGCGCAGGGTGGCCCGCTCCTGGCCCGCCCTGCTGGCCTGGCTGCTGCTGGCCGCCACGGTGCTGGTCGCCCTGCTCGGGCCGCTGCTCGTGACGGCCGACCCGCTGCGCCAGACCTCCTCGGCGCTGCTGGCGCCCGGGGCGCCGGGGCACCCCCTGGGCACCGACGACCTGGGCCGGGACGAACTGGCCCGGCTGGTGCACGGGGCCCGCCCGCTGCTGCTGGTGTCCTTCGCGGCGACCACGCTCGCGGCCGGCGTCGGCACCCTGGTCGGGCTGGTCGCCGGTTACGCGGGCGGTGTGGTCGAACAGGCGCTGATGCGGCTCGTGGACCTGGCGCTGGCCTTCCCGTCGATCCTGCTGGTGATCCTGCTGGTGGCGGCGGCCGGACCGGGCACGGTCAGTCTGACCCTCGGCATCGGTGTCTCACTGGCGCCGGGGCTGGCCCGGCTGGCCCGCACCCTGACCGCACGCGAGGCCGCCAAGGACTACGTCGTGGCCTGCCGGCTCGGCGGCACCGGGACGCCCCGCATCCTGCTGCGCGAGGTGCTCCCCAACATCGGCGGTCCGGTGCTCGCCCAGGTCGTCATGACGCTGTCGGTGGCGGCGGGGTTCGCAGCCGGGCTCTCCTACCTCGGCCTCGGCATCCAGCCGCCGACGCCGGACTGGGGCTACATGGTGCAGGCCGGGCAGGAGTTCGTGTACACCGCTCCCCGGCTGGTGGTGCTGCCCGCGGCCCTCACCCTGATGTTCGTCGTGGCCTGCAACTTCGCCGGCGACGATCTGCGGGACGCACTCGACCCACGGGGGACGGCATGAGCGCGGGCACCGGGGTGCTGACCCGGGTGCGTCTGCCCCGGCCGACGGGAGCGGCCTGGGTGTTCCTGCGCAGGCTGGCCGTGATCCCCGTCGTGCTGTTCGCGCTGGCCTCCCTGGTGTTCGTGGCGATACGGCTGCTGCCGGGCTCCCCGGCCACCTCGCTCGCGGCGGGCGGCAACACCGCCTCCGCCGGACAGTTCGACGCCAACGAGGAACGGGTCACCAAGGCCCTCGGCCTGGACCAGCCACTGCTCACCCAGTACGGCCACTTCCTCGACGACCTGGTCCATCTGCGGCTCGGTACCTCGTTCTACGGCTCCAACAGCGTCCTCGGCCTGCTCGGCGACGCGCTGCCCGCGACCGTGGAGCTCACCCTGGCCGCCATGACGGTGGCGGTGTTGCTCGGCGTCGTCACCGGTGTCGTCGCGGCGCTGCGCCGGGGCAGCTGGATCGACACCTCGACCCGGGCCGTGGCGACGGTCAGTTTCTCGCTGCCCTGGTTCGCGCTCGGCGTGCTCGCCATCGTGGTGTTCGGCGTGTGGCTGCGCTGGCTGCCGGTCCTCGGCCGGCTGCCCAGCACCCTCGACTACCGGCCCACCACCGGCTTCGTCCTGCTCGACGCGATTCTCCAGGACCGGCCCGAACTGGTGGGGCCGTGGTTCCAGCACCTGATCCTGCCCGCGGTGACGCTCGCGCTGTCGATGGCCGGGTTCATCACCCGGATCGTGCGCGCCTCCGTCCTGGAGGTGCTCGGCGACGACTTCGTGCGCACCGCCCGGATGAAGGGCCTCGGCGAGGGCGCGGTGGTGCGCCGGCACGTGCTGCGCAACGCCTGGCTGCCCATCGTCACCGTCCTCGGGCTCCAGTTCGGGTCCCTGCTGGGCGGTTCGGTGGTCACCGAGACCGTCTTCTCCTACCCGGGCGTCGGACGGCTGCTCGTGCAGGGCGTGCTGCAGCGCGACTACCCGGTCGTGCAGGGCGCGGCCCTCGCGATCGCCCTGCTGTTCACCCTCGTCAACCACGCGGTCGACCTGCTCTACACGGTCCTCGACCCGCGTCTACGCAAAGGATGATCCCGATGGACATCGTGCTGGTCCACGGTGCCGGCGGACGGCCCACCACCTGGTCGGCGGTCCGGCCGCTGCTCGCCGCCCACGGCCACCGGCTGGTCACGGTCACCAACCCGATGACCTCGCTCGCCGACGACATCGCCGAGACCACGGCCGCGCTCGCGGGCACCGAAGGCCCGGTGCTGCTGGCCGGACACTCCTACGGCGGCGCGGTGATCACGAACGTGGGACGCGATCCGCGGGTCGCGGGGCTGGTGTACATCGCCGCGTTCGGGCCGGACGAGGGCGAGACCGTCAACGGGATCGTCGAGCGCTACGAGCCCGCGGAGATCTCCAAGTACATGCGGCGCGGCCCGAACGGCGAGTGGAAGTCCGAGCCGAGCGCGGAGTTCTGGGCGGAGATCGGCCCGGACCTGTCGGAGGAGCAGCGGGCGGTCGTCGAGGCGGAGGGCCGTAAGGCCGAGAACCTGATCTTCACCCAGGCGACCGGGGTCCCGGCCTGGCGGTCGCTGCCCAGCTGGTACCTGGTCGCCGACGACGACCGCACCCTGCGCCCCGAGATACAGAACTTCATGGCCGAGCGGATGAAGGCGTCCGTCGAGCACGTGCCGGGCAGCCACTACACCACCCTGGTGTGGCCCGAGCGGGTCGCCGAGCTGATCCACCGGGCGGCGCTGGCCGTGGGCGGTGTCGTATGAACGCGCCGGAGGGCGTGCACGACGCGACAGCGCCGGAGGACATGCATGACTCGACCACGCCGGAAAGCGCGCACGGCGTGGCCCTTCCGGAGGCGGTGCTCGAAGTCCGTGGGCTGCGGGTGGGGTTCGACGTGCCGGCGGGCCGGCTGCCCGCCGTGGACGGGGTGGACCTGACGCTGCGCAGGGGCGAGATCCTCGCGCTGGTCGGCGAGTCCGGGTCGGGCAAGTCGGCGCTGTCGATGAGTCTGGTCGGCCTGAACCGCGGTCCGCGCACCCACATCGACGGATCCGTCTCCTTCCGGGGCCGGGAGCTGGTGGGGGCGTCCGAGCGGGAGCTGCGCCGGGTGCGCGGCAAGCAAGTGGCGGTGGTCTTCCAGGACGCGCTGGCCGCGCTCAACCCGCTGCACCGGGCGGGCGCGCAGGTCGCGGAGACGATCCGCGCCCATGGTGACGTCCCGCGCGCCACGGCCGCGAGCCGCGCCGTCGAACTGCTCGGCGAGGTCGGCATCGCGGGCCCGGCGCGGGCCGCCCGCGCCTATCCCCACCAGCTCTCCGGCGGCATGCGTCAGCGCGTGATGATCGCGATGGGGCTGGCCAACGACCCGGCGGTGCTGATCGCGGACGAGCCGACCACGGCGCTGGACGTGACCATCCAGGCCCAGGTGCTGGCGCTGCTGAAGCGGGTGCAGCGCGAGCACGGCACGTCCGTCCTGCTGATCACGCACGACCTGGGGGTGGTCGCGGAGGTCGCGGACCGGGTGGCGGTGATGTACGCGGGCCGGATCGTGGAGCAGGGCACCCGTGACGAGGTGCTGTTCGACCCGCAGCACCCGTACACGATGGGCCTGCTCGGCTCGGTGCCCCCGCTGCGCGGGCCGGTGCCCGAGCGGCTGCCGGCCATCCCCGGCGCGCCGCCCGCCGGTGTCGGACGGCCGCCCGGCTGCGGCTTCCGGCCGCGCTGCGCGTTCGCCCACGACGGCTGCGACAGCCGTCCGGAGCTGCGGCGGCGTCATGGCGGCCCGGCCCATCTGGACGCCTGTGTGCTCACCGCGGAGGCCCGGGTGCGAGCTCGGGCGGCCCAGGCAGCGGGAGCCGCTGTATGAGCGAGGTCCTGATGAGCGCCCGCGGGCTGCGGGTCGAGTACGCCGGCCGGGCCGGTGGCCGGGTGCGGGCGCTGCGGGACGTCGATCTGGACATCGCCGAGGGCGAGACGCTGGGTCTGGTCGGTGAGTCGGGGTGCGGCAAGTCCACGCTCGGGCGGGCGCTGCTGCGCGTGGTGGAGCCGTCGGCGGGCCGGATCGACTTCCTCGGCACCGATCTGACCCGGTTGCGCGGCCGGGCGCTGAAGCGGACCCGGGCCGAGCTCCAGATGGTGTTCCAGGACCCCTTCGGCTCGCTGAACCCGCGCCGCACCGTCGCCGACATCGTCGCCGAGCCGCTGCTGCGCGCCCGGGGCGCGAGCCGCGCCGAGGCGGAACGTGCCGTCGCCGAACTCCTCGAACTCGTCGGGCTGGGGGCCGAGGCCGGCGGGCGCAAGCCGCACGAGTTCTCCGGCGGGCAGCGCCAGCGCATCGGCATCGCCCGGGCCCTGGCGTCCTCGCCACGGTTCGTGGTGGCCGACGAGGCGGTCTCCGCGCTGGACGTGTCCATCCAGGCCCAGGTGCTGAACCTGCTGTCGGACCTGGTGCGCGACCGGGGCCTGACGATGCTGTTCATCTCCCACGACCTCGGTGTGGTGCGGCACATCGCCGACCGGGTCGCCGTGATGTACCTGGGCGAGATCATCGAGACCGCTTCCCGGGACGACTTCTTCGCCGGCCCGGCCCATCCGTACAGCGCCGCGCTGCTGGCCAGCGTGCCGGAGCTGCGGCCCGGACCGCCGGTCGAACGGCAGCCCCTGGAGGGCGAACTGCCGGACCCCGCGGACCCTCCGGAGGGCTGTCTGTTCCGGACCCGCTGTCCGTTCGCCACCGACCTCTGCCGCACCCGGCACCCGGAACTGCGCGAGATCGCACCCGGCCGCCGCGTCCGCTGCCACCTGCCCCTGGGGCCCGTGCCCGTGAGTGAGGACCAGCTTTGATCATCGACGCCTACAACACCACCCAGGACGTGCGCGGCCGTTCCGACTACCTGACGGGCGCCCGCAAGGGCGAGGCGCCGCCGCCCTACAAGCCCTTCGAGCCGCGCCGCATCCTCGACCGGATGGACGCCGCCGGGGTCGACATGGCGATGGTGTGCTCGCTCGCGCAGCGCATCGAGAACGACTTCATCGCCTCGCTGGTGGCCGCGCACCCGGACCGGTTCTTCGGCTTCGGCCAGGTGCTGCCGCAGGCGGACGACGCGATCGAGGAGATCGACCGGATCGCCGACGCCGGGCTGGTGGGGCTGAAGCTGCACCCGAGTCTGCACGGCTACCACGTCGCCGACCACGGGCTCCTCGACCCGGTGTTCGAGGCCTGCGCCAGGCGCGGGCTGCTGGTGCTGGTCAACGCATTGGACGACGCCTTCTGCGCGCCGCTGGCCATCGAGGAGATCGCCCGGGACCACCCCGAGGTGCCGACGATCATCGCGCACATGGGCGCGGTGTGGAACGTGCCGGAGGCGATCATCGTGGCCGAACGGCAGCCGCACATCTACCTGGAGACGTCCGCGACGCTGATGAGCGACGTGAAGCGGGCCTACGCCCGGCTCGGCCCCCGGCAGATCCTGATGGGCAGCGAGTGGCCCGGCTCGGACTTCGACCTGGAGCGCATGAAGATCGCCAAGGCGATCGAGGACGAGAAGGACCGGGCGCTGGTCGAGGGCGGCAACATGGCCCGCCTGCTGGGGCTCGACGCATGACCGCCGCACCCGTGGCCGTCCCGCCGGAGATGACCGAGCAGGACGCCGAACTCCTTTCCGTGGCACAGGCGTTGCTGGAGCGGGTGTGGCAGCGGGACCGGCACGAGGTGGCCACCGCGCTGCGCACCGCGGACGGCCGGATCCACACCGGCGTCCATGTCGAGGGCTCCTGCCGGCGCAGTTCGGTCTGTGCGGAGGGCGTCGCCCTGGGAACCGCGCGCGGCGCGCTCGCGCCCGGTGCGCCGCTGGCGGTGACCTCGGTGGTGTCGGTGCAGATCAAGCCCGCCGGACAGTTCCGGATCATCGCGCCGTGCGGGGTGTGCCGCGAACTCATCAGCGACTACAGCCCGGACGCCGTCGTGTGGATCACCACGGTCGACGGCGACCGCCCCGTCCCGGCACGCGCGCTGGACCTGCTGCCGGAGAAGAGCCGGCGTCGCTGGTGACAGCGAACCAGACCCCCGTATCCCCGAGGACAGGAGAGACATGCCGTCCGTCATCACAGGGCCAGGCGGCCTGAGCGTCCCCACCGGGCTCGACGTGCCCGCGCTCGCCGCGCAACTGGGCGGCAGCGGAACGCCGTTGCCGTGGGAGGAGCTGACCTGGCCGGAGGCCGGGACCACGGTCGCCGGCGGTGACGCCGTGATCATCCCGGTGGGCGCCACCGAACAGCACGGCCCCCATCTGCCGCTGGCCGTGGACACCCGGATCTGCGAGGCGGTCGCCCTGGGGGTGTCCGCGCTGACCGGCGTGCCGGTGCTGCCGCCGCTGGCCTTCGGCGTGTCCGCCTCGCACGGCGGCTTCGCCGGGACGGTGGCGCTGCGTCCCGAGACGCTGATCGCCGTCGTCGAGGACGTCATCGACTCCCTGTACTCCAGCGGCGTACGGCAGTTCGTCCTGCTCAACGGCCACATCTGGAACAACGGCGCGCTCGACGTGTCCGCCGAGAAACTGAGGGTGCGTCACCGGGACGCCCGGGTACGGGCGTTGGGGTACGTGACGATGTACCCGGGGCCCGAGGTCGACGGCCATGTCACGTACGGGCGTGCGCTGATGCACGCCAACTACTTCGAGACCTCGGTGATGCTGCACCTGGCGCCCGACCTGGTACGGATGGAGCGGGCCACCTCGCACGTCGACGTCGACTCCTTCTGGGACTACCGCATGGACCAGGTCAGCGAGACCGGCGTGTGGGGCAGGGACGTCACCGAGGCGAACGCGGCCCACGGGCGGGCGGAGTTCGACCGCTGTGTGCTCACCACCGCCCGCGCGGTCTCGGCGGCCGTGCGCGAGCCCTGGCCCAGCGCGGCCCACCGGCCCGGCGATCCGGCCTGAGCCGTCCGGCGTGAGCCTCCGAGGTCTCGCGCCTGAGCCATCGCGCCCGCGGAACCGCGCCGCCCGTTGCACGAACGACAAGGAGAACCCCCTTGGACCCCAGCATCACCCTGCCCAGGCTGCCCGCCTGCGAGCCCATGCTCATCGGCGGCACCTGGACCACGGGCGCCTCGGACCGGCGCATCCCGGTCCTCGACCCGGCCACCCGCGAGCCGCTGACCACGATCGCCCAGGCGGACGCCACCGACGTGGCCGCGGCGGTGGCCGCCGCCTCGGCGGCGCACCGCGACGGCCGCTGGCGCGCGCTGCCGCCCCGGGACCGGCGGGACGTCCTGCTGCGGCTCGCGGACCTGGTGGAGCGGGACGCCGAGGCGCTGGCGGTCCTGGACACCCTGGACAACGGCAAGGCGATCGAGCGGGCCCGCGGTGACGTGGAGCTGGGTCTCCAGGCGATCCGGCACTTCGCGGGCGCCCCGGCCCGGCTGACCGGCACGGTGCACCCCGCCGGGCCCGGCCGGCACGTGTACAGCGTGCGGGAGCCGGTGGGCGTGGTGGCCGCCGTACTCCCCTGGAACTTCCCCTTCATGATCGCCGCCTGGAAGCTCGCCCCGGCGCTGGCCGCCGGCTGCACCGTGGTCGTCAAACCCGCCGAGCAGACCCCGCTGACCGCGTTGCGGCTGGCCGCGCTGTGCCTGGAGGCCGGTGTGCCGGAAGGCGTCGTCAACGTGGTGACGGGCGACGGACGCACCGGGGCGGAGCTGGTCGCGCATCCCGACGTGGCCAAGGTGTCGTTCACCGGATCCACCGACGTCGGGCGGCTGATCATGGCCGCGGCGGCGCCGTCCGTCAAGCGGCTCACGCTCGAACTGGGCGGCAAATCCGCCAACATGGTGTTCGCCGACGCCGACCTGGACGCCGCCGTACCGGCCGCCGTACGGGCCGTGTTCGGGCACTCGGGACAGATGTGCACGGCGGGCAGCCGGCTGCTGGTGCAGCGCACGGTGCTGGCGGAGTTCCTGGACCGGATGCTGCCGGCCGTCGAGGCGCTGCGGATCGGCCCCGGGCTCTCCGGCGGGATCAACATCGGCCCGCTCGTCTCCCAGGAGCAGTTCGACCGGGTCATGGGCTACCTGGACCTCGGACTCGCCGAGGGCGCGAAGGCGGCCACCGGCGGCGAACCCCTGCCAGGATCCGGCTGGTTCGTACGGCCCACGGTGTTCACCGACGTCACGCCCGACATGCGGATCGCCCGCGAAGAGATCTTCGGACCGGTCGCCGCGGTGTTCCCCTTCGACACCGAGGAGGAGGCGATCGCGCTCGCCAACGACAGCGACTACGGTCTCGCGGCGGGCGTGTGGACCACCGACCTCGGGCGCGCGCACCGCGCCGCGGCGGCGCTCCAGGCAGGCACCGTGTGGGTGAACACCTACAACGAGTTCGACCCCGCCGTGGCGTTCGGCGGCAGCAAGCAGTCCGGTCTGGGCAGGGATCTCGGCGACGCGGCGGTCGACGGGTTCACCGAGCCCAAGAGCATCACGATGGCGCTGTGAGCGCCCCCGTGACGGCGCTGCCGCCGGCCCCCGCCGGATTCGACGTGGCCGCCGAACGGGCCCGCACCCCGGGCTGCGCGACCGGACACCACTTCAACGCGGCCGGGGCCGCGCTCCTCGCCTCCGACACGGTCGAGGCGGTCATCGCCCAGCTGCGCGCCGAGAGTCTGCACGGCGGCTACGAGGCCGCCCGGCTCGCCGCCGACGACCTGGCGGCCGTCTACACCCGTACCGGCCGCCTGCTCGGTGTCGACGCCGACGAGATCGCCCTGGTCGAGAGCGCCACCGCAGGCTGGCAGCGCATCGTGTCGGCGCTGCGGCTGCGGCCCGGGGACCGGGTGCTCGCGGCCCGCTCCAGCTATGTGAGCAGCGCCCTGCACCTGCTGGCCGCCGAGCGCGACACGGGAGTACGGGTGGAGGTGCTGCCCAACGGGCCCGACGGCGCGACCGACCTGGAGGCCCTGGAGCGGGCGCTGCGCACCGGTCCCGCCGCGCTGGTGACCGCGGCGCACGTGCCGACCTCGTCGGGCCTTGTCGAACCGGCCGCCCGCATCGGCGCGCTGAGCGCCGAGCACGGGGTGCCGTTCCTGCTGGACGCCACCCAGTCGCTGGGACAGCTGCCCGTCGACATGCCCGCCCTCGGCTGCGATCTGCTGATCGGCACCGGCCGCAAGTTCCTGCGCGGTCCGCGCGGCACGGGCCTGCTCGCGGTACGCCGTCCGCTCCTGGAACGGCTCGCACCCCAGGCGCCGGATGTCCGCGGGGCCCGCTGGACGGCCGAGCGCAGCTGGGAACTGGCCCCCGACGCACGGCGGTTCGAGCTGTGGGAGGCCGCCCACGCGCTGCGGCTCGGCCTGGGCTCGGCCCTGGCCGGCCTGCACGCACTCGGCCCCGCGACCGTCTTCGCCCGCCTCTCCGCCCTCGCCGCACGACTGCGCGAGCGGCTCGGCGCGGTCCCCGGGGTACGGCTCACCGACCCGCCGGCGGCGGGCGGGGCGATCGTCACCTTCGTGGTGCAGGGGCTCGACGCGAGCGAGGTCCAACGGCGCCTGGCGCTGCGGCGGGTGTACCTGATCGCCGTACCGGCCGACCACGGCCGCTGGGACATGGACCCGCGCGGACTGGCCGAGGTGGTGCGGGCGTCGGTGCACGTGTACACCGACGACGGCGACCTGGACGCCCTGGTGGAGGCGATCGCGGAGATCGCGGCGGACACCGGTGGGAGGGACCGAACGGCGTCGGCGTCGGCCACCGATGCCACGGGGACTGCGGCGGACACTTCCCGGACCCGCACCCCCCGCCCGCGCACCACGCCCGTCCGGGCGGCGGGGGGCGGCCGCCGGGACGCCGTGGTGGTCGGGCTCGGTGTGCACGGCGGCGCGGCGCTGCGGCAGCTCGCCGAGCGGGGGCTGGACGTGCTCGGGATGGAGCAGTTCGCGGCGGGGCACGACCGGGGCTCCTCGCACGGCGCCACCCGGATGATCCGCCGGGCCTATCCGCACCCCGACTGGGACGGACTGGTGGACACCGCCTACCGCGCCTGGGACGAGCTGGAACAGGCCGCCGGAACCCGGCTGTTGGACGTCACCGGCGGGCTCTACGCGGCCCCCGGGGAGCGGCCCGATCCGCTGCGCGGTCCGGGTTGCCGGACTGTGGACCGGACGGCCGCGGCCCGGATCTTCCCGGGGCTGCGGCTGCCCGAGGGCTTCACGGCGGTCCACGACCCGGCCGCCGGGATCATCGACGCCCCCGCGACCCTGCGCGCCCAGCTCGCCCTCGCGGAGCGGGCCGGGGCCACGATCGCCGACCGCACGCGGGTCACGGGCTGGCGTCCGGACGGCGACGGGGTCGTCGTCCGGACGACGGCCGGGGAGGTGCGGGCCCGGCGGCTGGTGCTGTGCGCCGGGCCGTGGACGCCGTACCTGGTGCCGTCGCTGGCCTCGCACCTGACGGTCACCCGGATCGTGAACGCGTACTTCGCCGCGGATCCGGCGGGGCCGCTCGGGCCCGGCGGGCTCGGCAGCTTCTCGGTCGATCTGCCGGAGGGGCTGCTCTACGGTTTTCCGGCCGCCGACCGCCGGGGGCTGAAGGCCGGCCTGGACGCCGGTCCCGCGTGGGATCCGGATGCGGCCAGACCCGCCGCGACCGCCGACGAACTGGCCCTGCTGACAAGGGCGGTGGCCTGGGTGCTGCCCGGTGCGGGCCCGGTCACGGAGAGCCTGACGTGTCTGTACACCATGACACCGGACCGACGGTTCCTGGTCGGTGAGGTGCCCGGGGTGCCGCAGGCGCTGCTGGCCTCGGCCTGTTCGGGGCACGGCTTCAAGTTCGGCCCGGCGATCGGGGCCGCCTTGGCCGACCTGGTGTGCGAACTCCCGCGCCCGGACCTGGACTTCCTCTCCCCCGCGCGGCTGGTCGCCGACGGTGCCCGGTGAAGGCCGCCACCGGGGCGGCCCGGGCCGAGGACGGGTGCGGGCGCGGGTGCGGGTACGGGTACGGGTCAGCCGTGGAAGACGGTCTGGGAACGGCGCTCGTACCAGGCGGTCAGGTGTTCACCGGCGCTGATGACGTGCTCGCGCATCGCCTCCTGCGCCCGGTCCTCGTCCCGGTCGGTCAACGCGGCCACGACGGCGTCGTGCTGACGGACGTTCAGCTGACGGTGGCGTTCGTCACCGGTCAGGGCCAGCGAGGACACGTTGCGCGGGAAGCTCTCGTTGATCCGGTCGATCATCCGGCTCAGCCAGGGGTTGTCCGCCGCCTGGCAGACCACGGTGTGGAAGCAGTCGTTGGCCCGGGTGGTGTCCGGGGCGCCGGCGCCGGACGCACCGGCGCCCTCCACCGCCGCACGCAGTACGTCGTTATGGCGGCGCAGCGCGGCGAGCTGACTGTCGGTGATCCGGGCGGCCGCGCGCCGGGCGGCCAGGGCCTCCAGCTCGGCACGCACCTCGTAGGCCTGACGCACCTCCCAGGGCGCCGGCACCCGCACCACCGCGCCGCGGTGCGGCTGCATCTCGATCAGTCCGCCGTTCTGCAGCTGGCGCAGCGCCTCGCGCACCGGAGTGCGGCTGACCCCGAACTCGGCGGCCAGCGCCGCCTGGCGCAGCGGTTTCCCGATCGGGAGCTCCCCGTCCATGATCCGCGCACGGATACGGGCAGCGATGTCGTCGACGAGGGCGCCTTCGTCGGTCTGGGGCGTCATCGGAGTGGGTCTCATCCTTCTCGGGGGCTGACGGGAGCCGCGCGGTGGTGGAGCAGTCTGCCACGCCGCCGCCGTCCACTGTTCATCGACATTGGATCCACTTACAGACTATCCGCATCCAATAGGAGCGTGTCATGTATCTCGATGTGACCAAGGCCATCGATGTCTCGGTGCCGATCCACCCCGGCATGCTGCACTGGGGCCGGCGGCCCGAGGTGGAGGTCGTCGAGTCGCGTACGGCGGGCGATCCGTCCAACGTCAGCCGCTGGCGCATCGGGGCGCACACCGGGACGCACATCGACGCCCCTGCCCACTTCGTCGACGGCGGGAAGACCGTGGACCGGCTGGACCTGTCGGCCCTCAACGGTACGGCCCGGGTGCTGGACCTGACCCATGTCAAGGAGCAGATCACCGCGGCCGACCTCGACGCGGCGGGGCTCGGCACGGAGGAGCGGGTGCTGCTGCGCACCAGCAACTCGGCGGGTGTGCTGCGCAGTCCGTGGAAGGCCCGGCAGTGGGTCGGCCTGGCCCCGGACGGCGCCGAACGGCTGATCGAGGCGGGGGTGCGCACAGCGGGCATCGACTACCTCAGCATCGAGGCGGTCGCCTACACCACGCACTGGGAGACCCACCAACTGCTGTGCGGTGCCGACGTGTTGATCCTGGAAGTGGTCGACCTGCTGCACACCCCGGCCGGGGTCTACGACATGCTGTCGCTGCCCGTGCCCCTCCAGGGCGCCGAGGCGGCCCCCTCGCGCACTCTGCTGCTCCCCCGGGACGCCGCGTGAACCCGGCCGGCGCACTGGCCCTGGCCGCCCCGCACCCCGCGGCGCTCACCGCGGCCCGGCGGGCGGCCGGGCGCGGCGGCAACGCGGTGGACGCGGCGCTGGCCGCCGCGGCCGCACTGACCGTCGTGTACCCGCACCAGTGTTCTCTCGGCGGCGATCTGATCGCCCTGGTCCACGCGCCGGACGGCACCGTGCGCGCGGTGCTGTCCGTCGGGGCGGCCGCGGCGGGCACCGACGTCGAGGCACTGCGCGCGGCGGACTCCCGGATGCCGGCCCAGGGTCCGCAGACCGTCACCGTGCCGGGCGTGGTGGCGGGCTGGGCGGCGCTCGCCGAGGCGTACGGCATGCCGGGGGCGCTCGCCGCCGCACTGCGGGACGCCGCCGCGCTCGCCGCGGAGGGGGCGACGGTCTCGGCCGGACTGGCACGCGCGATACGGGACAACGAGGCGCGCGTCAAGGCCGACCCGGGCCTGTCCACGCTGCTGACCGGTCCGGACGGCCGCCCGGTGACGGAGGGCGACCCGCTGCCCCAGCCCCGGTTGGCGCAGGTCCTCGACGAACTCGCCGCCGATCCCTCGTCGTTCTACCGGGGCGCGGTCGCCGAGACCCTCGCCACCGGTCTGCACGACCTCGGCAGCCCGCTCACCGCGGCCGACCTGGCCGCACACCGGGCCGAGTTCGCCGATCCGGTGGAAGTGGAGCTCGTGGGAGCCGGGGCGGTGGGTGTGCGCTGGTGGGCCGCGCCCCCGCCCAGTCAGGGTGCCGTGCTGCCCGCCCTGCTGTCCGCGGTGGCCGGTGCCGCGGGCCGCTCCGGGGTGGAGCGCACCCGGGTGCTGGCCGCCCGTTGCCAGGACGCCGCGGCCGCCCGCGACCGGCTGCTCGGTGACCCGCACGGGCAGCGGCTCGACCTGGACGGGCTGCTCGACCCGGCGCCGCTGGCCGGCGCCCTCCCGCCCCGGCCGTCGTTCCGGCCGGCCGGTGACACGGTCGCGGTGACGGCCGTGGACGCCTCCGGGCTCGCGGTCTCGCTGATCCAGAGCGTCTACCAGACCTTCGGCTCCGGACTGTGCGACCCGGGCACCGGGATCGTGCTGCACAACCGGGGCTCGGCGTTCAGTCTGCTGCCCGGACATCCCGGCCTGCTGCGCCCGGGCGCGCGCCCGCCGCACACGCTGTGTCCGGTGATCGGCCGCTCCCCCGCGCTGCTGCTGGCGGCCGGCTGCCAGGGCGGCCGGGCCCAGCCGCAGATCCTCGCCCAGACCCTGCCCGCGCTGGCCGGCCCGGACTCCGACCCGGACGCCGTACTGGCGGCCCCGCGCTGGGTGATCGGCGCCCGGGACATCGGCTTCGAGGAGCAGACCCTGCTCGCCGAGCCCGGTTCGGCACCGGAGTCGGCGCCCGCCGTGTCACCGGGACTTCCCGTGGTCGTCGCACCGGGTCCGAGCGATCTGGCCGGACACGTCCAGGTGGTCCGGCTCACCCACGACGGCCGCCTGGACGCCGCCTCCGATCCCCGCGCCGACGGCGGCACGGCCCACCTCGCAGCCGCCACGCCCGCCGCGCCTCGCACCGCCCGTACTACCCGCACCGCCCGCACCACCGGCAACGCCCCGGAAGGAACCCCAGTATGAGCACCCTCGCTCCCCGCCCCGAGTCGGCTGCCGCACCCCACCCGCTGGATCCGTTGTCCGCCGCCGAACTGGCCGTCGCTGTAAAGGTGTTGAAGGCCGACGTCCGGGTCACCGAGGACGTCCGGTTCTGGGGCGTCGCCCTGGACGAGCACCACGCGCGCACCGCCCGCCCCGGCGAGGCCCGGCGGGCCCGCGCGGTGGTGATCTGCCCCTCCGCGCACCTCGGGTACGAGGTCGACCTGGAACTCGGTGCGGAGCCGCGTGCGACGACCTGGCGCGAGCTGGACGTGCGCAGTCCCGGCTGTTCCTCGGAGGAGGCCCGGCAGGCCGCCGCGGCGTGCCGGGCGGACCCGCGGTTCCGGGAGGTGCTCGCGCTGCGCGGCATCCACGACGTGTCGCTGGTGATGGTCGACCCGGAGTCGATCGGCGGCTTCGAGCCGCCCGAGTCCCCGGGCCGCCGGCTGACCTGGGGCAGTGTGTGGCACCGCGAGTCGCAGGACGACAACGGCTACGCGCGGCCCGTGCAGGGCGTGGTGCCGATCATCGACATGGAGTCGATGGAGGTGCTGTACATCGAGGACCACGGCGTCGTCCCGCTCTCCGAGGAGTCCGGCGTGTTCAGCGCCGGGAGCGTGCCCGAGCGGGCGGGTCTGAAGCCGCTGGAGGTGGTCCAGCCCGAAGGGCCGAGCTTCACCGTGACCGGACAGCGGGTGGACTGGCAGGGCTGGTCGGTACGGGTCGGCTTCAGCCACCGCGAGGGCCTCGTGCTGCACGACCTGAGCTTCGACGCGGGCGGCAGGGGGCCGCGCGAGGTGATCCGCCGGGCCTCGGTCAACGAGATGTACGTGCCGTACTTCGACACCGCCTCCACCCAGTACCGCAAGAACTTCTTCGACTGGGGCGAGTACGGCGCCGGTCCGCTCACCAACTCCCTCGCCCTCGGCTGCGACTGCCTCGGTGTCATCCACTACTTCGACGCAGCGGTGCTCGGCGGCGACGGGGTGCCCCGGGTCATCCCCAACGCGGTCTGCATGCACGAGGAGGACGACGGGATCCTCTGGAAGCACCACGACGGGCGCACCGGCCGCACCGAGGTGCGCCGCTCTCGCCGGCTGATCATCTCGGCGTTCGCGACGGTCGCCAACTACGACTACGGCTTCTACTGGTCCCTGTACCAGGACGGCTCGGTCATGCTGGAGATCAAGATGACCGGCATCCTGTCCGCGACCGGTGTCACGGCGGACGAGGAGACGCCGTACGCCCGGCGGGTGGCCCCGAACGTGGCGGTCACCAACCACCAGCACTTCTTCGCCGTACGACTGGACATGGCGGTGGACGGGACGGCCAACCGGCTGGTCGAGGTGACCGCCGAGCACGAGAGCGACCCGGCGCTCGACCCGTACGGCAACGCGGCGCGGACCGTGCTGCGGCCGGTGCTCAGCGAGGCGGAGGGCGGGCGGTCCACGGACCCCTCACGGGCCCTGCACTGGCGGGTGGAGAGCACCGGGGCGCGCAACCGGATGGGTGAGCCGACCGCGTACCGGGTGCATGTGGAGAACACGGCGGTGCTGCCGGTGCGTCCGGACAGCGTGTGCGCGCGGCGGGCGCCGTTCGTGGCGAAGCAGCTGTGGGCGACGGAGTACGACCCGGCGCGGCGGTTCGTGGCGGGCGAGTACCCCAATCAGGCCGAGCCCGGCGCGGACGGGGTGCACCGCTGGCAGGAGGAGGACCGTTCGCTGGACGGCACGGAGCTGGTGCTGTGGGCGACGGTCGGCTCGCACCACTTCCCGCGTCCCGAGGAGTGGCCGGTGATGCCGGTGGCCCGGGCCAGGCTGCGGCTGGAGCCGGACGGTTTCTTCGACCGCAACCCCGCGCTGGACGTCCCGGCACCGGTCTCCTGTCACCCGCCGGCCACCGTGGCAGACGCGGACAGCGGGCACTGCTGCTCCGGATGACCACCACCGTCACCACACCCACGGCGCACCGCGGACCCACCGCACACCCGCCACAGGCACACCTGCGACCAACCGCGCGCACCGCCCACGCACAGCGGTCGGCCACCGCGTTCGCGCTCCCGGTGCACCGGTCGATCGCCGTACGTACGGCCCCGGCACACCAGCCGCTCGCCGCCCTCATGGTGCTGGCCGTGACGGGCGTGGCTCTTCACACCGCCGGTGCCTCCTCGGTCGGCGGCGGACACGCGGGGCACGCGGCGGTGGACGCCGGGTACGGCTCGGCGGATCCGACGGTCGCCGTCGGCCGGGTGGGTGCGGTGCTCGCGGTCACGCTGGCCATGTCGTGGCCCGCCCTCCGGGTCGTGCTGACGCCCGGGGCGCGGCGGCTGACCGGGCGGTGTGTGCTCACCGCCGCGGCGGCCGCGGCCGTGCTCGCCGTCCCGCTGCTGCTGGTGCGGGCGCCGGACGGGACGGACGCGCATGTGTGGGCGATGGTCCGCTTCGAGTCGCTGGCGGTGCTGGGACCGGTCCTGCTGGCGCGCGCCGTCGCCGCGACCGGGCCGCCGTCCGCTGGGGAGCGCGGCGGGGCCCGGCTGGGGGCGGCGGTCTGGGCGGTGTCGGCGTACGCCTGGCACCTGCCGCCACTGCACGGGCTGGACGGGCCGGGGATCGAACTCGCCCGCTCGTTCTCCTGGGTGACGGCGGGCGTGCTGCTCTGCCGTCACCCGGTGGCCCCGCGCGGCCCGTTCCTCGTCGCGCACCTGGCCGTGCTCCCGCTGGCCGCGCTGATGGCGGCCGACGGACGGGGCGCGGCGGGCCTGCTGATGGCGTCCGCCGACGCGGCCATGGCGGCGGCGTGCGTGCTCGACGTCCGCCGCCGGAAGAGCTGTTACGCCCACGTAAATATTGGATCCAATTATTGGCCTTCTGGATCCTTCCATCGCTACGGTCTCTGTGACCGGGACAGAAAGGCGTCAGATGCGCGAGGAAGAGAACGTGCGGCTCACCAGGACGGGCCCGGGCACGCCCGCCGGGGCCTGGATGCGCCGCTACTGGCAGCCCGTCGCCCTGAGCGAGGAACTCGACGGCGTACGGCCCCTGGTGGCCCCGAAGGTGCTGGGGCAGGACCTCGTCCTGTTCCGGGACGGGGACGGTGAGCTCGGTCTGGTCGACCGGGGCTGTCCGCACCGGGGAGCCGATCTGGCACTGGGCCGGCTGGAGGACGGCGGCCTGCGCTGCTGCTTCCACGGCTGGCTCTTCGGCCGGGACGGCACCTGTCTGGACACCCCGGCCGAACCGGCCGGCGGCAACCTCGCCGCCCGGGTCCGGCTGGGCAGCTACCCGGTGCGCGAGATCAACGGCGTGATCTGGGGCTACCTCGGCCCCGGCGAGCCGCCCGAACTGCCCGCGCTGGACTGCTTCGAGGCCCCCGCCGGCCACACCTTCGCCTGGAAGGGGCTGCTGGAGTGCAACTGGCTCCAGGCCCTGGAGGTCGGCATCGACCCCGCGCACGCCTCGTACCTGCACCGCTTCTTCCAGGACGAGGACCCCTCGGAGAGCTACGGCAAGCAGTTCCGGGCCGCCTCCCGGGGCACCGACCTGCCGATGACGAAGATCCTGCGGGAGTACGGCCGCCCCGACATCGACGCCGTCCGCACCCCGTACGGCATCCGGATCACGGCGCTGCGCACGCTGGACGGCACCGACACCGAGGGCCGCCCGATGGACGGCAGCCGCACCCATGTCCGGGTCACCCACCAGGTGTTCCCGCACGGCTTCCACATCCCGTTGGACGCCGAGACCGCGATCACCCAGTGGCATGTGCCGATCGACGACACCTCCTGCTACTGGTACGCCCAGTTCACCAGCGTCGGCAGCCCCGTCGACCGTGCGGAGATGCGCCGGCAGCGGGTCGACGCGGTCACCCTGCCCGACTACCGCCCGCGCTTCGGCCGCTCCAACGGCTACGGCTACGACCCCGTCGAGCAGCTGGCCACGACGTACACCGGGCTCGGCACCGACATCAACGTGCACGACCAGTGGGCGGTGGAGGGCCAGGGCGCGATCCAGGACCGCACCCGCGAGCACCTGGGCCGCTCCGACAAGGCGATCGTGCTGTACCGGCGCATGCTGGGCGAGGCGATAGCCGCCGTCGAGCGGGGCGAGGACCCGCCGCTGGTGCTGCCCGCGGAGCGCGCGGCCGGACTGCGCGGTCCGGTCACCCTGGACGGCATCGGTCCCACCGAGGGCTGGGCCGAGCACTGGGCCGCCGTGACCGCGAAACAGCGGGCCGAGAGCGGCTGGGCGCAGACGGCCGGAACGGACGGCTGACCGCGGTGGACTTCGTCGAGCGTCACGCGGGGTGGACGGCCGGGCAGTCGGCCGCCGCCGAGGAGATCCGCGACCGTGCCGCGGGCGGCGGGCTGAAGGTGGTGCGGGTGGTCTTCGCCGACCAGCACGGGCTGCTGCGCGGCAAGACCGTCACCGCCTCCGAGGTGCCCGCCGTGCTGCGCGAGGGCACCGGCATCGCCTCGTCCCTGCTGGCCAAGGACACCTCGGGCCGTACCGTGTTCCCGCTGTTCACCCGGGAGACCCCGCTCGGGCTGCCCGAACTGCGCGGCGCGGCCGACATGGTGATGGTGCCCGACCCGCTCACCTTCCGGATGCTGCCGTGGTCGCCGGGCACCGGCTGGCTGCTGTGCGACCTGCGGTTCACCTCCGGTGCCCCGGTCCCGCTGTGCACGCGCGGGCTGCTGCGCTCGGTGCTGGCGCAGGCGGACGGGCTCACCTACCGCACGGGCCTGGAGGTGGAGTTCCACCTGTTCCGGCTGGACGATCCCAGACTGGGTGCGGCCGACCTGGGTCAGCCGGGCGCGGCACCCGAGGTGGGCATGCTCAACCACGGCTACCAGTACCTGAGCGAGCTGCGCTACGACGAACTCGACCCGATGCTCGACGTGTTGCGCGGCACGCTCGAAGAGCTGGGGCTGCCGCTGCGCACCCTGGAGGTCGAGTTCGGGCCGAGCCAGGTCGAGTTGACCCTGCGGCCCGCCGACGGACTGGGCACGGCGGACGCGATGGTGCTGCTGCGCAGCGCCGTCAAGCAGGTCGCCGCGCGCCACGGCCACCACGCGACCTTCATGTGCCGGCCCCATCTGCCCGGGGTGTTCTCCAGCGGCTGGCACCTGCACCAGAGCATGGTCCGCGGCGACGTGGGCGTCTTCGCCCCGGAGGCCGATGCGCGGGCCGGGACCGATGCCGGTGCCGGTCCTGTCGTCGGCGGGCCGGGGCTGTCGCCGTACGGCAACGCCTTCCTGGGCGGGCTGCTGCGCCACGCGCGGGCCACCAGCGCGCTGTCGACGCCCACCCTCAACGGTTTCAAGCGATTCCGGTCGCTGTCGCTGGCGCCCGACCGCGCGGTGTGGGGGCGGGACAACCGGGGCGCGATGGTGCGGGTGCTGGGTGACGGTCCGTCGTCCTCCCGGCTGGAGAACCGCATCGGGGAACCGGCCGCCAACCCCTATCTCTATCTCGCCTCCCAGCTCGCGGCCGGTCTGGACGGAGTGGCGCGCGGTCTGGACCCGGGTCCGGCGGCCGACGAGCCGTACGCGACCCGGGCGGAGCCGTTGCCCCGCTCCCTCGGCGAGGCGCTCGACGCGCTGGACGGCGACCGGGAGCTTACCGACCGGCTGAGCAAGGACTTCGTGGCCTACTACACGAGCGTCAAGCGGGCCGAGATCGCCCGCTTCGACCAGGAGGTCACCGACTGGGAACAACGGGAGTACTTCCGTGTCTTCTGACCTGCGCGCTCGGGACTCCGCGCGCCTTCTGGTCCGCCAGGTCCGCTGGATCGCCGAGGACGTCGTCGAGCTGCGGTTGACCCGGCGGGACGGGCTGCCGCTGCCCCCGTGGGAGCCCGGCGCCCATGTGGAGCTGACCCTGCCCTCCGGCCTGCGGCGCTCCTACTCGCTGTGCGGGGATCCGCGGGAGCGCGCCGTCTGGACGGTCGCCGTGCGCCGCGCGCCGGACAGCCGGGGCGGCTCCCGGGAGCTCCACGGAACGGCACTCGTCGGCCGGGAACTGACGGTCGACGGACCGGTCAACCGGTTCCCGTTGCTCCCCGCCCCCGGGTACCTCCTGCTGGCCGGCGGCATCGGCGTGACCCCGCTGCTGCCGATGGCCCGGGCGCTGGCCGCCGGTGATCTGCCGTGGCGGCTCGTCCTGGGCGCCCGGGACCGCTCCCGGCTCGTCTACGCCGAGGAACTGACGGCGCTCGGCGGCGACCAGGTCCGGCTGGTCCCCCAGGACGAGGCGGGCCTGCCCGACCTCGCCGCGGAACTCGCCGCCGCCCCGCCCGGCCACGCCGTATACGCGTGCGGGCCCGCGGCGATGCTGGACGCGGTGGCCGAGCTGTGCCGGACGGCCGTACCGCCGCGTCCCCTGCACATCGAGCGGTTCGGCCCGGCCGCCGACGCGCCGCAGGACACGGAACGGGGGCGGTTCGACGTCGTGCTGCGCCGGTCGGGGCTGCGGCTGGCGGTGCCTGCGGACCGGTCGGTGCTGGAGGTCGTCCGGGACCGAGTGCCGGACGTGCCCTACTCCTGCGAGGAGGGCTACTGCGGCAGCTGTGAGACGCCCGTCCTGGCGGGCACCCCCGACCACCGGGACTCGGTGCTCGCGCCCGAGGAACGGGCGACCGCCAGGACGATGATGATCTGCGTCAGCCGCGCCGCCACGCCCCTCCTCGAACTCGACCTCTGAATCCCCCGGATCCCCGAACTCCCCGAACTCCCCGACGACGGACGGAGCACTATGACCCGACGCGGTGTACGGCGCGTCCTGCCCCTTCTCCTCGGCTGGGAGGACCTGCCCAGATCGGTGTCGGTGCACGGCGCGCCGTACGGGGAACGGGTGCGGGAGCCCGTGCCGGGGGTGCTGCTGGAGACCGAGGAGGGGTGGCTGCTGCTGGACACCGGATTCAACACGGCCCTGCTGCGCGACCCCGCGCTGCGCCGGCGCTACTACCCCTCCCCCTCCTACCAGCCGGAACTTCCCGGTCCCGGTGAGCCGCTGCCGGAAGCGGTGACCGCCGTCGGACTCTCGATGGAGGACATCACGGCCGTCGCCGTCAGTCATCTGCACGCCGACCACGCCGGTGGGCTGAAGCATTTCGCGGGCCGGGTGCCCGTGCACATCCAGCGCGCCGAGCTGGAGTTCGGGCTGTCGGGACGGCCCGGGGTGGAGCGCGAGACGATCTTCCGGGTGGACTTCGACGACCCCCGCATCGACTGGCGGCTCGCCGACGGCGACCGGGAGATCGCACCGGGCGTCACGGCAGTCCTGACCGCCGGACACACCCCCGGCCATCAGAGTTTCGTGGTGGACCTCGCCGACGGCGGCGGGTACGTGTTCGCCTGCGACGCCGCCGACCTGACCGAGAACATCGTCGAGGAGCGCCCCGCCGGCACGTCGATCGGCGTCCTCGCGGAGGCGACCCTGGAACCCATCCGGCATCTCAAGCGGCTGGCGGAGGAGAAGGGGTACGAGCTGGTTCCGGGGCACGACCCGGTCATCTGGCCCGAGTTCATCCGCCGCCTCGCGCCATGACGCCCTCGGCGGCCCACGTACTCGTACAACAGCTTTGGTGCACAGCGGTCTTCACGTGCCAACGGATATGATCACGGGCTCTTGACGCGGTCGTCCTCGCTCAGGGGGCTGAGGCGGGCCTCGTCGAATGCGCGAGCCGAGAGGCATCGCCACACCAGCGCGGCGCCTACGGCCTGGACGGTGGCCGCGGCGGCCCACACGGTGTCGTAGCCCCATGCCGCCGCGATGATGCCGCCCGCTGCAGCGCCGAGCGGTGCGACGCCCCACGAGAGGGCCCGATGGCTTGTCAGCACCCGCCCCAGCAGCTCCGGTGGTGTGAACCGTTGCCTGCTCGACTGCGAGCCGACGTTCCAGACGAATGTCGCGAACGAGTGAATGGCCAGCACGGTCCCCACGGCGGCCCAGTGGGCCGGGATCACCCCGAGCAGCAGCTTGCAGGTGACCTCGCCGACGATCGCGGCGCGCATCGCCGTGGGATAGCCGAGCCGGGCGACGAGACGGGCGCATAACGGGGCCGCGGCGGCGAAGCCCGCGGCCGTACAGGCCAGCAGTACGCCGTACCACCAGCGGTCGAGATGGAGGATCTGCTCGACATAGAGCGCAAGCGTCGCGTATCCCATGAACCAGGCGAACGACGCGGCCAGGACCTCGATCGTGATCGACCGGAGCAGCCGGTTGCCGACAAGACAGCGCAGGCCCAGCCGGACTTCGTGGACCGGGCGCAGGCGCGGGGCAGCGGACCGGGCAGCGGGGGCCTGCAGCCGCTTCGTGAGCAGCATGGTCGCCGCTGCGGCGGCCAACGCCGCCCAGCCGACGGAGGCCGGGCGCCAGACCGCGAGGAAGCCGGCCAGCGGTGGGATCAGAAAACGCACGACCCCCACGTCGATGAACAGCAGCCGCGCGTTCGCGGCGTCCAGGCCGGCCGGTCCCACCGCCCACGGCACCAGGGTTCCGCGTGTGCCTTCGCCGACCACTTGACCTGCGACGACCACGCATGCCACGGCCATCAGTACCGGCAGTGACGCGGTGTCGGTGAGGACGGCCACCACGAGGCCCAGGTATCCGGCCGTCTGCATGCCCAAAGCGACACCGAGCAGCGTTGACCTGCGGACGTGGTCGATGGCCACCCCGACGGCCAAGGGAAGGATCAGCCACGGTGCCTGGCTCGCGACCGTCACCAGCGAGACGCTCCTGGGGTCGGTGGTGACGGTCACGGCCATCACCGGCAAGGCGGTGAGCAGCAACCCCTCCGCGCTGGATGCGCCCAGGGCGATGCCCTGCAAGTCGCGCCAGGCCGATGGTCGTACAGCGGTTTTCCCCATAGGGGCATGGTCGCGAAGAGCATCGGTCGTCCCTACATTTCATCTGTGGCTGAACAGTCGGGTGCACAGCAGCAATCTGTCGCTCTCACCGGCCAGGTCGCCGAGGGAACGCGGTTCTCGGTGTCGCCGCTGTGGGAGACGGTGTCCGGGCTCCGCGTTCTCGCCCGCCACCGGCGCCAAGCCGTCTACGGGCGGTGGACGGCCTGGGCCGACGAACAGCTCACGAACCTGCGGGGCGACCGGTGGTTCCGGCTCCTTCTCTGGCTGCTGACCTCAGGACCCGAAGTGCCGGAATTCCTGGTCGTCACACCGGGTCTGCGTTCGGTGTCCATCGCCACCGAGATCGACGCCGTGATCGCCACTCCGGCCGTGCGGGTGCGCGCGGCCCTCGAGTCTGCCTTCGGTGACGACGAACTCCCCGCGGCCGTCCGTGCGGCCGCAGAGCGGCCCGAGGACACCTGCCGGAGACTCGGCGAACGGCTCGCGGCTTGTCACGATGCCTTGATCACACCGATATGGCCGCGGCTCGCGGGCGTACTGGAAGGCGACGTCGAATGGCGCGCCGCACAGCTGGTGGAGTTCGGCGTCTCCTACGTGGTGCCCCGGCTGCACGACTCGGTCCGGTGGGTCGCCGGCTCGATCGTGATCGGTGACCCGGCGCGGGCAACCGCCCGTCCCGCGAACGACCGCGACCTGGTGTTCGTGCCCTCCGCGTTCGTGTGGCCCGACGTCTACCTGAGATACACCCCGCACCGGATCGCGCTCTGCTACCCGGCCCGGGGCTTCGGCTCACTGTGGCAGCGCTCCCGCACCTCATCGGGCAATGCACTCCAGGCAGTGCTGGGGCGTAACCGCGCCCGCCTGCTCCAGATACTCGAACGTCCGGCGACGGTGGGCGAACTCGCCGAGCAGCTCGGCATCACTCCCGGCGCGGTATCGCAGCACCTGGCGCTCCTGCGGGCGGCCGGCCTCGTGGTCAGCAGACGAACCGGCCGAGAGACCACATCCCTGCGCACCGCCCTGGGCCACGCCTTGGTCGACGGACAACTACCCGAGAACCCCGGCTGACTCGCCTGATCGATGTTGCCGATCCGCCCGGTTGCACAGCCGGACCGGCAGCATCACGCCCAACGGCACAGCCCGAATCGCCTCGCGCAGCGCGAAGGACCAGTGATCGCCCACTGCGGCACCGAGCACGGCTCCGGATCGGGCACCCAACGCCGGGTTGCGGAGCGCGACTTAGCCCACCTGCACTGGTTCCGCCGCCTGCGGACCCGCCAGGAGATAGGGGACGACATCCCCGAGGCTTTCCTCACCCTTGGATGTCTGCCGACGGCGGCTTGCCTTTCTACGCTGAGAGCAGTGGAACCCAGTACTTCGTCAGCTGGTGCAGACGCTGTCGATGGTCGGCGATCCAGTCGTCGGGCAGGTCGATGGGCACGCGCACGGTGACCATGGATCCCGACTCGTCCGCTACGACCACCTCCGGACAGCCACGCTCGCCAGTGAGTCGGATGAAGAGGGACGCCCCCCTGCTCATCTCCATCCAGGCGGCATCTTCGCCGGCATCGAGCCTGTTCAGCGCGTCGGACCAGCTGTCCAACTTGGAAGCCGACGCGGGCGTGCGTTGACGGAGGCCCTCGGGCCTCACCCGGTGCCCCTCGCCGTCGGCCCGAGACCGCGGCGGCGTCGTGCTTCAGACGGGCGGGCTGGCGGCGAGGCCGGCCGTCGAGATGCCCCGGCGATACCCGCTTCATGTCCGCTTCGCGTCTCGCCGGCGGCAATGGCCGGCCTGCGCTCGGGCCTGATGGCGGCGTCACCGGGTGGACCTGGCGAGCCGGTGGGCCGCATCGCGGATGGGCCGGATGACGAACCCAGTGAACAGTCGGGCGAACCGGGGTAGGGGGTGCGAGGCGCGGAGGCGGTCGGCGGGCGGGGGGCGTGCCGGGCTCGGGCGGTCGGCCGTGCCCGGAAGAGTTCAGTGGGTGAGCAACATGCCGCGTCTCAGGCCCAGTTCGGTCTCGGCCACGGTGCGCGGCATGTCCGCCGTGGGCGTCCTGCGCCGGTCTGCGCTCGTGTTGATGTAGGCGCTGGCGCCGTCGATCGCGACCAGGATGCGGGTGGCGGCGCCCCAGGGATCCGCGCAGGCGAAGACCCCGGCCGCCGTCCCGGCGGTGATGAGCTCCTCCAGGCGCCGGCACCACCGCAGTTCCTGCTCCACGACGTGCTCGCGCAGCACCGGGCGGTAGCGCGACAGGTGCCGTGCGTTGAGCCAGAGCTTGCTGACGTCGTCGAAGTCGGCGCTCGACGTGAGACCGAAGAACCTCCGGAAGGTCTGCAGAGGGTCGTCCGGCTCCTGCGGCAGCAGGTCGTCGAGTTCCGCCATCGCGGCGTGGGTGAACGCCTCGGCGACCAACTCGTCCGCGGCCGGAAAGTAGTGGCCCACGAGTCCGGGCCGGACGCCCAGCTCGTCGGCGACCCGGCGCAGGGTGACGCACTCCAGGCCCTCGGTGAGCCCGATCCGCGCCGCTGTGGCGACGATCTCGTTGCGACGTTCGGCGGGCGCCTTGCGGACGCGCCTGCCCGGAGCTCTTGACGTCATACCGCGAATGCTATTGAGTGGGCGACCAATAAAGCAATTGTTCAACCGACCAATAACCAGGATCGGCCGGAACCCGCCACTCAGGGCGGTGCGGCGACGGAGCGGCCGGTGCGCGTCGAGCCTCGGCGGTCACCGCGGGCCGCACCGCCGCGGGCCAGGGTGTGGCTGACCGGCGCGTCGGCCGGCACCGTCAGGAGACCCACGTGAACGACTCCCCACCGAGGGCGGTGACCTCGCCGTGTACGGCCACCGGGGGACGCTGGGACCAACCCTGTGGGCCTGGCCGGCTGGGCGACGGCCGTCGTCTTCCTCGGGGAGTCGCACGTCGCCGTGGTCCGCGCGGAGCTGTCGCCGTGGTCCGCGGTCACCGGAGGCGTCCGCCCGTGGCCAGGACGTCCGACCACGCCCCAGCCAGGCCCGTCAGGCCCTTCCTCGGGCCCAGGACCAGGCTCGCCGACCCGGCGCCGACGCCCCACGCCGAGGAAAGGAAGACCTCGTGATGTCGTCGCCACTCTCCCCGGCCGTCGGTCCCGCCCCCGGGACGGGCCTGGACACACGTGAGGTCGCGGTGTGGTCCGCCGGCTCGGACCCCGATCCACGGCTTCCCCTCTGTCCCCCACTCTCTGGAGACACCATGTACGCCGTCACCGACCCGACCACCGGCGAGGTCGTCGAGACCTACCCGACCGCCACCGACGCCGAGGTCGCCGCGGCCGTCGACGCCGCCCATGCCGCCGGCGTCTGGGGCCGGACCGGTTCCGTGGCCGAACGTGCCGCGCTGCTGCGCCGGCTGGGCGACCTGCACGCCGAGCGCAGCGCCGAACTCGCCGCGAGCATCGTGCGGGAGATGGGCAAGCCACTCACCGAGGCGGAGGGCGAGATCGGTTTCTGCGTCGACATCTACCACTACTACGCCGACCACGCCGAGGAGTTCCTCGCGGACGAGCCCCTCGACGTCACCTCCGGCGCCGGTACCGCCGTGGTGCGGCGCGGTCCGGTGGGCGTTCTGCTCGGCATCATGCCGTGGAACTTCCCGGCCTACCAGGTCGCCAGGTTCGCCGCCCCCAACCTGGCCGCCGGCAACACCATCGTCCTCAAGCACGCGCCGCAGTGTCCCGGTACTGCGGCGCTGCTGGAGCAACTGTTCGCCGAAGCGGGCTTCCCGGCAGGCGCGTACGTCAACGTGTACGCGACCAACGAGCAGATCGCCGACGTGATCGCCGACCCCCGGGTGCAGGGCGTCTCGCTCACCGGCTCGGAGCGGGCCGGGGCCGCCGTCGCCGAGATCGCGGGACGGCACCTCAAGAAGGTCGTCCTGGAACTCGGCGGTTCGGACCCGTTCGTGGTGCTGTCCACCGACGACCTGGACGCCGTGGTCGACTCCGCGGTGGCCGCCCGCCTCGACAACACCGGCCAGGCGTGCAACGCCGCCAAGAGGTTCGTGGTGGTGGCGGACCTGTACGACGCGTTCGTGGAGCGGTTCACGGCCAAGCTGCTCGGCTCCGCCACCGGGGCGCCGCTCTCCTCGGCGGCCGCCGCCGAGACCTTGGCCCGGCAGGTCGGCGAGGCCGTGGCGGAGGGCGCCACCCTGCACGGCTCCGGCGAGCGGCAGGGGGCGTTCTTCCCGGCGGGCGTGCTCACCGGGCTGAGCACCGAGCACGCGGCAGCCCGCCAGGAGCTGTTCGGACCGGTCGCGATGGTCTTCCCGGCCGCCGACGAGGACGAGGCCGTGCGGATCGCCAACGACACCCCCTACGGCCTCGGTTCCTACGTCTTCACCACCGACCCCGAGCAGGCCGCGCGGGTCGCCGACCGGATCGAGGCCGGCATGGTCTTCGTGAACGGTGTCGGCGCGGAGGGTGCCGAGCTGCCCTTCGGCGGGGTGAAGCGTTCCGGCTTCGGCCGGGAACTCGGCCGACTCGGCATCGAGGAGTTCACCAACAAGAAGCTGATCCGCACGGTGGCCTGAGCCGCATCGGTGGCAGGCCCTTCTCGTGTTCCGTGCCGCCGGGCGGGCCTGCCCCGGGCGGGCTTGCCGCTGTCATTCGCAGGCGACGCCGTCGCCGTCCCGGTCGAGGTGCGAGTCGTATCCGGGGTCGCCCCGGTAGAGGGGGGTGACGCCGGCGGCGCGGGCGGCGGTGCAGTTGGCGTAGTAGGTACTGCCGCCGCCATCGCTGCCGTCGTCGGAACTCACAGAGTCCCCGCCGGCCGAGTCCGCGGTGACAGTCACCCTGACCCTGACCGTTTTCGTCTCGGTGACGGTGGGCGCCGGCTCGGGTGCGGCGGTCTCCGTGGCGGTCTCCGTCGCCGTCACCGTGGCAGTCGCGGTGGGCCGGGGCTTGTCGTCCGCGACGGCCTTCTTGTCGTCGCTGCCGCTCCCCCCGGCGACAATTCCGACGATGAAGGCCACGGCGAGAGCGGGCAGTACGACCCTTTTGCGAGCCCACTTGGGTATGCGTCCTGTGGGTTGTGGCATGTTGTACGGGTTGCTCATTTTCCCCCCTGGTTTCTGTGTGAACGTTGACGTTAGCCGCCAGGTGGGGTGATGGAGTGGCTTTGCGGCAGCAGTCACCTGTCCGTGACGGATGCTCGCGGCGCCCTGCGTCAGGACTTCGGCCTTCGGCCGTCGAGGATCGTCAGGCCGGAACATCCCAGAGCACATGGAGGGCGGCCGGCTTGCGGAAGACCAGGCCGTACGGCGTGGCGGGCCGCTCTGGGTCGAGGCGGAGTCCGGGGAGGCGTTCGATCAGACGCTGGAGGGCGATGCGGGTTTCCAGGCGCGCCAGGTGGGCGGCGAGGCAGTGGTGCGGGCCGTGGGCGAAGGCCAGTTGAAGGCGGGCTTCGGCGCGCCGGACGTCGAACCGGTCCGGGTCCGCGAAGACGGCCGGGTCTCGGTTGGCGCCGGTCAGAGAGACGCTGACCAGGTCGCCGCGGCGGATGGCGGCCGGGCCGAGCACGGTGTCGCGGGTGGCGTAGCGGTCGACCACCGCCGCGCCGGGCTCCAGCCGCAGGGACTCCTCGACGGCTCCGTCCAGCAGGCCGGAATCGGCCTCCACCAAGGCGAGTTGGTCGGGGTTCTGCAGCAGGTGGAGCAGGGCGTTGGTGATCATCGCTTCGGTCGTCTCGATGCCGCCGAACATCAGCACCGCCGCGTTGGAGGCCACTTCGGGCACGTCCAGTTGCTGGGCGGCCGAGACGAGGAGCGAGGAGGCGTGCGGGTCGGCGACGGTCGCCTCGACGGCGGCCCGCAGTTGTGCGTACGCGGCGGGACCGGCCGGGCCGGCCGCCAGGCCCTCGGTGATGTCCGAGACCGACCGTACGATGGCGTCGTACCAGGAGAGCACCGTGTCGGTGGTCGTCCCGGCGAGCCCGAGGGCGTCGGTGACGACGGCCACCGCGAGCGGTCCGGCGAAGGCGCGGCGCAGTTCGGTGGCGCCCTCGGGATCCAGTGCGGCGATGAGGCGGTCGGTCTCCCGTTCTATGAACGCGGCGAAGTTGTCGTGCACCCTTCGGGGCCGGAAGGGGGCCGTGAAGGGCTCGCGGTGGCGGGTGTGTGCGGCGCCGTCCAGGGACAGCATGCTCGGTCCGACGACCTGGGCGGTGGTGAAGCGGGGGTCGTCCACGGTGAAGGTGGCGGAGTCCCTCATCACGTCCAGCGCGAGGTCGCGGCGGGTGACCAGCCAGCCGTTCAGTTCGGGCAGCCACGACACCGGCTCGTGGGCGCGGAGCAGTGCCAGGCGTGGGTGCGGATCCCGGGCGAGTTCGGCGAGCGTGGTCGAGGCTCCGAGGGGGAACGAGTCGGCGGTGCTCATCGTGCTGTCCGGCCGGGAGCAGGAAAACGGTTCACGGGGCATCGTAATCACGGCGCCCCGTCGGCCCGTTCACCGACCCTGGCGCGCGGTATGCCCACGGAGTCGAGCGGGGTGCGTCCTCGGGTCGCCCTGGCCCCCCTGGCCGACATCGCGCCCACCCGCTCCTCAGGGCGGGATCGTACGGGCCGGCGCGGAGGGGGGTGCCGAACCGGCGGCCGTCCTCGACCGTGTCGTCGGGCAGGCTCGGTGACGACGGACCACGCCGGGCGGCATGCAGCAGGTGGCCGAGGAGCGTGCTCGGTCCGGCCGTGGCGCCGTTCTCCGTCGCTTCGCTCCACGCTCCAGCAGCACGTCACCGAACGGGCCGAACGGCGAGCGGAGCCGGTGGCCCAGTACGACGCGACTGCCGGAGTGGTCGGGACGGACTTGCCGCACAGGGCGCGTGCGGACGAAGCCGCTGCGGCGGGCAGCCGTCAGATCACGAAGCCCTCGATGTGAGCGGGGTAAAGGGGTAAGGGGGTGGTGACGGCGATCGACGGGTGCCGTCGGCGGCCGTCGCCTCAGGCACTGTGGACCCCGACCTCGTACAGCGAGTACCCCCAGTCGGTGCCGCGGTCGAGACCCTGGATCCGGACGTAGCGGGCCGGAGTGCCGGTGAACCGGGCCGTGTCCAGGCCGCCGTCGCCGCTCGTGGTGGACCAGGCGGTCTGCCAGTTCGTGCCGTCGGTGGAGAGTTCGACGCGGTAGGACTTGCCGTAGGCGCGTTCCCAGTCCAGCGTCACCCGGGAGACGAGGTGGGTGGAGCCCAGGTCGACCTGCCACCACTGGTCGTCGCTCCAGTCGCTGGCCCAGCGGGTGGAGTCGTCGCCGTCCGAGGCGCGGCCGGGCTGGTAGCTGGTGAACGGGTTCGACTCGGACGAACTGGCCGTGGCCGGGCGCCCCTTGGCGAGGTTGACCGAGGCCTGGTGCTGTTCGGTGGCCCCCCAGGTGTCGAGGTAGGACTCGGCGCCCCGGAACAGGTCGTCCACCACGTCCTGGCCGCCGACCTGGCGGATGTCCTCGATCCAGTCGGGAATCATGCCGACGTGGGCCGCGCCGTCGGTGTTGATGTCGAAGGTGCGCTCGCCGGAGGTCTGCCTGTCGATGACGGAGCCGCCGTCGACGCTCTTGAAGGGGTACGTCACCTTGTTCGCCGCGTCGGCACCGCGCGGGGCGGGGTGGTCGCCGATGCCGTTGAAGTCGGTGCCGTAGCCGTAGCCCACGTCGTACTTGTCGCGCAGCGCCTTGGTCCGGGCGGCTTCCGCGACGAAGCCTTCGGAGCCATGCATGTACTGGGCGACGAAGCCGCCGAGGGAGTAGACCCGCTCGGTCCAGTCGAGGTCCATCCAGCTGTGCGAGGAGATCACCCCGGGGTAGGACGCCGACTCCAGGATGTCGAGAGCCTGGCCGACGGCCTTGACCCCCATGTGGTCGATCTCCAGCATCATCTTGCGCTTCATCATGCCGCGCACGGCGTACTCGCCGAGATCGGTGAGACCGCGCTTGTTGCACTGTGCGTCCGAGTCGTACGAGGGGACGTCCACGCCCGCCGGCAGGTCCGCCTCCGCTTGTGAGGCGGCGCTGCCGATGGGGTTGTCGTGTTGCGGGCCGGCGCACTTCTCGGTCTGCCAGAAGGTGCCGGTGGACAGGAACTGGCCGACGTTGATGGCCGTTCCGAGGCCGCCGGAGTCGAAGCGGACGCCGCACAGCGCGTTGTCGAACTTGTGGCAGAGGAACATGGAGCGGACGCCGAGTGCGTAGAGCTCGTCGAGGCCCTTGTCGATGTCCTCCTTGCCGCACTGCGGGATGTCGAGGATCTGCTTGCAGCCGAAGGGTTCGGAGGTCTCGACCCCGAGGACGACGGCGAGTTTGCCCTCTTCGATGACCTGCCGCGCCTGAGCGCTGTCGGTGACGATCCGGAACCAGCCCTTGCCTGTGCCGCCGTACATCTTGTCGATGTACGCCTGGAGCGCGTAGGTCATCTTCGCCTGCAGCCGGATCGACGTCATCTCGTCACAACTGCGGTCCTTGAAGGGGTAGACGGAGCAGATCATGCCGTTGGTGACGAGGTCGTTGACGAGTACGCGCTGGCCGCCGCGCCAGGCCCGCTCCACCCAGGCGTAGTAGTCGGCCTGGTGGGTCATCGAGTCGTACGCGGGCCAGTCCTCGAAGGTCGGCCAGCCGACCGGGTCGTGCTTGCCGTCGCCGCCGTGGGTGATGTAGTCGAAGAGCGCGAGGGTGCCGTCGGGGTAGTGCTCGGGGCAGTCCTTGAGGGCGTCGGCCACCCCGGCCTCGGAGAAGACCTTGCCGCAGATCAGCCGGCCGCCGAAGGCCTCGTTGCCGAACAGGTGGTTGTGCGCGTCGACGAACCCCTGTACTTCTCCTGCCGAGTCGGTGCCGGTGAACGGCTCGCCGGTGACGTCGATCTCGACGTCCGGGGCGGGTCGTGCGGTCGGGATCCACCACTCGTTGCCGGCCGCGGCACTCGGGGTGGGCCCGAGCGCCATGGTCAGCACCAGGAGCAGCAGCGACAGCATGGTGACGTGCTTGCGTCTGCGGTACGAGCGCGCGGTCGGCGTCACGGTCCACGTCCCTCGGTCGTCGGGAGGGCGCGATTGGCGAAACCATGGGGTTGTCATGAACCGCGCAATACCTGGGACGAGGATCATGCTGCTCGCCGACGGAGTCAAGGGTCCGGGAAGCCTGACCTGACATGCCGGGGCAGCCGGTGCCGTCACCGATACCGGCGGAGGTCGCGTGGACGGCGCGCGTCCACGGTCGCGGGGTGGCCGCGCTGCAGGCGACCGATCCGGTCACCACTGCAGGAGCCGCGACCACCCGCTGCTCAGGCACACTCGCGCCCCCTCCGCCAGGGGCATCTCGCATGTCACTGCCGTGCCGGACAGCACACCGCTCACGCAGAGGCTCGCCGAGGTCTGGAACCATGGCGCCTCCGCCTGGACCACCGAGGAACACGAGGCCTACGCCAACCACCTCGACGACTCCCGCGCACTGATCGCGGTCTCCGCAGCCTCCAACCGCTGGAAGGCCGACAAGAACCCCACCGAGAGGCTGCCCAGTGGCTGCCCCGTACGCCTGCCACCGATGCGCCTGGGTCACCGACAGGGTCGCCGAGCGCACGGCGAGGGTGAATCTGCCGGGGCAGACCACGATGTACTGCTTCGTCACCACCAGGTCCTCGAAGTCGATACCCGGGAGTCCTTGAGCGGAAGACTCCCTTCGGGAGGGAAGGGCCGTTGTCGGTCCGAAGGTTCACTGTGACGCAAAGACGTCACGGGCAATTCTGTGCACAAAGGGGATCTTGTTCGGTACAGGTGCCAAGGCATGATCGGGCCGCGGCAATTTCATGACCTGCTGATTGTCGCGGCGTCAGGAACCGTTCGGACTCAGGGGCTGTCTCATGGACTTACGGCGCTTCAGGCTGCTCAGAGCCGGAGTGGTGATTGCTCCTTCTTGCCGGGCTCAACTCCGTTGTCCCCGTTGCGGCTACTGCCGCTCCCGTCCTCAGCCCCGCGACGAGCGCCTCGGCGGTCGATGGTCCGGCCGCTGCCGAACCCGAGCACGCGATGCCGCTGTCTCATCGGCTTGCGCAGGTCGAGCAAGACTGCAGGACTCGCGACTCCGAACTGTCAGCGGCACCCAGGACGCACCCCTCGGCCGCCGCCTCCGTGTTCGAGGTGCGATGACAGACGCGAGGACGACTGGACCACGAAAAGATCCGATGCGGCTCTCTGCGTGGTAACCCTCGATGAGGCGAGGCGGATGCCCTGGCGGGCCAGAAGGCGCCTGCGCAGAGCACAGAGGAGCGGCAGAACGGGGGTTCTTCTGATTGCTGAAACCAGAGAGCCGATCCGAAGTTTCATCTACAGAGCGGGTACCGTGTCCATCCGCGAGAACGGCCTGGAGGTTTGTTCTCGAGACCGTTTCGTGAAAGCACCGCAATTCCTCGAACTTGCGCCAGGTCTCCATGACATGGAATTTCTGGTGCGTCGCCCGAGGGAAAGCAGGACCAGCTCGTTCCGGGGAGCCGTGGAGCTGCGGGAGGGGGACGTCTTGGTTGCCTTGTGCGATCCGGTGCAACCGAACACTTTCCACAGGAAGAGCCGGACTGCGGACTCCTGGTCTGTCGGGATCCTTTCGCCGCCGGAGAAACACTGACGAGACACCTCATACAGCCATGGGGGCAGATGGTTGCTCGTTGACGGTGATGACGAGGCGAAGGCGACCGCCTCGTCGAGTTTCCGGCAGGGCGATTGCAGAATTCCGGGTAAGTTGATCGATCGCTGCCGCCCGGAGTCCCCTGTCCACGGGGCTCGGGCCACCTGATGACTTGCGGAGTCGTGCCGCACGCGGCTGACGACCACGTCGCCGTGCGGGCCCTCCATGCCGACCGTAGGCGTCTGGGTGCTCACGTGCGCCGCAGGGGGCCTGCGGCGCACGGGCACCTGTCTCACATCCCTTGTGGCTGCCGCCCCTCGAGTTCCCGCCTGGCGGCAAACGCCTTCGCCAGCACCTTGTCCCGGTAGGGATTCGCGGCACCCAGGGCCGACGCCACCGCAACCGCCTCGTCCAACAGCGCCAGCCGCTGCTCAGGCAGCTCCCGCACCAGCGACGACGCGCTGGCCTCCACCAGAACGTACGCCAGCTTCGACCCGTACACCTCCGGCTCGACCTGCGTCAGCAGGCGGTAGACCCACAACCCCTCGGCGCCGCGCACCACCCGCCGGTTGGCACTGAGCAACCGGACCCTCGCCCGCATGACCATGTCCTGGTCCATCGATCCCCCTCCGTTCCCCCACCCCCACCTGCACCCGTCCCACGACGAGACAGCACGACGAACGCGCCGACACCCCAGAACGGATGCCGACACGGACGTCGGAGAGCGGATGACGACGAGTCTGCGGGCAGGCCACCACCCCGGACAAGCCTCAACGAACGTGCGCTCCGTCCTACCGCAAACCATGTCCGAGCAGGCATGATGGACCTGACACTCACTCAAACCCCTGTCTTCCACGCAGCGCGATGCGAACGGTGAGTTCCCGTCACCCGGGGGACACGACCAGCTGGTGGTCCGCAGCGGGACAGAACACCGCGGACGGCGCCAGACCCGCGCTCCCCCGTCGGTTCGGGAAGCCCGGGAAGGCACGTCGCCAGTGGTGGGCGGCAGGATGCCGGTCATGACAACACCTGCGGCAGAGCTCATGGATGCCGCCGCCTACGCGCAGGCGGTCGAGGAGGCCGTCAGAGCGGCGGCCGCGTACTACGCGGGCGGCACGTCGCCGCTGGACGACGACGTGGCTGAGCGTGTGCGGGTGCGAGAGATCGATGACGACGACGGGCAGCGGCTGCTGCGGATTGTGCGCCGGGGCACGGGGTCGGTGGTGACCTGGCGGCGGGCCCAGATGGTCTTGTTGTCCGCGCAGGGCATGCTGGTCGACAACATCGCGACGGTGACGTTCACAAGCCCGGACCGGGTCCGGGACGTGATGCACAACTTCGACGCCGACGGCTTCGAGGCGCTCTACCCCAAGTACCGGGGCGGGCGCTCGAAGACCTTCACACTCCTGGAACGGCGGGAGATCAAGAAGATCGCCAAGCCCAAGCCCAAGCCCACCGAGCACAGCCTGCCGTTCTCGACCTGGAGCCTGGTCAAACTGGCCGACTTCCTGGTCCACGAGGGGGTGGTCGACGACATCAGCCACGAGGGACTGCGCATCCTGTTCCACGAGGAAGGCGTCACCTTTCAACGGGTGAAGACCTGGAAGACCTCGAAAGACCCGGACTACGAGGCCAAAAAGGCCCGGGTCGATCACCTCTACGCCATCGCCGACGGCGAAGTGATACCTGAACCCGGCGAGCCCGAAGTCGTCCTCTGCATGGACGAGTTCGGCCCACTCGACCTCCAGCCCCGTTCCGGACGCCAGTGGACTGAACGCGGCGGCAAGGGCAAGGACCCCTGCCGCGAACCTCGACCGCGCCGCCGGGCCACCTACACCCGCCCGCACGGCGTTCGCCACCTTTTCGCAGCCTACGACCTGGGCAAAGACCAGCTCTACGGCCACATCAAGAAGACCAAGAACCGCAGCAAGTTCCTGGAATTCTGCCGCTACCTGTGCTCGCTGCACCCGGCGGACGTACGCATCGCGATCGTCTGTGACAACTACGCGCCGCACTTGACGACCAAGCGCTGCCAGCGGGTGGGCGCGTGGGCGGCTGCCAATAACGCCGAGATCGTCTACACCCCGACCAACAGCCCCTGGCTGAACAGGATCGGGGCCGAGGGCAGTATGGTCCGCCGACACATCGTCTGGCGGAACAAGAACGCCGCCGACCAGCGCCTCGCTGCCCTCGTCCGCAGGGCGAATGCCGCCTGACCCGCGCCGCCGGGGTCTGTCCTGGGTCGTCAGGGCCGGATCGGTGGCGCACTCATCGCTGCCGTCAGGAACGTGATCGCCCATCGCCGGGCCGCCTCGCCCGCTACCGGGGACACGCAGCCAGGGGAGGGCTGCTGGTGGACCTGGAGGCGGTCGACGGCCGTCACGGCGAAGATCCCCCGCATCCGGAACCACAGCTCCTCCGGGGAAAGGCCGGGCAGTACGCGCGCGAAGGCTGCGAAGTAGCGCTCGCGGACCGAGTCCTCGGCCGGGCCGGTCCAGCTGCGCGCCTCCTCGGCCGGGTCGCTGAGGATCGTCACGATCAGCCGGGACGTCCGGGCGCCGCCCTCGTCGCCGGCCGGCATCTCGTCGAACAGCGGCCCCGCGAATGCCTCCACCAGTTCGCCGACCGGCGGGTCGGGGGTCCGGGCGAGCAGTTTGTCTAGCCCGGCGCACTGGGCAGCGGTGATGGGCTCGACCACGCGGCGGACGACTGCGGCCATCAGCTCCGCCTTCGAGCCGAAGTGGTAGCCGACGGCGGCCAGGTTCGCTCCGGCGAGTTTGGTGATCGCTCGGACCGAGGTGCCGCGGTATCCGTGCTCGGCGAAGAGGTGCTCGGCCGCGTCGAGGATCTGGGTGCGGGTGTCTGGGGTCGCCACACCAGGACTATACATATGTTTGAATGAAACGAACGTATGAATCAAACGACCGTATGGAAGAGGACTGTCATGAAGCTGCTCGTGTACGGCGCCGGGGTTTGCGGCAGCCTGTTCGCCGCCCGCATGCACGAGGCAGGCCACGACGTCTCGCTCCTCGCCCGGGGCGAACGCCTGACCGCCCTGCGCCGGCACGGAGTGCAGCTCGCCGAGGAAGACGGCCCTGTCAGGCGGGTGCCGGTACCGGTGACAGAGCACCCGGACGGCGGGTACGACCTGATCACCGTCTTCGTCCGCACCCACCAGGTGGATGCAGCGCTGGAATCACTCGCCGGTGTCCAAGGTGACGTGCTGTTCCTGCTCAACTGGGCAGCCGGCCCAAAGACGCTGGGTGCGGTGATCGGCCACGAGCGGGTGCTGCTCGGCTTCCCCATGACCGGCGGCACGATGGACGGCGACGTGGTCCGCTACCGCAAGACCAATTTCATCACCCGCCGGGTCGCGATGCCGATCGGCGAGCCCGACGGCCGTACCACCCCGCGACTGGAACGGATCGTGGAGACATTCCGTACCACCGGGATCAACGCCGAGGCCGAGCCGCAGATGGATGCCTGGCTCAGGACGCACGCCGCGTTCGAGGTCCCGCTCGGTCAGGCGGTACGCGCGGCGGGCGGACCGGTAGCGCTGGCCGACGACCCGGACGCGGTCCGCGGCATGCTCCACCTCATGCGGCAGAACCTCGCCGCAATGGAGACGCCGCCGGTACCTCGCGCGTTCGCCGCGTTGCGGGCTCTGCCGCAAGGGCTCCTCGTGGCCGTGCTCCGGCGCTTCCTGAAGAGCCCGACGGCCGTGCACAGCGGACTCAGCGACCACTCGCCTGCCACGGCGGCCGAACTCGAGCGGCTGGCCGAACAGCTCCGTGCCCCTGCGGGAGCCTGCCAAGCGACCCAGGACGGCGAAAACCTCACCACGCACACCACCGCCAGTCCCACAGTCATCGAACCCGGCTCCGCTGGCTCCACGGACGGCGACCGCTGACCTCATGACCGTTTCGGTAGCAATGGAGCGTCCGGCCTTCGGAGTTGGCGTGCCTTTCTCCCCCCTCGCGGCCAGGTCCTTCAAATAGCGCGGCGCTACAGGGCGAACGTTGGTTGATGCGGCGCCAGCAGGTCACCCTTCACTCATTACCCCGCAGTGTCCCTGCCGGAGGGATCGAGCAGCGAGTGCTTTCCCCACGAGCCCGCCGTGCTGGCCGCCGGCCGACGGGCGGCCGCCGATCGGCCGACGCAAGCTGTTCGGCTGCAGTCGAGGACCGGCCGCGACGTCACCGCGCTCTGGATGGACCTGGCCATGGCCGCGATGCGCCTACCGCCCGGCCTGGTCCTGGACGGCGTTATGTGACCTGTGGGGGTGTCTCAGCCCCAAGGTGTCTCAGGCCGCGCAGCTCCCATGGACGAGACGTGACGGGCGTCGCGGCCACGTGCCGCAGCGGCCGCTCACAGGTGGCCGTCCAGGAACTTCCGTACCTCGGCGATGGTCATAGGCCCCGTGCCGTGCGCCACCGCCTCTCCCTCCTTCAGCAGGACGCAGGACGGGGCTCCGGTGATCCCGTACCGCTCGGTTGCGGCCGGACAACGCGTGATGTCGGCGCGGACGACCGTCAGGCGGCCCGTGTAGTCGTCGGCGATGCCACCCACGACGAGGTCCATCACCCGGCAGGGCTCGATTGCCTTGGGCCATGTCCCGGTGAAGTATGCGAGGACCGGAACTCCGCTCATCCCGAGGATGAAATCGAACTCCGCGTCCTCACGGGGTCGGTGAACCCGCTTCGTCATGGAAGCTCCTGCCCTCACGTTCCGTCATTCCATCCCCATCATCTCTCGCGCGGTGTGCCAGGCCGGCTCGGCTGGTCGTCCGGTTGACCTGTCGGAAGGGAGGCACGGGGCCGTCGCAGAACCACGGTGGTCCCCGGCGCGAGCGGCCGGGCCCCCGCGCCCCGGTGACCCGGCCTGGCCGCCCCGCCGGTCACCCAGCTGCAGCCCGCCGCGCGCCCGCGGGTCAGCTCGTGCCAGGACAGCGGTCTCCGCGAAGACATGAATGCCGTTTTCCAGGGCCCAGCGGCCCAGATCATCGACCAGCTGCTCGATGAGCGCGTCGCCGAGCGGGCCGGTGCGCATCGTCCACCGGATCCAGTCGAGCCGTATCCGTCACCGCGCTTCTCGGAGACAGCGCCCCCGACGGGCTTCCCGAGGCCTTGTCCGGTCTTCACATCAACCCCCGGTCTCAGCTGGCTCATACCGCTCTTCCCGGGCCGCATGAGCCAGCTCTGATGGCACCGAGAACGAGGCACGATTCCTGGACCGCTCGCGGACGCGGTCGTGGACGGTCGAAGTACGCGTCAGCTGACCCGAAGACCGACCGCCAGCGTCAGTTCAAGGACCCGGTGTGGCGATGCGAGATCCGGAAACAGCTCCCGCAGCTGCGACATCCGGTACCGGACTGTCTGGGGATGGACGAACAACGCCGCCGCCACCTCGTCCCGCCTGCCCTGGTGCAGCAGCCACGCCCGCAACGTCTCCTCCAGCCGCCGTGCGGTGGCGACAGGCAAGGTCAGCAGCGGTGCGAGGGCTCGGGCACGCAGGTCTGCGAACGCGGCCGCGTCGGCGCTCAGCACCAGCTCGGGCAGGTGGTCCTCGGTGTCGCGGACATCAGAGGAGAGGGAACGCGCGCGTACGGCTCGTGCGTACGAGGCGGACGCACGAGCCCATGGCCGGGCCGGGCCGACCACGGCGGTGCGGTCGGTCAGCTGCCGCAAAAGATGTGATCGGTCGGCATCGGGGACGAGCAGCACACCGGTGGCGTCCGGCAGATCGTCGAGGACGAGGGTGCCCGGGTCGAGCGTGCGGTAGGCAGGCCGGGCCTGGGCGGCGGGCAGCAGGACCGCGGTCAGTGAAACCGGAGGCTGCCACCCGGCCCGTTGAGCAGAGGCCAGCAGTACGTCCGGGCTCGCGCCGGCGAGGAGGTCGCGGGCCAGGTGTTCCAGGTGGCGCTCGTGGGCCCTGCCCCGGGCGGCCAGTTCGTCGGCGTGGCCCGCGGCGCTCGCGGCGGAGAGCTCGTCGATGTAGGCGAAGGTCAGCTCGGCGAACTTGGCGACCTCGGCGGCGGGCAGACCTGCGGGTACGGCACCCGCTGCCAGGCAGCGCCAGGCCACACGGGCGCCGACGCGGTAGGCGCCGAGCAGGGCGTCCATCGAACGGCCGTCCCGGACTTCGCCGCGGCCCAGCTCGTAGGCTGCGTCACCGGCGTCGCCGCCTGTGGCGTTCCCGCTCGCGAGGTCCAGGTAGTGCCCCAGGGCGGTGCGGACGGCTCGGCGGATGGTGCCGCCCATGCGGCCCGAAAGGGCGTTGGCGTAGGGAGGGACCTCGTCGATGATCGCCTGGACGACCTCGTCGGCAGTGGTCCTCAGCGCGGCCCGAAGTGCGGTGACCGTCGTCTCATCCAGGGCCAGTTCGCTGGCCCTCTGGATTGCATGACTCACGTTTTTGTTCCCTACGAACAATTCAGCCGACCAGATTCACATCCTGCGGTCAGGACTTTACGCCCTGAGGCGCAGCAAGCTGGAGTCATGACGAGTGCGGCCCTCCGCAGTAGGGCGTGGAAACTGCTGGAGATGGTCACGACGCCGCTGCTGCCGTCGGACTACCTCGACCTGGTCAGCCCGCTGCGTGCGGGCGCGGACCTGCGTGGGCGCATCGAGGCCGTGCACCTCGAGACGGGTGACGCCGCGACCATCGTGATCAGGCCGGGACGGGGCTGGCGCGGCCACACGGCCGGTCAGTACGTGCGGATCGGGGTCGACGTCGACGGGGTGCGCCTGTGGCGTGCGTACTCGCTCACTTCACCGGCAAAGCGCCAGGACGGCCGCGTCACGATCACCGTGAAGGCGATCCCGGACGGCAAGGTCAGCAACCACCTGGTCCGCAGGGCGAAACCGGGCACGCTGATCCAACTCGACCAGGCGACCGGTGACTTCGTACTGCCGCAGGCCAAGCCCGCCAAGGTGCTCTACCTGACGGCCGGCAGCGGCATCACGCCTGTGATGGGCATGCTGCGCGACACCGAGTTCGACGACGTCGTCATGGTCCACTGCGCGCCACAGCCGCAGGACGTGATCTTCCGCAACGAACTGCACGACCTGGTCGCGGACAAGAAGCTGCGGCTCACCGAGGTGCACACCGACACGGACGGCATGCTCGACATCGCCCGTCTCGACGAACTCGTGCCCGACTGGGCCGAGCGCGAGACCTGGGCTTGCGGGCCCGCGGGCCTGCTCGACGCCGCCGAAGAGCACTGGACCGGGCACGGCGTACAAGAGCGCCTGCACACCGAACGCTTCCGCCCCGGCATCGTCGTCGCCGGCGACGGCGGCGAGGTCACGTTCAGCGCCACCGGCAAGACCGTCGACGCGGACGGCGCCACGCCGTTGCTGGACATCGGCGAGGAGGCCGGCGTGCTCATGCCCTCCGGGTGCCGCATGGGCATCTGCTTCGGCTGCGTCACGCCGCTCAAGGCGGGCGCCGTCCGCGACCTGCGCACCGGCGAGATCACCGAGGCCGAGCCGGGCGTCCTCATCCAGACCTGTGTGTCCGCCGCGGCGGGCCCCTGCGACATCGAACGGTAGGAGCACCTTGACCGCCATCGACCCCACCGCCCACCTGACCGCGGAGCAGATCGAGGAGCTCGGCCGCGAGTTGGACGCGATCCGCGACGAGGTGATCGCCGGCCGCGGCGAGAAGGACGCCGCCTACATCCGCAAGGTCATCTCGGCGCAGCGTAAGCTCGAACTGGCCAGCAGGGGCGTGCTGCTGTTCTCGATCTTCCCGCCCGCGTGGCTGATCGGCACGGCCGGGCTGTCCGTGGCGAAGATCATGGACAACATGGAGATCGGCCACAACATCCTGCACGGCCAGTGGGACTGGATGCGGGACCCGAAGATCCACTCCACCACCTGGGAGTGGGATCACGTCTCGCCGGCCGACCAGTGGAAGCACTCGCACAACGAGCTGCACCACACGTACACCAACGTGATCGGCAAGGACAACGACCTCGGCTACGGCATCATGCGCGTCGACGAGGACCAGAAGTGGCACCCGTTCCACCTCGGCCAACCGCTGTGGAACTTCATCAACGCCTGCTTCTTCGAGTACGGCATCGCGGCGTACGACCTGGAGCTCGGCAAGAACCTGCACAAGCGCCGCCGCAAGAACCCGGAGTTCCGCGCGCGGGCCAAGGCCGTGGGCCGCAAGATCCGCAAGCAGGTGCTCAAGGACTACGTGATCCACCCGCTGCTGTCGGGCCCGTCGTTCCTCACCACGCTCGCCGCCACGTTCACCGCGAACCTGGTCCGCAACATCTGGTCCCACTCGGTGATCATGTGCGGGCACTTCCCCGAGGGCGTGCAGGTCTTCGAGCGCCGGTCGATCAAGGGCGAGACGCGCGGCCAGTGGTACCTGCGCCAGATGATGGGCTCGGCGAACATCAGCGGCAGCAGGGCCATGCACTTCATGACCGGCAACCTGTCGCACCAGATCGAGCACCACCTGTTCCCGGACCTGCCGAGCAACCGATACGCCGAGGTCGCGGTGAAGGTGCGCGCGCTGTTCGAGAAGTACGAGCTGGAGTACGTCACCGGGCCGCTGCCCAAGCAGGTGTTCTCCGCGTGGCACAAGGTCTTCCGGCTCTCGCTGCCGAACAAGAAGCCCAAGGTCAAAACGCCGGACCGCGAGCAGGAGCTCGTCGCGGCCTGATTCCCGGTATGGGTTCAGATCGTTCGGCCGTACCGGCGGCATCGCCGGGTTCGGCGAGATCCGTTGCGGACGGTGGGCGGCCGCGACAGCAGACCGTACGACACGGGATCCGGGCAGCCCGGTGTCCGGCTGCGCTGCCTGGACGTGCGCCAGGAGCTCAGCACACAGCCCCCGGCGAGCTGTTGTGGTGCGCTGACCTGCCGTGGTCGGGCCGGTAGTCGGGTGCGTACGCGCACTCGGTGTTCCGGGCCTGTCCATGGGCTGGTCAGCCGAAGTCGAGCGTGTCGTGGCACTGGTCGCCGCCAGCACTCAGACCGCGCGGCAGCCCCACCACCGAATCCGGGACCGCCCGAGCTCACGGTGACTGTGCAGGACGCAGCCCCGGAAGCGGCGCCGAGCTGCGAGTTCTACGCGTCACAGCCCAAACACAGCGGCTCCCGGATGACAGGTACCGGAGGCATCAGTACGTGCTCAGGTGGTCCCGCGGCCTGCAGCAACGGCGGACGCACCACGGCCCCCTCCCCGTCCGTCATGCCCGTGGGACGGCCCCGCTCGCACCTGCCGTTGCCCGCGGCGTTCCCGAACCGGCCCGCGAGGCAGTCACCCCCGGCAGGGCCAGTCGAACCGGACCCGACCGGCCCGAGGCCGCACCCATGCGACAACAGGGGCCCCCTGGACAGCCCGTCGGCCCAGACACCCACCCGGCTGCCCAGGACCCTGTTCTCCATGCCCGGCACTCGCCGCGATCACCCGAACGAGACCCCCGTCCGGCCAACACCCCGCAAGACCGCAACGGCAACAGCCTCTCAGCGCGGCTCTGCCGGCCAGCCCAGGGCCCGGAAGACGGCGACGGGGTCGAGATAGTCGCGCCAGCGCGTCACACGGCGGTCCTTGATGGTGATCACGGAGACGAAGTGGTTGTCGTAGGCGCGCCCGGTACGGACCGCCCGCCCGTGCACGGCGTACTCCAGGACGACCACGGACGTGCCGGTGTCGTGGTGGACCGCCAGCCCGTCCGCGCCGGCCAGGACCATCGCATCCCCGTAGCCGCGGTACAAGTCGGCGACCGCGCGTCGGCCCTCGACCCGGCGCGGGTAACCGGGGACGGAGACCACGTACTCGACGACGACGTCCTCGGCCAAAAGGTCGAAGAAGTGCTCCCCGTCGGCCAGGCCCGCCAGGCCCTCCTGGACGATCCGGAAGAACGGCTCCAAGGCTGCGAAATCCTCAAGGTTCTCGATGGCGTTCTCACTGGCCATGGTCACAGGGCCGCCGCTGCCGTCCAGGCACGGGCGTTGCGCCGCGCGAACTCACGGAAGGTCGTCGCCTTGTGGCCGGTGACCTTCTCGATGTCGTCGTTGGGCACGGAGCCGTGACCCGAGATGATGGCGCCGGTCAGCCACCGCAGCATCACCGCGTAGCCGGCGGGCACGATTCCGGCGGCGACGGCACCGCCGATCCACACCTCGGGGTCGAGGTCCCGGTGCCTGACCGACTGTCCGGTCACGGCGGTGATGATACCGGCGACTTCACCGACCGTGAGGGCCTGCGGGCCCGTGGGCGCATACACGGCCCCGGCATGAGCCTCGGGGGCGAGCAGCGTCTCGGCCGCGACGGCGGCGATGTCGGCCGCGTCCACGAAGGCCTCGGTGCCACTGCCGGTGGGGACCGTGATCACCCCGTCGACGACGGGCAGATGCTCGTCGGCGAAGTTCTGCATCACCCAGGCCGGGCGCACGACGGAGTGGGTGAAGGCCGAACGGGCGGCCAGGCCGGCCTCGACGGCCCTGATGTCGATCTGCGGCGGTACGCCGTCGGCGCCGTAGGTGCTCAGATAGGTGACATGGCGAACGCCGGCGGCCTCGGCGAGGTCGAGGAAGGCCGCCACCTGGCCGGCATACGCGATGCGCATGACGGGCGTGACGAGGTAGAGGCTGTCGATGCCGCGCAGGGCGCCGGCGTGGGTGGCCGGGCTGTCCCAGTCGAACAGCACGTCGGCGCCGTGACGGGCCGCGGTACGGGCGCCGCGCCCCCGCTCGGCGAGCCTCTTCGCCACAAGCGAACCGGTGCGGCCGGTGCCGCCGAGAACGAGCGTGGTCTGCGGAGATTCAGTCATGACCCCATCGTGAGCGAGGCCATCGGAGCGGATCAATGTGTGATTCACTCGTTCTTTTACGTCAAACGCTCTGATCATTGCCCGCAGCGGTCGCCCTGCTGATACTGGCCACATGGACCTACTGCGTGATCACCTCGCGCGGGCCCGTGCCGGCGGCGCGGTGTTCGCCCGTACGGTCGCCGAGCCCCCGTGGGGTCTGCGGCTGGCCGGCACGATCCAGCTGTCCCTGCACACCGTCGTCCGGGGCCGGGGATGGCTGTGGTTCGGTGCCGACGGCCCGGGACGCACGGTGGAACTCGTGCCTGGGGAGGTGACCCTCGTACGCGGCGGCACCGACCACTACATCGGCCACGAGCCCGGCACCGACTGCCTCGAACCGGACGAGTTCAGGGCCCGGCACGCCACCGACGGGGAGCCGGACAGCCCCGCAGCGACCGTGTTCCTCTGCGGCGCCTACCGGTTCTCCGGCGACATCGGAAACGGGCTGCTCACAGCCCTCCCCCAGGTCCTGACCCTGCAAGCAGCCGTCGGCGACCCGCTGAGGGACGTGATCGCCCTGCTCTCCCACGAGCTCGCCCACCCCGAACCCGGCCAGCCCACCGTCCTCGACCGGCTCCTCGACGTCCTCCTCGTACTCGCCATCCGCAACGACTTCCGCCACAACCCGAACGCACCCCGCTGGTACCACGCATCCACCGACCCCCGCCTGAGCCCCGCGCTGCAGGCCATCCACGAAAACCCAAGCCACCCCTGGACCGTCCCCGAACTCGCAGCGATCAGCCGCCTGTCCCGGGCCGCCTTCGCACGCACCTTCCACGAGGCGCTCGACCAAACCCCCATGCAGTACCTCACCGACTGGCGCATGACCCTCGCACGCGACCATCTGCGCACCGGCGAACTCGGCATCGCAGACATCGCCCACAGCGTGGGCTACACCTCCCCCTACGCCTTCACAACCGCCTTCCGCCGCCACCACAACCAACCCCCCACCACCTGGCGACAACAAGAATCAGCACACAACGCCCAACCCCAACCACACAACACCCGACCCCACTGACACCCGAGACAACCGGCAGGACCCCCCAGCAAGGCAGCCTCTCCTCGACCAGCCGAGTCGCTCTTCCAGTCATGCCCAGCAGAGGGAACCCCACGGACGACGAGCAGACAGCGCTGATCCCACTGCCCGCGAAGAACAGCAACCCGCGCAGCCGAACGCGAGAACACCGACACACTGTGCTGACCGGCCCTTCCCACCTGGTCCACCCGGCAGCGGCCACGGCCTGCTCCGCGAGGCCCCCTTTGAGAAGTGACACCGATGAATGCGATGTGCGTGAGCTGTTGGACTCGGAAATCGAGCCAGGGCACAGTAGGCACGTTCGCCCCCCGAACGGTATGAAACCCACTGTCGCCTGCGGAGACCCTCATGAACCACGTCGCGGACCCCGAGCGGTACAACGGCACGATGCGCTACCGGCGCACCGGGCGTTCGGGCCTCGACCTGCCCGTCCTGTCCCTGGGCTACTGGCACAACTTCGGTGACGACCGGTCGTTCGAGAGCCAGCGGGACATCGCGCTGCGCGCCTTCGACCTCGGAATCACCCACCACGACCTGGCCAACAACTACGGCCCGCCCTACGGCTCCGCGGAACTCAACTTCGGGCGGCTGCTGAAGCAGGACCTCGCGCCGTACCGGGACGAGCTGGTCGTCTCCACGAAGGCCGGCTGGGACATGTGGCCCGGCCCCTACGGCCAGGGCGGCGGCTCCCGCAAGTACCTGCTGGCCTCCCTCGACCAGTCCCTGCAGCGCACCGGCCTCGACTACGTCGACATCTTCTACTCCCACCGCCTCGACGCGAGCACGCCCCTGGAGGAGACGATGGGCGCGCTGGACACCGCCGTCCGCCAGGGCAAGGCCCTGTATGTCGGAATCTCCTCCTACGACGCCGAGCGCACCCGGCAGGCCGCCGCGATCCTGCGGGAACTGGGGACGCCTCTCCTCATTCACCAGCCGTCGTACAGCATGGTGAACCGCTGGATCGAGACGGACGGGCTGCTCGACGCGGCGCAGGAAGAGGGCTTCGGCGTCATCGGGTTCACGGCGCTCGCGCAGGGCCTGCTCACCGGGCGCTACCTCGACGGCATCCCGGAGGGCTCGCGGGCCGCGGCCGGGACGTCGTTCGACACCAACTGGCTGTCGGACGACATGGTGAACAGGCTCCGCGCGCTCAACGCCATCGCCCAGCGCCGTGGGCAGACCCTCGCGCAGATGGCACTCGCCTGGGCACTGCGTGACAAGCGGGTCACCTCACTGGTCATCGGCGCGTCACGTACCGAACAGCTCGTGCAGAACGTCGCCGCGCTGGAGAACCTGGAGTTCACCACCGAGGAGCTGACCGAAATCGACACGTACGCTGTCGACGGCGGCGTCGACCTGTGGCACGACGCCCGCACCGGAAAAATGAACTGAGGCCACACCTGCGACGACCACGGGACTGGTCTCAGGGTGGCCGTGCCGGGCCTCGTCGGCGCGCGGTCAGGCGAAGGCAAGCGAGCGGAACGCGTTGCGGACGCGGATGAGGGATCCGTAGTCCCTGGTGTAGTAACCCGTGTTGGTGAGCAGGACCGCCCAGCGGCCCTGCTTGGGGGACAGCCATGCGCTTGCCGCGAAGGAGCCGTAGTGCTCCCAGATGCCGTCGGTCCCGGGGGTCGCTCCCGAGGCCGGGCGCCACAACAGTCCGCCGGCGGGGGCGAGTTCGCCGGTCTGGGTGCGCAGTGACTCCTTGATCCAGGCGGTGCCGAAGCCCGGCCGGCTGCCGTTCTGTCCCGGCTGGAGCAGGTGGCGGAGGAAGGCCGCGAGGTCGGGGAGGACGGAGAACACTCCTGAGGTGCCGCAGACTCCGCCGAGCAGGCGCGCCGGCCATCCGTGGGCGGTGCCCCTGAGGCGAGTCCCGGTGCTGTCGTCGAGTTCGGTCGGCGCGCACCGGGCGGTCGCTTCGCCGGGCAAGGGGCCGTAGCGGGTGCGTGTCATGCCGAGGGGTTGCCACACTCCGGTCGCCGCGAGGACGTCGAGGCTCTGGCCGGAGAGTTCTTCGGCGAGATAGCCGAGGACCAGGGCGGCGCGGTCGGAGTACTCCACGGCCGTCCCGGGCGGGCGGCGCAGGGCCTCGTGGAGGACCCCGTCGCGCATGTCCCCCGGCTCGGTGTCGTACAGGTTCGTCGGGCCGGTCCCGAGCGGGACGCCTGCCGTATGGGTGAGCAGGTGGCGTGTGCTCACCCGGCCCAGCGGGTGGTCGCGCACCTCGGACCAGAAGTCACCCAGCTGCTCGTCGAGGTGCAGCTTGCCGGCTTCGACGAGGGATCCGATGGACGACCACACCGCGAGGATCTCCGTGAGGCCTTCGACGTCGAAGACGGTGTCGTGCCGCATCGGGTCGTCGGGCTGGTCGGGATCCGGGACCCCCTGGGTGCCGAAGGTCATGTTTCCGGAGCGGTCACCGACGGCCCAGACGGCACCCGGGTAGACCTTGTCGCGGGCGCCTTCGCCGACGGCATGGCGGATACGGTCGATGTCGAGGTCGAGGGCCATGGTCTCCCGATCTGTCCTGGGCCGTGTGGTCTCCCGTCGCTCAGCGTAGTGAGGCGAGCGGGGAGGTCCCGGCTGCGCCACGACGAGCGGGCCGTGCTGTTCACCGAGGTTGCGCGCCTGCCGCCGGGTCGGCGCGCGGGCACCGCCCGCCGACCGGCTGAGGTCGCGCCGCCAACCGGCGGGTTCTGCGAACCGGTCGCCCGGAGGCCCGCTGCCGCGGGGGTAGGCATCGACCCGGGCATGCGAGGAGCGGAGCGCACATGATCCGGGTACTGGTGGTCGACGACGAAGCTTTGATCCGTACGGGTTTCACGCACATCCTCGAAGCGGCGGACGACATCGAAGTCGTCGCGGCGGTACCCGGTGGCCAGGCCGTGCGGGCGGTGCGGGAGCTGTGCCCCGACGTCGTCCTGCTCGACATCCGGATGCCGGACGTGGACGGGCTGACGGTCCTGGCCGAAATCCGCCGTATGCCGAAGGCCCCGGTGGTCGCCATGCTCACCACGTTCGACACCGACGAGTACGTGGCGACCGCCCTGCGTTCGGGCGCCGCGGGTTTCCTGCTCAAGGACACCGATCCCGAGCAGCTTCCCTACCTGGTGCGCAGCCTGGCCGAGGAAGGGACCGTGCTGTCGTCCAAGGTCACCCGGCTGGTGGTGGGCGGCTACCTCGACAACAGCATCCGTGAGCCCACCGCCGTCCGCCTGACCGCTCGCCTCACCGGGCGCGAGCGGGCGGTGCTGGTCCTGATGGCCGAAGGACTCGCCAACAACGAGATCGGCGAACGGCTGCATCTGAGCACCGGCACCATCAAGGGGCATGTCACCAACGTGCTCGGCAAACTGCAGGTGAGCAGCCGTGTCCAGGCGGTTCTGATCGCCGAGCGCGCGGGCCTGCTCTCTCACGCACAGGACGAGGGTGTCCGATGACCCGGCGACAGCCGCGGGCCGTGCTCATGGACATCGGGCTCGTCGGGATCGCGCTGGCGGACGCATGGGCTCACGTCGACATCGAGGACCGGCCGACCACTGCCTGCGCGTTGCTCGGTGCCCTCGCCCTGGTGCTGCGTCACCGGCTGCCCCTGACCACCTTCGTCCTCACGCTCCCCACCGGCCTGGTCACCGATGCGGTGGTCGCGCCCACGGCGGCGCTGTACACACTGTCCTCCCTCAACCGCCACCGTTTCCTGTTGGGCGGCTGCGCGCTGCTCTACGCGATCATCGACTTCCTGCCCTGGCCGTGGTCGTCCCTCGACGCCACCGAGCTGTCGCAGACGAACAGCCTGTTCCACCTCAGCTACACGCTGGCCACCGCTGCCGCTCCCGTTTTCCTGGGCCAGCTCGTCCAGGCCCGGCGCGAGCTCTCGCTGCGGCTCGCCGACATCTCCGAGGCCCGCAGGCAGGAACGGCTGCTGACCGCTCAGAGCGTGCTGGCGAAGGAGCGTGCCCAGCTTGCCCGGGAGATGCACGACGTGGTCTCCCACCAGGTCAGTCTCATCGCCGTACAGGCCGGTGCGCTCCAGGTGGGCGGCCGGGACGCCGAGACGAGACAGGCCGCGGCCACGATCCGCCGCCTGAGCGTGCAGACCCTGGAGGAGCTGCGGCACATGGTCGGCGTGCTGCGGGCCTCCGGCAGCAGGCCCACAGAGCTCACCCCGCAGCCTTCGCTCGCCGACCTGGAGCACCTGCTGGACGCCGGCGGCATCGAGGCCAAGCTGGAGACCGATGTGCCCGAGGAGCTTCCGCCCACGGTGCAGCGGGCCGTGTACCGGACCGTCCAGGAAGCGCTGACCAACGTCCGCAAACACGCCCCCGGCGCCGCCGTGACCGTCCGTATCGGGCTCAGGGAGGGTGTTCTGCGCACCACGGTCACCAACACCGCCCCCACCCGAAGCGCGCTCGCCCTGCCCAGTGCCCACCACGGCCTGGCGGGTCTGGCCCAGCGGGCGGAGCTCCTCGGCGGTACCGTCACATCCGGCCCCACGGATCAGGGTGGCTACGAGCTCCGGCTCGAACTGCCCCATGAGCCGAACGGGTGACCCGTGCCTGGTTCCGGCCGGGCCTGGCCGCAGGGGTGGGCCGGCCGGCCGGTCGGCGGGGTGGTTTCGGACACCTGGCGGATGGTGCCGCAGGGGGGCCTGCACCGACTGTGGAACACGTGAGGCACGACGTGCCGACAGCCGTCCGCACCGTCCGAAGCCACGCCCGGCCAGGAAAGAGGTGGGTCCCATGTCGATCGGCCTGACGCTCCTGTGCGCGCCCGGCGGTGACCCCACTCTGGATCCGCTCCTCGGCGACGCCCATCTGAGCGAGGACAGCATCCACATGGCAGGCGCTGCGAGAGCAGTGCTCTCTCCCCGCGAGCCGGCCGTCCGGGCGCCTTCGATCCGTTGCTCGGAGACCGCTGACGCCATCGGTCTCGTGGCATCGTCCGAGCCCATGCTGCGCGATCTCAACGTGGGCAGGTGGTGCGGTCGCACTGTCGGCGAAGTCGCCGCGACCGACCCCGACGGGTTCACCGCCTGGCTCACGGATCCGGACGCCACACCGCACGACGGAGAGTCCGTACGACAGCTGTGCCGCCGGTCGGCGGACTGGCTGAGCAGCGTGGTGCCGCACACGGACCACGCGGTGGCCATCACCGAGGCAGCCGTCGTCCGGGCCGTGCTCATCGATGCGCTGGCCGTACCGGCAAGAGCTTTCTGGCATCTCGCCGTGCCACCCCTGTGCGCGGTCTTCCTCACCTGGCGAGGCGGCCGCTGGGACGTGCAGTTCGGCGGCGTCTCACCCCAGGAGCCCCGGCGCCGGCTTCTCTCCAGGGTCTGACCAGCGCATTCGAGGCCAGGGGCGGGGCCAGCGCCGAAGGGCGTTCCACCTCCGCAGTCCGGTTTTCGGCGGCTGGGGGCCGTGCGCCTGCGCGCGTTCCCGTGTGTCCCGTGTGTCCCGGCCCAATCGCTCCGGACCCACGGGAACGCGCCACACCGAGGCGTACCAGCGGGGCTGTCAGCTCCTACGCCGACGGGGTCAGCCCGGCAGTTTCCAGTTCTGGGCCGCCGTGCCGTTGCAGGTGTACAGCTGAAGCTGGGTGCCGTTCGCCGTCGAGGAGTTGGGGTCGTCCAGGCACAGCCCCGACTCGGGGTTGACCAGCGACCCGCTGGTGCCGGCGGTCCACTGCTGGGCGCCGGTGCCGTTGCAGGTCCACAGCTGGATCAGCGTGCCGTTGGTGGTCCCGCTGTGATCGGCGTCCAGACACTTGCCCAGGGCCCGGATCGTTGCGTCACCGGCGATGATCCAGTCCTGGGCGTAGGTGCTGTTGCAACCCCAGATCTGGACGTGGGTGCCGTCGGAGGTGTTGGAGGAGGCGTCGTCCGCACACAGGTTCGAGGCCACCGCCGAGGTGAGCGGGCCGATCCGTGGTGAGGCCGGTGCGGTGGTGTCCCCGGCGTAGGAGGGTGGTGCCGCGGTGGCCGCGGTCGCCCATGACGTGTTGGCGCTGGTGCCCAACGTGAAGTCCAGGGTGCCGCCGGACGTGATCGCCGTGGTGGGAGCGTAGGCGTTGTTCCACGCCGTGCCGTTCCACGCCGCGGACTGGACGTAGGGGGCGTTGTCGGCCGCGCCGTTGCCGTTGACCGTCAGTGACCCGCCCGAGGGGAGGGTGATCACGGCTTGCGTGAACAGCGGTGATCCCAGGGCGAGGTCGGAGGTGCCGGGCGTCTCGGGGAACATGCCGAGCGCCGACCACACGTACCAGGCACTCATCGCGCCGAGATCGTCGTTGCCGTCGGCCAGGCCGCCGGGGGTGTTCGACCAGATCTGGTCCTGGATCGCACGCACCGTGCCCTGCGTCCGGTAGGGCTGGCCCGTGTAGTCGTACTCCCACGGGAGCTCGATGCTCGGCTCGTTGCCGACCCAGGCGTAGCCGCCGGCGCCGGTGTAGCTGCGCAGCACGGTGTCCAGGTAGTGGTTCATCGCGGTGTTGCCGCCCTTGGCGTGGGCCAGGCCGCCGATGTCGAAGGGGACCATTCCGGTGTAGATCCACGAGTCGGCCTCGACCATGTCCGTGCCGCTGGTGGGGTCGAAGCCTCCGGTCCACGAGCCGCCGGCGTTGCGGGGTTCCACGAAGCCGGAGGCCGGGTTGAGCACGTTGCGCCAGTCCTGCGCGCGGTTGGCGTAGGTCTTCTGGTCGGTGGTGTCGCCGAGCGCTCCGGCCATCGCGGAGATCGCGAAGTCGGCCGTGTCGTACTCCAGGGTGGTGGCCACGGGGCCGTAGAAGTTGCAGCAGCCGTAGCTGCCGTCGTGCGGCATGTATCCCGGCGAGTTCAGGTAGCCGAGTCCGGGACGGTCGTTGTTGGTGGTGCTCGCCTGCTTGACCATGTCGGCCAGGGCGGTCGTGGTGTCGAAGTTCCGGGCGCCGAAGGCGTAGTAGTCGGCGATGATGGCGTCGGCCGGGTCACCGACCATGACGTACGACTCGCCGTTGTTCTCCGACCACTTGGGGAAGACTCCGGTCTGCGCGTAGTCGTCGACCATCGACTGCGCGGTGTCCGAGGCGACTTGGGGGGCTACGAGGGCTTCGAGCTGGGCCTGTGAGCGGTAGATGTCCCAGCCGGAGTAGTTCGCGTACACCGCACTGTGGCCGGCGTCCACGGTGTGCGTCCTGCCGTCGAAGCCGTAGTACTGGCCGTTGGCGTCGCTGATCACGTTCGGGTGCAGCAGCGAGTGGTAGAGCGCGGTGTAGAAGGTCTGCTGCTGCGCGGCCGTCCCGCCGGCGATCTGCACCTTGCCGAGCGTGCTGTTCCACGCGTTCTGTGCGGCGGTGCGCGTCGCGTTGAAGTCCCAACCGGTGTTCTCCGCGGTCCGGTTGGCGACCGCGTTCGCGACCGACACGTAGGAGATGCCGACCTTGGCCTGCACGACCGGGTTGCTCGTGGTGTTGAAGGTGACGTAGCCGTTCGAGGCGGCGGCGTCGGGGGAAACGCTGTCCTTGGTGGACTTCGTCGACTTCGGGTGCGTGGTGCCTGGGGTCCTGCCGTGCAGTACCGGCTGGTTGGGCTTCTCTGCGGCGTTCTTCGACGCCTCGACCGGCGCGGTGGGAGTGGTGGTCGACGTCTTGGCGAGCGAGCTGCCCTGCGAGGCGAACGGCTGGTCGAAGACCATGTCGAAGTACACGGTGTACGTGTTTCCCGCGCCGCAGAAGTGGCCGCTGGTGACCTGCCCGCTCACCTCCGTGTTCGACACCTTGGTGAACTGGGTTGAGCTGGCGCCGTTCTGACTGCCCGTCAACTTGAAGATCAGGTTGGCCTGACTGGTGGACGGGAAGGTGAAGCGGGCCATGCCGCTGCGTGTCGTGGTGGTCAGCTCGGTGGTCACCTGGTTGTCGAGCGTGACCTTGTACGACCCGGCGGACGCCGACTCGTCGGCATGCGAGAACGTGTCGGTGGCGCCGGTGTTCACGGCTCCCACCGTGGGCAGCACCGGTACGTCACCGGCCGCGCCACAGCCGGGACCGGCGATGTGGGTCAGGCTGAAACCGGTGATCGACGAGTCGTTGTACTCGTAGCCCCCGCCGTCCGGACGCGACGGCGTGTCCGGGCTCCACTGCACCATGCCGAACGGGACGTCGACACCCGGGAAGTCGTCTGCCTGGTTCGACGTCCCGATGAACGGATTGACGAGCGTCGCCGGCGAGGTGACGAGCGCGGCCTTCCCGGCCGCCCACGCAGGCGTGCACAGCCCGGCCGCGGCCAGCGCCGCGGCGGCGAGGAGACCGATCGCCATGGTTCCGGGAGGTCTCGACAGTCGTGTGAGCACGGGGTTTGCTCCTCTACTCGGAAATGGAGGTCCGACAACGTTGTCTCCGCGTCGAGAACGCGGCCCCGGGTGATGAACGGCGTGCCGAGATGTCTTGATCACCAAAGGCTGACAACGTTGTCCAACCGTGGAGACGAGGTGCCTGAGATGCGAACGCCTGGATGGGGCCCTGAGATGTGAGCGCCCGGGGAGTACAGGGGGGAACTGTTCGTGAAGCTAGCCACAAGGCAGGGGCATGTCAACGACTGCAACGGATAGGGAGGCAGTGCATGATCGACGTCGTCTTCGGAGTTGACGTTGGTACCTCCAGCACCAAGGGCGTGGTGGTCGACACCGCCGGCCGGATCCTGGGCGAGGCCGTACGCGGTCACGTGGTCGACCGTCCCCGGCCGGGGCACGTCGAGACGGACGCACGCGTGTGGTGGGACGAGTTCGTCTCGCTCGCGGCCGAACTGCTCGACCGCGACGACATCACCGTCCGGGCCGTCGGAGTCAGCGGCATGGGCCCGTGCACCCTCCTGGTCGACGACGCGGGAGAGCCGGTGCGTCCGGCGGTGCTGTACGGCGTGGACACCCGCGCCGAGGAACAGATCACGCGGCTGAACCGGGAGTTGGGGCCGGACACCATCTTCCGCAGGTGCGGGTCGATGCTGTCGTCCCAGGCCGTCGGGCCGAAACTCGCCTGGATCCGCGAGCGGGAGCCCGAGGCGTGGACACGCGCCCGCCGCCTCCTCATGCCCGCGTCCTGGCTCGCCCACCGGCTGACCGGCACCTATGTGCTGGACCTGCATTCCGCCAGCCAGTGCACCCCGCTGTTCGACATCCACGAGCAGCGCTGGATCCCCGAATGGGCCGGGCACATCGCACCCGGCATCGAACTCCCCCCGCTGCGCTGGCCGGGCGAGGAGGCCGGCCGGGTGAACACGCCCGTCGCGGGCATCCCGGCCGGGACACCGGTCATCGTGGGGACGATCGACGCCTGGAGCGAGGCCGTCAGCGTCGGCGGACACGGCGTCGGCGACCTGATGCTGATGTACGGCACCACGATGTTCCTCGTGAACACCGTCGACCGGCTCGTGACCAGCCCGTCGATGTGGTCCACGGTCGGCGCCCTGCCCGGCACCCGTTGCCTGGCAGGCGGCATGGCCACCTCCGGAGCCGTCACCGACTGGCTGGGGCACCTCTTCGGCGGCGTCGGCCCCGGCGTGCTGTTCGACGAGGCGGCCGCCTCACCCCCGGGTGCAAACGGCCTGGTGATGCTGCCGTACTTCGCCGGAGAACGCACACCGGTGATGGACCCCGACGCCCGGGGCGTGATCGCGGGCCTGACGCTGGGTCACACCCGGGGCGACCTGATGCGGGCGGCACTGGAGGCCACCGCCTACGGTGTCCGGCACAACGTCGAGACGATGCTCGCGGCCGGCGCCGACATCCGGCGGATCGTCGCGGTCGGCGGCGGTACCCGGGGCGGGCTGTGGCCTCAGATCGTCAGCGATGTCACCGGTCTCGAACAGATCGTCACCCGCACGACCATCGGTGCCAGCTACGGTGCCGCCTTCCTCGCCGCCGGGCTGATCGGCCGACCGGACATCACGGACTGGAATCCGGCGGAATCGGTGGTCCGCCCCGATCCCGCCAACGCGGGTGTCTACGACCGCCGGTTCACCCAGTACCGGATCCTGTACGAGAGCACCACCGCGGTCACCCACGCCCTGGCCCACGACCAGAACAGCGGCGGTGACGAAGGTACCCAGTGACGTCACGTACACCCTGCGCGCCGTCCGGGCGTGCGCCCGGACGGCCGCGTCCTCGGCGCGGACCGGCGCGTTCATCGGCGTGCGGCGGCCGGTCCGCTCTCGTGTGCGGGGTCTAGAACTCCTCCACGAAGTAGGGCTCGACGGTCATCCAGCCGTTGCCCGAGGCACCGTTCAGCCGGCCAGAGGAGTTCTGGGCGAGGGTGTACCAGGACTCCACGTAGTCGGGGTCGTCGGTGAACCAGCTGTCGGGGATCGCGCTCAGGACCGCGTTCACCAGCGGGATGTACGTGCCCTGGTCGGTGACGGTGAGCAGCGCCGTGGTGATCGCCTGCGCCAGCGCACGGTAGTTGGTGCCGTCGTCGTCCTCCATCATGACGACGTCGGCCAGGTTGTACTTGTAGTTCGACCAGTTGACCAGGATCTGGTTCGGGTAGTAGACGGTGCCGTCGTAGTCCAGGTAGGGCATGTCGACCGAGTCGACGCGTGCCGTGCCGTCCTGGCCGAAGCCGGTCACCAGCGAGAACATCTCGGCGGCGCCCTTGAACCAGGGCTCCTGGTCGTCGCTCACCTCGACGGCCGTGACCTTGGTCGCCCACCAGCCGGCCGCGCCGGCGGCGGCGCTGTTCGCGGCCTTCGGCGGGAGGGAGGTCAAACCCTTGTCGGCGAGGGCCTTCTGCAGCACCTTCAGGCCGGCCCGGTGGGCCTTGGTGACGTCGATGTCCAGGATGTACAGCGGGCGGTCGGGGACGCGCGCGGTGTCGACGGCGTGGGCGTGGCCCTGACTGTCGTACGCCGTGATGTTCTCGGCGTCGTCGTCGGCCGCGGCGACGGCGATCCAGGGGGTGGCTGCGGCGTCCAGGTGCGACCGCATGGACGGCGCGCCCAGCCGGAGGCGCAGCAGCGACCCGGTCGACGCGGGCAGGCCCTTGAGGCCCGCGATGCGGCGGTCCGCGGCTGCGACGGAGGCGAACAGGTTCCTGCCCTGCGGAGCGGCGGTCCTGGCCGCCAGCGCCTGGAGGTCCACGTCCTCGGTGCCGAGCGCGGCCGCACGGACCTGCTCGCGCCACCGCGGGTCGCGCAGCGAGGCGGACAGCGCCCGCGCGATCTCCTGCTCGGTCGACTGCACCGGAGACTTCCGGAACGGCGTGGCCTGGTCCCCCGCGTCCCGTACCGGCGCGGCGATCGCCGGCTGGACGGTGCCGCCGATGACCGCGGACAGCATGACGCCGATGAGGACGCCGCGTCTCTTGCGTGATCTGCTCACCATGCTCCTCGTGTTGTCGGTCGCCGCCGCGCCCACGGTGAACGGGCGGCCGTCATAGGGGGCTGGGCCCGGATCGAGGCCGACATTGTCCTGTTCATGACATGACGACAAACGTGGAATGAACATGCGTCCGCGCTTGATCGGGGCCTCGCCGGGGCCGGGAAACCCGGCTACCGGGGGCTGTCAGGGGTCGGTCGCCCGTGAGGGCTGCTCAGCGAACCGAGCATGGTCTTCTCCGTGTCGGCCAGATACGTCGCCGCCGCGCGCCGCGCCTCCTCGGCGTCCCGGTCGACCACGGCCCGTACCACCGGCGCGAGCCGGTCCGTCGCCCGCGCCGCGTCCTCGAACGGCGCCCGCAGCGAGGCCCGTACCGGAAGGTAGGCGTTGAACAGCGTGTTCGTGAGGAGGAGATAGACCCGGTTCCCGGTGGCCCGCGCCAGTTCGCGGTGCACTTCCACGTCGGCGAGCTGGACGGCGTCGGCGTGCGGGCCGTCCGCGACCTGACGCAGCAGGTGCTCCAGCCGCCGGGCCTGCCGTTCCGTGCGCCGGTCGGCCGCGCGGCCGGCGATCAGGGTGCCGATGTGCCGCCGTACCTCGAAGACCTCCCGCAGCCACGTGGGGTCCTGTGCGGCCAGCATCGGAAGCAGGTCGGCGCCACCGATCCGCAGGTAGTCCAGGATGCGGGTGCCGATGCCGTGCCGGGTGCTCAGCAGTCCCGCCTGCTCCAACCGGGTCAGCGCGTGCTTCAGAGTCGTGCGGGTGACTCCGTACCCGGCGGCCAGCTCCCGCTCGGGGGGCAGCAGGGTTCCGGGGCGGTGCGTGCCGCTCAGGATGTCGTCACGCAGCCGTGCTTCCAGCAGGTCGACCACGGTTCGGCGCGCAATGTTCTCGACGGCCACGGAGGATCTCCCAGGCTTCGGTCGGTGGTTCGGCGGCTCACTGGTCCAGTGGCTCAGCCACCGGACCAGTGAAGCAGTACCCCGACCGCGCCGTCAATTACCTGATGGCGCAGGGCAGTTGTGCACGGTCCGCGACCGGAGAGTTCCCGTCGTCATCGAGGGCCGTCGAGCAGCACGACGTGCACGAGGTACGGGAGTACCTCGTTGACGCGGGGGTCCTGGTCCAGCAGTACCGCTACCGGGGTGAGGCCCTGGGCGCGCAGGGCGTCGAGGGGCCGGGACCAGTGGACGGGGCTGGACGGTCCGGCTCCGGGCGGCGGGAGTTCCTGGTCCGGGCCGATCGCTGGCAGGGTGCGAGGGCCGGGGTCCGCGGCGGCGGTCAGGGCCCGCAGGGCGCGTGCGATGGCGCGGCGGACGGCCTCGGCGCGGCTGGCGCCGGTGGCGACGACCGTGTCCGGGCGGGAGCCCACCCGGATCGCGCAGCCGGGCAGGGAGAGCAGGCCGGACAGGTCGTGGGCGACGGGTTCGCCCGCCGCGTAGAGCCGCCGTGCCGCGCCTGTGGCGCTCTTCGCGCAGTCGTCGGGGGAACAGCGGCCGTCGCACAGGCCCGCAAGGCACAGGCGCGGCACGCGTGTCCCGGGCTCGGCGAGGAGCCGGGCCAGCAGGGCCTCGCAGTGCGCGGTCATGCCGGCCTCCAGGGCGCTCACCCAGGTGAGGCCCGCCGCCACTCCCATCGGCGGGTGCCCCGGTCGGCCGGCCGGGACGGCCAGCCGCCCGGCCGGGACCCGGAGCAGGACGCCGGTGTCCAGGTCCAGCCCCCACACCGCGGACCGGGGGGCGACCGCGCCGAGGCGGGACCGGCCGGCCAGGTGTCCCGCCAGCGCGGCCAGCACCGCGCTCAGGTCCTCTTCGTCGCCGCCGGTCCGGGCCGCCCGGCCACCGGTGACGGCGGGCGGGAGCAGGGCCGCCGCCCGGTCGATCAGTTCCCCGGCGTCCGCCGCCGGCCCGGCCGCCCGGGACACGAAGGCGGCACGGGCCTCCTCCTCGGTGGGGGGGTGGGTGAACTCCTCGGTCGTCATGCCTGGCCGTTCCTCTCCGGGCGCCCCCGTCGGAGACCCTCGTCGGTCGATGAAACCGGGAGGCGATCTACAGCGGATGGACGCTCGATCCCGCCATCTGTCCGGTACCTGGGTGTCCGTCGCATGTCAGTCGAGTGCGGGACGGTCGCGGATCTCGAGGGTGCAGCACTTCACGCTGCCGCCGCCCTTGAGCAGTTCGGACAGGTCGAGGCCGACGGGTTCGAAGCCGCGGTCGCGCAGGCGCCGTGCCACCCCGGCGGCCGACTCGGGCAGGATGACGTGGCGGCCGTCGCTGACCGCGTTGAGGCCGAAGTGCTCGGCGTCGGCCTCGTCGACCAGGATCGCGTCGGGGTACAGGCTCCGCAGGACGGCCAGGCTGTGCGGGGCGAAGGCGCCCGGGTAGTACATGATCTCGTCGTGGTCGAGGACGGTCAGGGCCGTGTCGAGGTGGTAGAAGCGCGGGTCCACCAGCTCCAGGCCGACGACCGGGCGGCCGAGGAACTCCTCGGCCTCCGCGTGGCTCTCGGGGGTGCTGCGGAAGCCCGTGCCGGCGAGCAGCCGGCCGCCGGCGAGCAGGAAGTCGCCCTCGCCCTCGTTGACGTGGACCGGGTCGTGCACCCGGTAGCCGCGCTCGCGGAACCACGCCAGGTAGGCGGGTCCCTCGGCCGCCCGCTCGGCGTCGCGGAACCTGGCCCCGAGGACCCTGCCGTCCACCACGGTGGCGCCGTTCGCCGCGTACACCATGTCCGGGTAGCCGGGCAGCGGGTCGATGAACTCGACGTGGTGGCCGAGCTCGCGGTGCAGGGCGACGAGCTGTTCCCACTGGGTGACGGCGAGTTCGGTGTCCACCGGCTTGGCGGGGTCCATCCACGGGTTGATCGAGTACGTGACCTCGAAGTGGGTCGGGCGGCACATCAGGTAGTGCCGGGGGCGGGCGGAACGCTGGGTGCGGAGTTCCATGGCGGTCATCAGTCCTTACGACATCCGGGGAAGGTTGCGGAGGGTGCGAAGGGGGCTCGCGAGAAGGACGAGGGCGGCGGTCAGCAGCACGGCGGACATGATCCAGATGGTGGGTCTGCTGCCCACGGCGCCGCCCAGCCAGCCGCCGAGCAGGGCGCCGACGGGGATCGCCCCGTAGTTGACGGTCGACGCGCTCGCCCGGACCCGGCCGAGCAGGTGGGAGGGACAGTACGTCTGGTAGAACCCGGCGACGATGACGTTGCCCGCGACCACGCCGCACACCGCGACACCCCAGGCGAGGGCGCTCACCATGAGCGGCAACTGCCGTCCCGCGAAGGGCAGCAGGAAGATGAAGGGCGCCACGACCAGCATGCACACCAGCAGTCCGCGGGCGGTGCCGAACCACCGGGCGATCCGGCCGGCGACGGCCGCCCCGGCGAGGCCGCCGACGCTCACCACCGCGAACACGGTGCCGACGGCGCCCGGTTGGAGGCCGACGTCCCGTACGAGAAAGACGGTCTGTACGGCCTGGATGCCGTTGAGGGCCAGGTTGGCGAGGGCACCGAAGCCCGCCAGCGTCCGCAGGTACGGGTCGCGGGCCACGAACCGGACGCCCTCGGCGATCTCCCGCCGGAGCGCCCTGCGCTGGGACGGCTCCGGTGGATTCTCGCGTACGCCGATCCCGCCGAGGCAGAGCGCGGAGACCAGGTAGGTCACCGCGTCGAGGAAGACCCCGGTGACCGCGCCGAAGGCCTGGGTGACCAGGCCCGCCACGCCGGGTCCCGCGACGTCCGCCGCCGATTCGGCGCCGTGCAGCTTGGCGTTGGCCTCCAGCATGTCGTCGTCGGTCACGAGGGCGGGCAGCAGCGCCGTGTAGGCGGTGCTGAAGAACACCTTCGCCGCGCCGGAGAGCAGGGCGACGAGCACGACCTGGGTGAGGGTGAGCACGCCCAGCCAGGCGGCCGCGGGAACACTGCCGAACAGGAGCATCAGCGCCAGGTCGCAGACCAGCATGGTGCGGCGGCGGGGCCAGCGGTCCACCCAGGCGCCGGCCGGGAGACCGATGAGCAGCCACGGTGTCCAGGCCGCCGCGGTCAGCACGCCCATCATGAACGGGGAGGCGTGCAGCGTGACCACCGCCACCAGGGACAGGGACACATGGCCGACCGCGGTGCCCAGGCCGCTGGCGGTCTCACCGAGCCACAGCCTGCGGAAGTTCCGTTCGGCCCACAGGCCCAGGCGGCCGCGGGCGGGCCGCTCGTCCTCCCGCCCGGGTGCGGCGGGATCGGCGTACGCGCGGCTCATCGGTGTTCTCCCGGCTGTGCGGTGCGGAGTCTCTTGGCGACCGCTTCCGCGATCAGGGCGATCGGACCGGGCCGGGTCATCGCGCCGTGCTCGCAGGCGAGCAGATCGTGTTCGATCAGGCCGGTGACGTACGGCCGCCAGGCGCTCTCGTACGGCCAGTCGGCGGGTTTGTCGAGCGCGGCGCCGATGAACAGGGCATCGCCCCGGTAGACACCGGGCACGTGTGCGGCCAGCAGCCTGTCGTGGTCGGCGAAGACCCGGGGCAGGACGTCGGCGGCGTCGCCGAGCATGGCCCGCAGGGCCTCCGGTACACCCCCATCGCCGCCATGGCCGTCCTCGCCTCCCTCGCTGTCCTCGCCGGCCGCCTGGCCGTCGGTGGCGTAGCCGAGTGAGGCCAGTAGCGCCGCGAGCGGGTCCGGCCGTTCCTCTGGGCCCGCGGTGTCGCGGCGATCGGGGGCCGGGGTCGGCGGGTAGCCGTCAAGGAGGATCAGGGACCCGGCCTCTTCGCCGTCCGCCTGGAGCCGTACGGCCATCTCGTGGGCGACGACGGCGCCGAAGGACCAGCCGAGCAGGTGGTAGGGGCCCCGGGGCTGGACGGACCGGATGTGCCGCAGGTAGGTCGCGGCCAGTGCGCCGACGCTGCCGGGGGTGGCGCCCCGCAGGCCGGGGGCCTGGAGGCCGTAGACCGGGTGGGCGGTGTCGATGTGGCGCAGCAGGCCGGAGTAGACCCAGCTGATGCCGGCTCCCGGGTGGACGCAGAACAAGGGGGTCGCGGTGCCGCCGGTCCGCAGCGGCAGCAGGATCCCGAGGGAGTCCTGCGGTCCGCGCTCGGTGTCGAGGTGGCGGGTGAGGCCGGCGGGGGTGGGGTGTTCGAACAGGGCGCGGATCCCGATGTCCTCCCCCAGTACGGCGCGGATCCGGCTCAGCAGCCGGGTCGCCAGCAGCGAGTGGCCGCCCAGGGCGAAGAAGTCGTCGTCCACGGAGGCCGACTCCAGGCCCAGCACGTCGGCGAACAGGCCGCACAGGGTCTCCTCGCGGGGGCTCGCGGGCGCCCGTCCGGCTGCCGTTCCCGCGAAGCGCGGTGCGGGCAGCGCCGGGCGGTCCAGCTTGCCGTTGACGTTCAGGGGCAGCGCGTCCAGCACCGTGACCGACGCCGGGACCATGTACCCGGGCAGCACACCCGCCGCGAACTCCCGTACGGCGGTGCCGTCGGCCTCGCCGGTCGCATAGCCGGCCAGCCGCCCCTCGTGGGCGACGACCACGGCCTGGGTCACTCCGGGGCAGCGGGCCAGCACCGCCTCCACCTCGCCCAGTTCGATGCGGAAGCCGCGGATCTTGACCTGGTGGTCGGTGCGTCCCAGGTACTCCACCTCGCCGTCCGGGCGGCGGCGCACCAGGTCGCCGGTGCGGTACATCCGCTCCCCCGCCGCGAACGGATCGGCCACGAACCGCTCGGCGCTGAGGCCGGGGCGGTTCAGATAGCCGCGCGCGATGCCCGCGCCGGCGAGGTACAGCTCGCCTGCCACACCGACCGGAACCGGACGCAGACCCTCGTCCAGCACATGGGCCCGGGTGTTCGTCAACGGCGACCCGATCAGCGGGGTTTCGTGTTCGGCCAGCCGGGCGTGGAGGGCGTCGACGCTGTACTCGGTGGGGCCGTAGAGGTTGTGGCCGGTCACTCCGGGGGTCTCGCGCACGGCGGTCCACAGGGCCGGTCCGGCTGCCTCGCCGCCGAGCATCAGGACCGGGAGCCGGCGCCGCTCCAGCAGCCCCTCCTCGAGGAGTTGCTCGGCGTAGGTGGGGGTGACGTCCATGGCGTCGATCCCGGTCTCGGCCACGTAGCGCACCACGGCGGCGGCGTCGCGTCGGCAGTCGTCGTCGAGCAGGTGCAGTTCGTGCCCGGCCACCATCCACAGGATTCCCTCCCACGAGGTGTCGAAGGACAGCGAGGCGGTCAGTGCGAACCTGAACCGCCGTCCCGGATGGGCGCGTTCTGCCTCCGCGATGGTGGTGGCCCGGTGGAAGGCGTACAGGTTGGCGACGCCCCGGTGCTCGATCACCACGCCCTTGGGCCGGCCGGTCGAGCCGGAGGTGTAGATGAGGTAGGCGGCGTTGCGGGCGCCGGCCCGGGGCGCGGCCGGGCCCGGGTGGCCGGTCACGGAGTCCTGCTCGTCGATCGGCAGCTGGGCCAGTCCGTCGAGGATGTCCGGCAGAGGCCAGGCGGCGTGGGTCAGGGCGAGCAGCGGGGCGGTGTCGCGGAGCATGTGGGTGAGGCGGTCTGCCGGGTAGTCGGCGTCCAGCGGGAGGTAGGCGCCGCCCGCCTTGAGCACGGCCAGGAGCGCCACGATCGAGTCGGCCGAGCGGTCCAGGGCGAGGGCGACGACCTCCTCGGGTCCGACACCGGCGGCGGCCAGCCGCCGGGCCAGGGCGTCGGCCCGGGCGTCCAGTTCCCGGTAGGTCAGCGAGGTGTCACGGCTGACCAGGGCCATGGCGTCGGGGGTCCGGGCGGCCTGTGCCGCGAAGAGCTCGGGCAGCAGGGCCGCAGAGGCGGGGAGGGCGGTGGCGTTCCAGCGCTCCAGCGCCGTACGGTCGTCCGCCGTCAGGACGTCCAGGCTTCCGACGGCACGGCCGGGGTCCTCGGCGATCTGGCTCAGCACGGCGGTGAGGGCGGTGGTGAGCCGCTCGGCGGTCTCGCGGTCGAACAGGTCGGTGGCGTATTCGAGCGCGCCGCCCAGTCCGGTCGTGGCGCCGTCGGGACCGTGGCGTTCGGTGACGTTGAGGCACAGGTCGAAGGGGGAGGTCGTGAAGTCGGTGGTCTCGTGCTCGGCGTGCACCCCGGGGAAGGCGATGTCCGCCTCGGTGGTGTTGTCGTAGGCCAGCATCACCTGGAACAGGGGGTTGCGGGCCGGGGAGCGGACCGGGTTGAGCTCCTCCACCAGGCGTTCGAAGGGCACGTCCTGGTGGGCGTAGGCGGCGAGGTCGGCGGTGCGGACGCGGGTCAGCAGCTCGGTGAAGCTCGGACGGCCCGACAGGTCGGTGCGGAGGACAAGGGTGTTGGCGAAGAAGCCGACCAGGTCGTCCAGGGCGCCGTCCGCCCGGCCGGCCACGGGGGTGCCGATGGGGATGTCGTCACCGGCGCCGAAGCGGTGCAGGAGGGTGGCGAACGCGGCCTGGAGGACCATGAACAGGGTGGCACCGTGTGTGCGGGCCAGTTCGGTGAGACGGGTGTGGAGGGCGGGGTCGAGTTCGAAGCGGACGGTGTCGCCGAGGTGGCCGGGTACCGCCGTGCGGGGCCGGTCGGTGGGCAGGCCGAGTTCGTCGGGGAGTCCGGCGAGGGCGTGCTTCCAGTAGGCGAGCTGGCGGGTCAGGAGGCTGTCGGGGTCTTGGTCTGTGCCGAGCAGTTCCCGCTGCCAGAGCGCGTAGTCCGCGTACTGCAGCGGCAGCGGCCGCCAGTTGGGGACGGTGCCCGCGCGGCGGGCCCGGTAGGCGGTGGTGAGGTCGTCGAACAGCGGGCGCAGGGAGGCCCCGTCGGCGGCGATGTGGTGGACGACCAGGACGAGGATCTGTTCGCCGGGTCCGCCGGGGATCAGGTGGGCGTGCACGGGGACGTCCGTGGCGAGGTCGAAGACATGGCCCGCGGCGACGGCGACGGGTATGTCCGCGACGGTCAGCAGCCCGGCGGGCGGCTCGTCGAGGACGTGCTGGCAGGGGATGCCGCCGATGGTGCGGTAGACGGTGCGCAGGGCCTCGTGGCGGCCGACGACGTCTCGCAGGGCGGCCTCCAGAGCCGTGGCGTCCAGGGTGCCGCGCAACCGCAGGGCGAGGGAGACGTTGTAGGTGGCGCTGGGGCCCTCGGCCTGGCCGATGAACCAGAGCCGTTGTTGGGCGAAGGAGAGCGGAAGTCGCTCCGGCCGTTCGGCCGGCCGGGGTACCGGGCGGGCCGGGGTGCATGTGGTGCCCTTGGTTCCCTTGGTGCCGTCGGGGAGACGGTCGGCGAGGCCTGCGGGCGTCGGTGCCTGGAACATTTCGGCCAGCGGGATCTCGGCTCCCAGGACCGTGCGGATGCGGCTGACCAGGCGGGTGGCCGTCAGGGAGTGGCCGCCGAGGGCGAAGAAGTCGTCGTCGACGCCCACCGAGGCGAGGCCCAGGAGTTCGGCGAACAGGCCGCACAGGATCTCCTCGTGGGGCGTGCGAGGGGCGCGTCCGCCGGCCGGTCCGCCCAGTTCGGGGGCGGGCAGGGCGGCACGGTCCAGTTTGTCGTTGGCGGTCTGCGGAAGCCGGTCGAGGACCATCACGAGCGGCACCATGTAGCCCGGCAGGGAGTCGACGGCGTACCGGTGCAACCCGCTTGCCAGGTCCTGCCGTTCGCCCGCGGGGGTGCAGTAGGCCACCAGCCGCTTCTCGCCGTCGTCCTCGCGGACCACCACGGCGACCTGGCCGACGCCCTCGTGCCGGGCGAGTACGGCCTCGATCTCGCCGGGTTCGATGCGGAAGCCGCGGATCTTGACCTGGTGGTCGGTGCGGCCGAGGAACTCGATGGTGCCGTCCGCGCGGTGGCGTACCAGGTCGCCGGTGCGGTACATCCGCTCGCCCGGCTCGAAGGGGCAGGCCACGAAGCGTTCGGCGGTCAGGGCGGGTCGGTCCGCGTAGCCGCGGGCGAGGCCGGCTCCGGCCACGTACAGCTCGCCGTGGACGCCCGGCGGCACCGGGCGCAGGCCGCCGTCCAGGACGTAGGCGCGCATGTTGTCGAGAGGGGTGCCGATCGGCACCCGGGTTCTGCGGAGGTCCTCCTCGGATATCCGGCGGAACGTGGCGAAGGTGGTGGTCTCGGTCGGGCCGTACCCGTTGCCCAGGACCAGGCCGGGGCAGGCGTCGAGGACCCGTCGCAGCAGGGCCGGGGCGGCCGCGTCGCCGCCTGTGGTGACGGCGCGCAGGCCGGCGAGGGAGTGCGGGCTCTCCTCGGCGACGACGTCGAACAGGCCCTTGGTGAGCCAGGCCGCCGTCACCGCGTGGCGTTCGATCGTGTCGCGCAGGACGGCGGGGTCGAGGTGGCCGGGCGGGGCGACGACGACGGTGCCGCCGGACAGCAGGGGCGCCCACAGTTCGTAGGTGGCGGCGTCGAAGGCGTGCGGTGAGTGCAGCAGGACGCGGCGGTGGTTCCCGCCGTGCCAGCGGTGGTCGGTGGCGAGGGCGACGACGTCGCGGTGGCGGACCGCGACACCCTTGGGCTGCCCGGTGGAGCCGGAGGTGTACATCACGTACGCGAGTTGGTCGGGGTGGGCCGCCGGTGATTCGAATCCGGGCACGGGGTCGCCCTCGGGCCGCATCACCAGGGCGTCCGGGACGAAGCCGAGGTCGTCGCGGTCCGTCAGCAGCACCGGAGCCCCGGCCTGGGCCAGCACCCGCTCCAGCCGGTCCGCCGGCTGGGAGGCGTGCAACGGCACGTACGCCCCGCCCGCCAGCACGATCGCCAGTGTGGCGACCACGACCTCGGCCGAGCGCTCCAGCAGCATCGCCACGGGCGTCTCGGGGCCCACGTCCAGCGCGGTGAGCCGGGCCGCGAGGCTCTGTGCGCGGGTCTGCAACTGCGCGTAGGTGTAGGTGACTTCGTCCGACACCACGGCGACGGCGTGCGGGGTGCGCGCGACCTGCCGGGTGAACGCCTCCGTCAGGGTGCCGTCGCCCGGCACCGGGCGTGCGGTGTCGTTCCACTCCCCCAGGATCCGGGCCCGTTCCTCCTCGCCCAGCAGGTCGTGTCGGCCGACCGGTGCGTCCGGGTCGGCGGTGGCCGCCCTGAGCAGCCGTTCCCAGCGGGCGGCGAACGCCGCGACCGTCCCGGGGTCGAACAGGTCGGCCGCGAACTCGATGGAGCCGGTGATCCCGGCCGGGGTGCCGTCCGGGGTGTGGTTCTCCTCCATTCCGATGTTGAGGTCGAACTTCGCGACCCTGATCCCCAGCGGTTCGGGCGTGAAGTCAAGGCTGTCCGGGCCTGCTTGGCCGAGGGCGGCGTTCTCGTTGTTCTGGAGGACGGCCATCACCTGGAACAGGGGGTGGCGGGCCGTCGAGCGGACCGGGTTGAGTTCCTCCACCAGCCGTTCGAAGGGGACGTCCTGGTGGGCGTGGGCCTCCAGGTGGGTCTCCCGGACCCGGGCGAGGAGTTCGGTGAAGGAGGGGTCGCCGGAGACGTCGGTGCGCAGCACCAGTGTGTTGACGAAGAAGCCGACCAGGTCGTCGAGGGCCTCCTCCGAGCGGCCCGCCACGACCGAGCCGACCGGCACGTCGGTGCCGCCGCCCAGCCGGGAGATCAGCGCGGCCAGGGCCGCCTGGAGCACCATGAACGGGGTCACCCGGTGGGTGCGCGCCAACTCCAGCAGTCCGGCGTGCAGGTCCGCGTCGAAGCTGAGGGGCAGCGCGTCGGCGGCGCCGCCCAGGGCGCGGGGGCGGGGCCGGTCGGTGGGCAGGGTCAGTTCCTCGGGGAGACCGGTCAGCTTGTCCCGCCAGTAGTCGAGTTGACGTGCCATCAGGCTGTCCGGGTCGCTGTCGCTGCCGAGCAACTCGCGCTGCCAGAGGGCGTAGTCGGCGTACTGGACGGGCAGCGGCTCCCAGTCGGGGGCCCGGCCCGCGCGCCTGGCCGTGTGGGCGGTGGCCAGGTCGCGCAGGAACGGCCCCTTCGACCAGCCGTCGCCGGCGATGTGGTGCAGCACGGTCAGCAGCACGTACTCGTCGGGCGCGAGGACGAACACCCATATACGGACGGGGAGTTCCCCGCGCAGGTCGAAGGGTTCGGCCGACGCCGCGTCGCGCCGCGCGGGATAGCCGTCGGGGTCGGCCGTGCAGTCGACGACCGTGAAGGAGAGATCCGCCGCCGCCTGCCCGGCGGGCACCACCTGTTGCACGGGGACGCCGGCCACGGCCGGGAAGACCGTGCGCAGCGCCTCGTGCCGGGTGATGACGTCCACGACCGCGGCGCGCAGGGCCGCCGGGTCCGGTGCGCCGCGCAGGCGGACCGCGAACGGCAGGTTGTAGAGCGGGCCAGGCCCTTCGATCTGGTCGGTCAGCCACAGACGCTGCTGCGCGAAGGAAACCGGGATCACGGATCTGTCCTTACGTCACGGGCCACGGGGGCTGGTCAGGCGGTGGGCAGAGGTGCGGCGCGGAAGGCCGCGGGCGGCACGCCGGGCCGGCAGTCCAGGACGTCGACCGGCGATCCCATGGCGACGGCGATCTTGCGGTCGCCGCGGAACGGGTCGCGGCCGTGGGCGGCGAGGATGTTGTCGACGAGCATCACGTCGCCCCGCTGCCACGGTTCGCGGACGGTGGCGGCCTCGTAGACGGCGTTGAGGGTGTCCACGTCGTCCCGGGTGAGGGGGGCTCCGTCGCCGACGCCGGTGTTGAAGGGCAGGCCGTCGGGGCCGAACTCGTCGGTCAGGGCCTCGCGGATCACCGGGTCCAGCGACCATTCGTTCCAGAACGCGAGGTGGTTGAACCAGACCTCCTCGCCGGTCTCCGGATGGGTGATCGTGCCGGGGCGCAGCTGCCGGGTCCGAAGTCGCCCGTCCTCCCGCCACTCCCAGGAGACGAGGTTCTCGGCGCAGTACTCCTCGACCTTCGCCGGGTCGTCGGTCGCGAAGGCCGTGCGCCAGTCCAGGGACACGTACTCCGAGTAGTTCCGGGTGAGCGTCCAGCCGGCCGCGCGCACCCGGTCCACGAGGGCGGCGGGCAGGTTCGCCAGGACCTTGCGGCAGTCGACGACGGGGGTGGCACCGCCCTCGGCGGGGGCGGTCAGGCAGGCGAAGAGAAGCTTGCCGGGGAAGGTGAGCGTGTAGCTGTTCTCGTTGTGCATGCGGATCGACTGGTGGGGCGGCAGGTCGGTCGAGGAGAAGACCCCGTGGCCGAAGTCGCTGCGCGGGGTGGCCTTCTCCCGGTAGGGGGTGGGCTCGGGCAGCAGCACGTCACGGACCCGGGCGACGTCCTCGCTGCCGGTGACCGGCAGGCCCCGGAGGAAGATCGCGCCGTGCTCGGCGAGGGCCGCGCGCAGCTGCGGGCTGTTGTCCTGGAGCCATTCGACGGCCGCGTCCATGTCGTGGACGCCGGTCACGCGGGTCAGGGCCGGGCGGCCGGGAGCGGTCTCCCAGCGCGGTGCGGTCGGTGCGGTCGACACGGCGGGGCCTCCTAGCGGCCGAGGGCGGCGAGCAGGCTCGCCGGGCGGATGTCGGTCCAGTTCTCCTCGATCCAGGCGAGGCAGGCCTGCCGGTCGGCCTCACCGAAGGCGACCGTCCAGCCGGCCGGGACGTCGATCCACGCGGGCCAGAGGGAGTGCTGGTTCTCGTCGTTGACAAGCACCTTGTAGGCGCCGTTCTCGTCCTCGAAGGGATTCGTCATGATGGCTTATTTCCTCCGTCGTGAGCGGGGCGGAAATCGCGGAAATCCGCGATGTAGAACTGCCGTCCGGGCTTTTCGAAGTTATCGGCGCCCTATACGGCCGACAGGCAGGAATTCCGGCAGGAGAGCGGAAGTTCAGCGGGATCGGCGGGCGAGCAGGCGCACCGGGAAGTGGTCCAGGCCGAAGTTGATGATCGAGCGGTTGTACTGGACCGGTCCGGTCGGCTCGATCCGCTCGACGCGGTCCAGCAGGGCCGTGAAGAGTGCGCTCAGCTCCGTCTTGGCCAGCGGGGCCCCGATGCAGTAGTGCGCGCCGAGGCCGAGGGCCACGTGGCGGTTGGGGCTGCGGTCGAGCACGATGTCGTGCGGGCGGTCGAAGGCGGCCGGGTCGTGGTTGGCCGCCCAGGTCCATACGACGACGCGTTCGCCGCGCCGGATGTCGTGGCCGCCCAGCACGGTGTCCCTGGTGGCGGTGCGCAGGGTGTGCAGTCCGACCGAGGTCCAGCGCAGCAGTTCGTCGAGGGCCGGTCCCATCGCGGCCTCGCCGCTCTGCAGCCGGTGCCACAGCTCGGGGTGCCGTACGAGCGCGAGCAGCCCCATCACGGCGGTGTGGCGGACGGTCTGGACGCCGCCGACGACGATGTTGTCCAGGTTGAGGACCACGTCCTCGACGGGCAGCAACCGCCCGCCGATCCGGTACGTGGCCATCATGCTGATGAGGTCGTCACGGGGGTCGGCCCGCCGCTTCATGACCTGGTGCATGAGATACGGGATGAGCCGCTGATGACCTGCTCTGCGCTCCTGCGCGGTGCGGCCGAGGAAGGCGTCGTCGCAGACCTGTACGACCATCTCGCGGTCCTGGTCCGGGACGTCGAGCAGGTCGCACATCACGGTCAGGGGCAGCGGGGAGACGACGTCGACGAGGTCGGCCTCGCCCCGCTCCACGGCCGCGGTGACGATCCGGCGGGACAGCTCGGTGATGCCGGGGGCGGCGCCGCGGGCCCCGCCGGGCGAGAGGAACGGAGTGGCGGGCGCCCGGAGTTCACGGTGCCGGGGCGGGTCGGTCAGGGCCATCATGCGGCCCGCGCCGACGGGTGTGTTCCCGGCTCCGGCGCCGAGCAGCGAGCCGCCTTCCGAGCTGTAGGTGGCCGCGTCCTTGAGGACCTCGACGGCCAGGTCGTAGGAGAGCACCGACCAGACCGGTCCGTCGTCGGCGGTCCCGGTGCGCTGGACGGGGCCCGCCTCCCGCAGCCGGTCGACGACGGCGGGCAGGTCGGGGCGGGTCCACAGGGCGGGGTCGCTCAGGTCGACGGGAGCGGCCGGCGCCGGGCCGGAGGTCAGTGGACGAGGGGCTGTGCTCGTGGCCATCGGGGCTCCCTGGTGGTCGGATCGGGCCGGTGCCCGACGATCGAGGTCAGCAGGCCCACGGGTCCGGGCCGTTGTACGGTCGCCAGCAGATGGCCGCCGGGAACGACCGTGAGGTCGAAGGCGCCCGAGGTGTGCTCGGCCCAGGCCGCGAGCAGGGCGGCGTCGAGCAGCGGGTCGGCGTCGCCGGCGACGGCGTGCAGGGCGGTGTCGAGCAGCGGGGCGGGCCGGTACCGGTAGGTGTCGCGCACCGTGAGGTCGCTGCGGATGGCCCGCAGGGCCAGCTCCCGCAACTCCGGTTCCGACGCGACGAGTTCGCCCATTCCGCAGGTCCGCAGCAGATCCTCGGCGCCGTGCTGCGGCGGGGTCGGGGCGGACCAGGTGCCGGGCGCGGACGCCGAGGCGGCGACCACCGTCTCCGGGCGGTGCCCGGCGGGCAGGGCGCGTGCCACCTCGTAGGCGAGCAGGGAACCGAAGCTCTGTCCGTAGAACCCGAAGCGGCCGCTCAGGTGCGGGAGGAGGGCGTCCTTCACCGTCCGCACCAGCTGGTCGAAGGTGGCGGGCATCGGGTGGCGGCTGCGTCCGCCGCGGGCCGGCATGCGCAGGGCCCACACCTCGGCGGCCGGGGCGAGCGCCTGGGCCAGCGGGGCGAAGGCGGTGGCGTCACCGCCGGCGTGCGGGAAGCAGAACAGCCGGTAGGGGCGGTGGTCCTGGGGTGCGGGGACCAGCAGCCAGTCCCCCTCGATCCGTGGCCGTGGCGGGGTCATCGGGCAGCCGCCGCGCCGCCGACGAGGGCCGGCCGCCGGGGCGCCGGGGCCTGCCCTGCGGTGCGGACCGCCTCGGTGAAGTCGGCGAGGTCGCGGGCGTCGAGCAGGTGGCGCAGCTGGAGTTCGATGCTCAGGGTGCGGCGCAGGATGTGGATGACCCGCAGTGCGGCGAGCGAGTGGCCGCCGAGGGTGAGGAAGTCGTCGTCGGGGCGGATGTCGTCGCGGCCGAGGACGGTCCGCCAGACGTCGGCGACCTGTTCCGCCAGGCCGGTGCCGACCGGACCGGTGCCGGTCCCCGACCGGTCCGCCGGCTCCGGCCGGGACGCGGCGGCGGGCGCCGGGGCGGGCAGCGCGGCGTGGTCGAGTTTGCCGTTGGGGGTGAGCGGCAGCGTGTCGAGGACGACGGCCGCGGCCGGGACCATGTGGGCGGGCAGCAGGGTGCGGGCGTGGGCCAGGATGTCGTCGGTGGCGAGGTCCGGGGTGCCGGAGGTGGTGACGTAGGCGATGAGCCGCTGGTCTCCGGGGGCGGCCTCGTGGACCTTGACGGCGGCCTCGCGGATCCGCGGATGACGGGTCAGGGCGCCCTCGATCTCACCGGGTTCGATGCGGAAACCGCGCAGTTTGAGCTGGCGGTCGGCGCGGCCGGTGAACTCCAGGGTGCCGTCCGGGCCGCGGCGGGCCAGGTCGCCCGTGCGGTACATCCGTGCTCCGGGCGCGAAGGGGCTGGCCACGAAGCGTTCGGCGGTCAGGCCGGGGCGGCCGACGTATCCGTGGGCGACCGCGGGACCGGAGATGTAGAGCTCCGCGGTGGCGCCGGGGGCCACCGGTCGCAGTTCCCCGTCCAGCAGGTGCAGGGTCACGGCGGGCAGGGCGTCGCCGATGTGCGGTCGGGGCCCGCCGATGCGGGTGGCGGTGGAGTCGACGGTGCACTCGGTGGGGCCGTACAGGTTGAGGGCGTCGGTTCCGCCGACGGTGATCTCGTCCCAGATCGCCCGGGGCACGGGCTCGCCGCCCATGAACAGCCGGACCGGGCGGGCGGCCAGCGGCTCGCGCAGCAACTCCCAGTGCGAGGGGGTGAGGTCCAGGTCGGTGACGCCGTGCTCGTCGAGCAGGGCGGCCAGCCGGACCGGGTCGGTGCGGGTCGTGCCGTCGACCACGACGACGGTGTCGCCCCGGCAGACCCGCGCCCACTGCTGGACCGAAGCGTCGAAGGACACGCTCGCGCTCCAGCCGACCACGCCCGGCTCGGACCGGTACATACCTCGTTCCTCCAGGCCGGCCAGGAGGGCGGCGACGCCGCCGCGGGTGGCCTCGACGCCCTTGGGGCGGCCGGTGGAGCCGGAGGTGTAGATGACGTAGGCCGCGTCCAGCGCGGTGACCGGGGTGTCGGGGCCGAGGTCCCCCATCGTGTCGGGGCCGAGGGCCGGCACGCCGTCGGGCAGCGGGACGGTGCCCGGTTCGGCCGTGAGCAGCAGGGCCAGGCCCGAGTCCTCGGCCATGAACGCGAGGCGTTCTCGCGGGTAGGCGGGGTCGAGCGGTACGTAGGCCGCTCCCGCCCGCCACACGGCGAGCAGCGCCACCGGCAGGTCGGTGGTGCGGCGCAGGTGGATGCCCACCCGGTCGCCGCGGCCGATGCCGTGGGCGCGCAGTGCGCCCGCCAGCTCCGCGGTGCGGCGGTCGAGTTCGGCGTAGGTGAGCCGACCGTCGGCGGCCACGACCGCGGTGCGCCCGGGTGTGGCGTCGGCGACGGCCAGGAACCGGGCCAGCGGGTCCGCCGGACGGGGGCCGTGGGTGTCGGTCATGGGGCTTGTCTCGCTCTCTTCTCGGTCTGCGCGGGTGGTCACAGGGCCCCGTCCATCGCGTGGAGGGCTGTCTCGTAGGCGTCGAGGTAGGCCTCGGCGAGCGCGTCGGGCACCACGGACCGCTGGTGGTCCACGGCCAGCAGGACACGGTCGGAGACGGGGTCCTGGATCAGTGAGGCGCCGAAGGCGAAGCTGTTGGGTTCGTGGCGCATGGTGGGTTCGCAGCCGATCCGGTCGTCCTCGATCCGCGCGTCGCCGAGGTGTCCGAGGGCGTGGAAGCGCAGGAAGCCGAACTGGCTGTCCAGCCGGGTGCCGGTCATCAGCCGGGCCAGCCGGGCGATCGGGACCCGGCGGTGCGGCATCATGTCCAGCTCCTCGCGGTGCACTTCGCGCACCAGCGCCAGCGGATCGTCGTGGTCCGCGCCGGTTCCGGCGACCAGGGGAACGGTGTTGAGGAAGAGCCCGTACACCTCGGTACCGCCGCGCCGTTCGAGGCGGCCGTTCATCGCGAGGCCCGTGGTGATCCGGCGGCGGCCAGTGATCGCCCCCAGCGCGTATACGTGGGCGGCGAGCGCCACGGACTTGACGGGCACGCCGGTGGCGTCGGCGACGCGGCGCAACTGGCCAGGGGCCTCGGGCAGCACCCACTCCACGATGCGGGCCAGTTCGTGGGTCTCGCCGGCGCCGTCCCACAGCTCGCCGCTGACGCCGTCGAGTTTGCCGCGCCAGTACGCGAGGGATTCGGGGTCGGCCGCCGCCTTCCGTTCGACGGCCACGAAGTCCCGGTAGCGGGAGCCGGGCAGGGCGGCGGGGGCGCTGTCCGGGTCGGCCGACAACTCGGTGTGGCGTGCGAGGAGTTCGGCGAGGAGCGAGGTGAAACTCCAGCCGTCGAGGATGGCGTGGTGCTCGGCGACGGTGAGCTGGAAGGACAGGTCCGTCAACCGCTGCACGGTGATCCGGAACAGCGGCGGCTCCAGCAGGTCGAAGGGGGTCTGCCGGTGGTGCTCGAAGACCGCGGTGACCGCCTCGTCCCGCTCGTCGGGGCCCAGCCCCCGCAGGTCGTCGAAGGTGACGGGCGGTGCCAGCTCGCCGTGCACGAGTTGGAGGGGTTCGGCGTAGCCGGAGATGTCCAGGCCGGTCCGCAGGACGGGGTGGCGGGTCATCGCCTCCGTCACGGCCCGGCGGAACGCCGTCTCGTCGAGCGGTGCGCTGATCCGGTAGCTGTTGACGTTGTGGTAGCTGTCGGTCGATCCGGCGATCTCCATGTGGAAGACCATGCTGAGCTGCATCGACACCATCGGGTACGCGTCCACGACGCCGGCCGGGAGTTCGGCCCGGGTCTCGGCGTCGATCAGCGAGAAGGGTCCGTCGGCGGTGTCCGCACCGGCCGCCGGGCGGGCCAGCGGCGCCAGGGCGGCGATGGTCGGCGCGTTGAAGATGTCCCGCAGGGTGACCGTCCAGCCGGCCTCGTGCAGCTCTCCGGAGAGCTGCACGGCGCGGATCGAGTCGCCGCCGAGGTGGAAGAAGTCGTCGTGCGCGCCGATACCGGTGACGCCCAGGACCCGTGACCAGACGGCGGCGAAGTCCCGCTCGGTGTCATTGCGGGGGGCCACGTGTCCGGTCGCGGAGCCGGTGGGTGCGGTGCCGTGCGGGCTCGGGTCGGGCAGGGCGCGGCGGTCGACCTTTCCGTTGACGGTCAGCGGCAGGGTGTCCAGGACGGTGACGGTCGCCGGGATCATGTAGTCGGGCAGGGAACGGGCCAGGAACTCGCGCATCGCGCCCGGCTCGCGGCCGGTGACGTAGGCGGCCAGCCGCTGCTGGTGGACGGTGACCACGCAGGTGTCCACGTCGGGGTGGGCGGCCAGGGCGTTCTCGATCTCGCCGAGTTCGATGCGGAAGCCGCGCAGCTTCACCTGGAAGTCGGCGCGCCCCAGGTATTCCAGGCCGCCGTCGGGCAGCCTCCTGGCCACGTCCCCGGTGCGGTACATCCGGGCCCCGGGAGCGGTGGCGTAGGGGTCGGCGACGAAGCGCCCGGAGGTGAGGCCGGGCCGGTCCCAGTAGCCGTGGGCGAGGCTGCCGCCGCCGATGTACAGCTCGCCGGGGACGCCCACCGGGCAGGGCCGCAGCCAGTCGTCGAGGACCATCGCGCCGAGGTGCGGCATCGGTGTGCCGATCAGGCTGCGGTCGAAGTCGGCGGCGGGGCCGAGGTCGTGGGTGGTGACGTGGACGGTGGTCTCGGTGATCCCGTACAGGTTGCACAGCCGGGCCGGGGGCAGCGGGCCGAGGGCGTTCCAGCGCCGGACCACGGCGGGGTCGAGCGCCTCGCCGCCGAGCATGATCTGTTTCAGCGCAGGCAGGGCGCGCGGCCGTTGCCGCAGGGCGAGTTCGAGCTGGCGGAGCGCGGACGGGGTCAGGCACAGGAACGAGACGCCCTCGGCGGCCAGCAGTTCCGTGAACTCCTCGGGCGAGCGGCTGGTCAGGTACGGCACCACGACCAGCCGTCCGCCGTGCAGGAGGGCGCCCCACAACTCCCAGACCGTCCAGTCGAAGGCGTAGCTGTGGAAGAGGGTCCACACCTCGTCGGGGCCGAAGGAGAAGTGCCGGGCGCCGGCATCCATCAGGCGGCTGACGTGTTCGTGGGCGACCGCGACACCCTTGGGCCGGCCGGTGGAGCCCGAGGTGAAGATGATGTACGCGGTGTCCGAAGGGCGGACCGCCAGGGCAGGCCGGGTGGCGGGAAGGGTCTCCAACTCGGCTTCCCGGAGGGCCGGTTCGAAGAGCTCCCAGGGTCCGTCCGGGACGCGGTCGGGACGGTCGGTGACGACGACCCGGACCCCGGTGTCCCCGAAGACCATCGCGGCCCGGTCGGCGGGGGCGGTCAGGTCCACCGGCACGTAGGCCGCGCCGGCCTTCAGCACGCCGAGCACCGAGACGGGGATCTCGTGCGTGCGGTCGAGGAGCAGGCCGACCCGGTCGCCGGGACGGACGCCGCGGCAGATGAGCGCGTGGGCCAGCCGGTTGGCCCGCTCGTCCAGTTCCGTGTAGGTCAGGGACCGGTTGCCGTGGGTGAGGGCCGTGCGGGTGGGGTGCGCGTCGGCCGCCTCCTCGAACAGCCGGTGCAGGCCGCGGCCTTCGGGTATGCGGACGGGGGCGGCGGGCGGCTGCGGGTCGGCCGCCCGGGTCAGTTCACGCACGGTACGGCCGGTGTCGTCGAGGGCGGCGGTCAGCAGGGCCCGCCAGTCGTCGGTCATCCGGCGTACCGTCGCGGTGTCGAAGAGGCCGGAGCTGAACTCGACCTCGCCGCGCAGCTCGCCGTCGTCGTAGACGGACCAGGTCAGGTCGAACTTGCTGGTGCCGTTGGAGTGCACCCGCCGGTCGGCCGAGGCGGGCCCGAACGCCAACGGCGCCCGGTTCTCGGTGTGGGAGCCGAACACGACCTGGACGAGCGGCGGGTGGGCGGCGGAGCGGTCCGGGGCGAGCTGGTCGACGATCGTGTCGAACGGCACGTCCAGATAGCCGTACGCCTCGAAGGCGACGTCCGAGACGTGTGCGAGGAGTTCACGGAAGGTGGTGCGGGCGCCGAGCCGGATGCGCAGCGGCAGCAGGTTGACGAAGTAGCCGACCAGGTTCTCCAGTTCCGGCCGGTCGCGGGTGGTCACCGGAGTGCCGATCACCATGTCCTGGGCGCCGGTGTGGCGGTTCACCAGGAGCGCGAAGGCTGCCAGTTGCACGATGAACGGCGTCACCCCCTCGCTCTCGGACAGCGCGCGGACCCGCGCCGCGGTGCCGGCCGGCAGGTCGAAGGGCTCGGTGCGGCCGAGGTGGCCGCGCTCCGCCGGGCGCGGCCGGTCGGCGGGCAGCTCCAGCAGGCCGGGGGCGCCGTCCAGCCGGTCCTTCCAGTAGGCCAGGTGGTCCTCGAAGGAGCGGCTCTGTTCCCCGGTCGCGTAGTCGGCGTACTGGACGGCCAGGTGGGGCAACCGGGGTTCGCGGCGTTCCGTCAGGGCGGTGTAGGTCTCCGCCAGTTCCGTCTCGAAGACGTCGGCCGACCAGCCGTCCCAGACGATGTGGTGGACGACGAGGACGACCGTGGTCTCGGTGTCCGACCGCAGCAGGGCGGTCGCCCTCAGCAGCGGTCCGGCGGCGAGGTCGAAGGGGGCCGACGCCTCGGCGGCGAGCCGCTGCCCGGCCTGCCGTTCCCGCTCGCCCGCCGGCAGGTCCCGCAGGTCGACGAGGGTCAGCGGGATCGTGAGGCCGGGGTGGACGAGTTGGCGGGGGCCTTCCGGCCCCAGGGCGAAGGTGGTGCGCAGCGCCTCGTGGCGGGCGACGACGGTGTTGAGGGAGCGCTCCAGGAGCGCGGTGTCGAGGGGGCCGGTGAACTCGAAGACCCAGGGGGTGTTGTAGGTGGCGGTCCCGGGGTGCCAGCGGTCCAGGAACCACAGGCCGCGCTGGAGGCCCGAGAGCGGTGCGGTCCTGGCGGGTGCCGGAGCCGACGGCGGCGTGGGAACGGGCGGCGGGGTGGGAACCGGCGGCGGGGCCGTGTCCGTGGGCGAACTCACTGTCCTTCTGCCTTCCTTGTCGGGGGCGGGGTGACGGTCCGTCGTGGAACCGGCACGGGGCGCGTGTCGGACACGCGGTGTGCCGTGTGCTCAGGCCGGCAACAGTTCGGCGATCGCGCTCACGGTCCTGGCCCGGAACACCAGGTGCGGCGGGACGCGGGTACCGGTCTCCCGGGACAGGCGCATCGCGACGCGTACGGCCGACAGGGAGTTGCCGCCGATCCGGAAGAAGCTGTCGTGGCGGCCCACCTCGTCCAGGCCGAGGATCTCCCGCATCACGTCGGCCACCAGGCGTTCCCTGCCGGCCAGGGTGGCGGCTCCGTCCCCTGCGGTGGCGGTGGCCGGAGCCGGAGCCGGAGCCGGCAGAGCGCGGCGGTCGGCCTTGCCGTTGGCGTTCAGGGGCAGCGCGTCCAGGACGTCGACGGTGGCCGGGACCATGTACTCCGGGAGCCGTCCGGACAGGTACCGGAGGAGGGCATCGGGGTCGGCGGTCGCAGAGCCGTCGGTGACGGTGGTGGCGGTGGTGGCGGTGGCGGTGGCGGTGGCGGTGGTGACAGTCGAGACGGTGGTGCCGGTGGTGATGTAGGCGGCGAGCCGCCGGTCCCCCGGGGCGGGTTCGTACACCGTGACGACGGCTTCCCGGACGTCCGGGTGCCGGGTGAGGACGTCCTCGATCTCGCCCGGTTCGACCCGGAAGCCCCTGATCTTGACCTGGTCGTCGGCCCGGCCGGTGATCTCCAGCGTGCCGTCCGCCGTGCGGCGCCCGAGGTCCCCGGTCCGGTACAGCCGTACCCCGTAGCCGCCGGGATCGGCGACGAAGCGGGTGGCGGTGAGGCCGGGCCGGCCCGTGTAGCCGAGGGCCAGGCCGCAACCGGAGGTGTAGAGCTCGCCGGTGACGCCGGGTTCGACGGGCCGCAGGGTTTCGTCGAGGACGAGGACGTCCTTGCCGTGCAGCGGACGGCCGATGGGGATGGAGGCGGTCGTGACGTCCTCGGGCACCACGGTGTGGCAGGTCGTGAGGCCGAGGCTCTCGACTGGGCCGTAGCCGTTGGCGACCCGGAGGCCGGGGAACATCTCCAGCGCCTTGGCGACATGGGTCACCGAGGCGCGCTCGCCGGCGGTGAAGGCGGTGCTCAGTCCGGCGAACGTGTCCGGGAACTCCTCCAGGAGGAAGTTGAACAGGCTGGCGGAGAGCTGGAGTTGGGTGACCCCGTGGCGGCGGGTGAGTTCGGCGACGGTCTGCGGGTCGGGCCGCTGTCCGGGCTGGAGGACGCAGGTGCCGCCGAACATCAGGGCGCCGTACAGCTCAAGCGCGAAGGCGTCCCAGGACACGGGCGAGCACTGGAGCCAGACCTCGTCCGGGCCGAACCGGGCGTAGTCCTGGCCCGCGTAGGTGCCGGTCAGGGCGCGGTGCGGCACGGCGACGCCCTTGGGGCGGCCGGTGGAGCCGGAGGTGAACATCACGCAGGCCAGGTCGTCGCCGGTGACGGGCAGCCCGGGGTCGTGCTCCGGATGGCGGACCAGCTCCCCGGCGACGGCGTCCAGGTCGATGTGGGCGCCCTGCCAGGCGAAGGGGATTTCCTGTCCGCGATGGGTGATCAGGTGCCCGGCGCCGCTGTCGGTGGCGGCCCCGGCGAGCCGCTCGGCCGGGAAGTCGGGGTCCAGCAGGGTGTATCCGGCGCCGGTCTTGAGCGCCGCGAGCAGGGCCACGACGAGGTCGAAGCCGCGCTCGACGAGCACGGCGACGACCGTGCCGCGCCCGGCGCCCTGTTCCGCGAGGTGGTGGGCGAGCCGGTTGGCCCGTGCGTTGAGCTGTCCGTAGGTGAGTTCCTCGTCTCCGGCGATCAGGGCGGTGGCGTCCGGGGTGCGGGCGGCGGCCGCCTCGAACAGGGTGTGCGCGGGGGCGGCGACGGCCGCGGCCAGGGCGCCCAGCCAGCTGTCGCAGAGCGCCGCCATGGTCTCCGCGTCGAACAGGTCGCTGTCGTACTCGAACCGGCCGGTGAAACCGGTGCCCAGGTCGTCGACGGAGACCGACAGGTCGAACCGGGAGACCCCCTGCATGTGCAGCTCACGGGTGACGGGGATGCCGTCGACCTCCAGCGGCCGGGTGTCCAGCGGATGCAGTTCGAGCAGGACCTGGCAGAGCGGGTTGCGGTCCCGGGGCGGCTCGGTGACGACCCGGTCGACGATCGCGTCGAAGGAGGCGTCCTGGTTGCGGTAGGCGCCCACCGAGACGTCCCGGACGTGGCGCAGAAGGTCGCGGAACGACAGGTCGGGATCGACCCGCAGCCGTAGCGGCAGCAGGTTGACGAAGTAGCCGATCAGGCCGGCCGCCCCGGCCCGGCCGCGCACGTTCACCGGGGAGCCGATGACCATGTCCCGCTCCCCCGAGCGCCGGTGCAGCGTGGTCGCCAGCGCGGCGAGCAGCACCATGAACGGGGTGGCGTCCTCCTCGCGGGCCAGCTCGCGCACCGCCCGCGCGACCGCGTCCGGCATCGTGAAGCCGTGGTGGGCGCCCCGGAACGCCTGGAGTTCGGGGCGGGGCCGGTCGGTGGGCAGCGCGGCGGTCTGCGGCACTTCCGCCAACTGCCCATCCCAGTAGGCGAGTTGGGCCTCGGTGGCGGCGGCCACGGCGTCGTCGTACTGCCAGGCGCTGTAGTCGGCGTACTGCGCGTCGAGTTCGGCCAGCCGGTGTGGGCGGGCGGCCCGCAACGCCTCGTAGACCTCCTTGAGTTCGGTCTCCAGGACCGACAACGAGCCCTCGTCCCAGACGATGTGGTGCATGACCAGGAGGAGCACGGTCCCGCCGTCCGGCACGCGCAGGGCGTGGGCGCGCAGCAACGGTCCGGTCTCCAGGTCGAACGGCTCGACGGCGGCCGCCGCGATCAGCTCGCCGGTCCGCTCGCGGGATGCCTCGGTGACGGTGAACGGGACGGTGACGCGCTCCCGGACGACCTGGCGGGGGCCGTGGTCGTCGAGGACGAAGCAGGTGCGCAGGTTCTCGTGCCGGGCGACCACGGTCTGCAGGGCCCGGTGCAGCAGGCCGAGGTCGGGGTCCGTGGCGAAGCGGAACACCCAGGGCACGTTGTAGGTGGCCGAGCCCGGGTTCCACTGGTCGAGGAACCACAGGCCGCGTTGGTATGCCGACAGCGGTGCCTCGGTGCGCCCCGACCGGGTCAGGGCCGGGAGCCGTTCGCCCTCGGGTGCGGTGGCCACGGCGGCGAACTCGGCGAGCGTCGGGGCCTCGAAGATCGCGTACGGGGAGACCACGCCGAAGACGTCCGCGACCCGCCCGACGACCCGCACCGCGGTGAGCGAGTCGCCGCCGAGGTGGAAGAAGTTGTCGTGGACGCCGACGTCGGGCACGCCCAGGACGTCGGACCACACCCCGGCGAGCAGCCGCTCGGCCTCGGTGCGCGGGGCGACGTACCCGTCCCGCACCGACGTGTTCCCGGCGCCGGGGTGCGGCAGGGCCGTGCGGTCGATCTTGCCGCCCGCGGTCAGCGGGAAGGCGTCCAGGACGGTGAGGCTGCCGGGGACCATGTGCTCGGGCAGGCGGTCCGCCAGGAACGCGCGGACCTCGCGGTACTCCGGCGGCACCGGCGCGGTGGTGGTGGCGTAGGCGGCGAGCCGGCCGTCGTGGGCGGTCACCACGCAGGCGGCGACCGACGGGTGGGCGGCCAGCGCCTGTTCGACCTCGCCGGGCTCGACGCGGAAGCCGCGGATCTTCACCTGGTGATCGGTGCGCCCGACGAACTCCAGGGCGCCCGAGGCCCGCCGCACCAGGTCGCCCGTGCGGTACATGCGGGCACCCGGCACGGCCGAGAACGGGTCGGCGACGAAACGCTCGGCCGTCGCCGCCGGTCGGCCCCAGTAGCCGGAGGCCAGCAGCGGGCCGCCGACGTGGAGTTCACCGGCGGTGCCGTCGGGCACCGGACGCAGGGCGTCGTCCAGTACGTACAGGGCGCGGTCGCCGAGAGCTTCGCCGATCGGGACGCGGCGCTCGCCGTCGGCCGGGTCCGTCAGCTCGTGGACGTCCTGGACGGTGGCGGTCACCGTCGTCTCGGTGGGGCCGTACGCGTTCAGCAGCGGGACGCCGGTGAGTTCGGTCCAGGCGGCCGCGGTCTCCGGGTACAGCCGGTCGCTGCCGGAGATCATCAGCCGCAGCGACCCGGGGACGCGGGCGCCGGCCCGCAGGGCGGCGACGACCTCCTGGAAGTAGCCGGCGGACAGGTTGGCGACCGTGACCTCCTCGGCCGTCAGCAGGGCGAGCAGTTCACCGGCAGCGAGGAGTCCCCGCTCCGGTACGACCAGGCAGGCGCCGGTCGTCAGAGACGTCAGGATCTGTTCGACCGCCACGTCCACGGACGGCCGCGCCATGTGCAGGACGACGTCCCGGTGGGTGATGCCGAACCGGGCGGTGGCGGCCTCGATGTGCTCCGCCAGCACGGACGCGGCGACGTGGACGCCCTTCGGGCGGCCGGTGGTGCCCGAGGTGTGGACGAGGTAGCCGGAGCCGCCGGCCGGGCCGGACCCCGCGGCCCCGGCGGTGAGTTCGCCGTCGGTCAGGAAGGCCGTCGCCCCGGCGTCCCGGACGATGAACTCGGCGCGCTCGGCCGGGGCGTCGGCGTCGACCGGCAGGTGGATCCCGCCGGCCCGCAGCACGGCCAGCAGCCCGATCACGTGGTCGAGACGGTCCCGGCCGGAGACCGCGACGACCTGGCCCGGGGCGATGCCCGCCGCCAGGGCACCGGTCAGCCCGTCGAGTTCGGCGTAGGTGAGGGTCC
>NZ_JBHXLU010000035.1:0-101415 GCF_042720695.1 Streptomyces sp. NPDC058457 | reverse complement strand
GTGCACATGTCGCGTTCACGTGGCGCGCTCACGCGTCACGTGAGCGGAGCAGCCGGCCGCCCGCCGTGAGGGCGGCGACCGCCCAGAGGGCCAGGACGCCCAGCCCCTGCCAGGGGCCGATGGGCGGTCGCCCGATGCCGACGGTCGTCTGGACGGCCAGGCCGGCCGTCATCGGCGCGAACTGCTGCAGATGGCGCTGCCAGTCGGGGTCGGCCACGACCTGGGCGAGGATCGGGAAGACGAACAGCAGCGCCAGTACGATGCCGATCGCGGTGGCCGAGTTCCGTACGGCGAGCGCCAGGCCCAGGCTCAGCAGGCCGATCAGGGCCAGGTAGAGCACGGAGCCGGCCGCGGCCCGCAGGGTGGGCCCGTCGGTCAACGACAGGGCCTGGTAGCCGTGTTCCCGGGTGAAGCCCCGGCCCGGCTCGACCAGCCGCCCGACCAGCAGCGAGCCGAGCACCGAGACCGTCGCAGCCGCCAGCGTCACGGCCGTCAGGACGGCGGCCTTGGCGGACAGGACCGTCAGCCGTCGCGGGACCGCCGTCAGGGTCGTGCGCATCATGCCGGTGCCGTACTCGTTGCCGACCGTCAGGACGGCCAGGACCGCGATCGCGACCTGCCCGGCCATGACCCCGGTCAGGCTCAGCCGCGCGGGGTCACCGCCGCAGCCCGGAGCGTCGCACCGGGAGGTCATCGCCACCCCGGTGCTGACCGCCACGGTCAGCGCCACCAGGCTCAGCACCAGCCAGGCGTTGGCGGTGTCGGTGCGCAGCTTCGTCCACTCCGCGTGCCCGGCGCGCCTCATGCGTCCCTCCGGCGCAGCAGCACGACGGCCGACCCGAACGAGACGGCCGCGTAGCCGCACAGCACCGCGAACCCTGCCCAGGGCGAGAGCGGGAAGTACCCGGACGACGGCGCGTAGACGGTGACCACCTGGTCGTACCGCACGACGCTCTGCTGGACGGCGAACCCGGCGGCCGGGGTGACCCGCAGCAGCCACTCGGCCGCCCCGTCGGGCAGCACCGACGCGGTCGCGAGCAGGTAGGGCAGGACCATGCCGACGACCACCGCGGTGACGGCGACGGCGCTGCGCCGCAGGATGGTGCCGACGCCGAGGGCGAGGACGGCGGCGGCTGCCAGCAGCAGGCCGGTGCCGACGACGACCCGTGCCTCGGTGCCGGCCGGCACGGTGAGCACCGGGAAGCCGCCGGCCCGGGAACGCGCCGCGCCGAGCGGGACCATCACGGCGGCGGCGACCGTCCCGGCGAGGAAGGCGACTCCGCCCGCCACGAGCGCCTTGGCCGCGAGGACCCGGCCGCGGCGCGGACTTGCGGCGAGGGTGAGGCCGATCAGGCCCCGCCGGTACTCGACGGTGATGTAGCCGGCGGCGACCACCACGACCACGACGAGTCCCGCGAACGCGCCGACGAGGAAGTTCTCGATGGTCCGCACCCCGCTGGTGGCCGGGCCGCCCACGACCGGCGCGATGTCCCCGGCCCCGGTCACGGTGTAACCGGAACCGGAACCAGAGCCGGAACCAGAGCCGGAGCCGGACCGCACGGCCGTTCCCTTGGTGTCCGAGGTGTAGCTGCCCGAGACCCCGGCATCCTCGCCCACCTGCCGGTACCGCCAACCGCCCGGCGTCCAGCCCCCGTCCAGGGCGATCCGGTCGAAGCCGCCGGTGGCCACCGCGGGCACGAAACCGGAACCGGTCCCGGTGGACTGCTCGGCCGACGGCGAGGTCACGAACAGCCCGGCCTGGACGGTGTCCGGGAGCCCCGCGAGCCGGGCGGTGCCGACCTCGCTCCAGGTGCGGCCGTCGGCCGACTGGTAGCCGGTGAGGACGTCGCCCGCGCGCCGCAGTCGGAGCCAGCGCGGCGACGAGGCGGAGACCGCGCCCGCCGCTCCGGCGACGTCGTGCGTGTAGTCGTACTGCATCCGCACTCCGTGGCCGCCCGTGACCATGACCGCCGCGTACGACGAGCCCTGCGCCAGGCCGTCCTTGACGATGATCCCGGCCTTCGCCCAGGGCGCGAGGCCGGATCCGGTGTGGCCGGGGTCGGTGGCGATCACGCCGGTGAGCGAGGTCACGGCGACGGTGAGCGTGCCGTCGCCGGTCAGCGGCCGGTGTACGAAGGAGAAGTCGTCGTTGACCGCCTCGCCGCCCGGGCCGACGGGGAGGGTCGAACCGCCCGCGGACGCACCCGCGTTGCCGGTCGCGGTGGCGAGCAGCCCGACCAGGCAGACGACGAGGGCGGCGCAGACGCTGCTCACCCACCAGCCGCGCACGGTACGGAACTTGGTCCACTCCGCGTGCAGCAGCGGCCCGAACCCGCCGAGGGTGGCCGTGGTCATCGACCGGCCTCCTCGGGCAGGGTCCCGCGGAACTGGACGGCGTCGCGGGTCAGTTCCATGTACGCCTCTTCGAGGGAGGCGCGATAGGCGGCGACCTCCGCAAACGGCACACCGTGCCCGCCGAGCAGCGAGACGACCCGCTCGGCGGGCAGCCCGGTGACGGTGACCGAGCCGGGGCCCGTGGAACTGACGGTGGCGCCGGCGCGGGCGAGCACGGTCATGGCGTCGCCGCGCGCGGAAGTACGCAGGGTGACCTGTCCGCGGGAGACGGACTCCAGCAGCTCACGCACGCTCATGTCGGCGACGACCCGGCCCCGGCCGACGACGATCACGTGGTCGGCGGTGTCCTGGAGTTCGCCCATGAGGTGACTGGAGACCAGGACCGCCCGGCCCTCTCCGGCGAGGGACGCGAGGAAGCCGCGCATCCACCGGAAGCCCTCCGGGTCCAGCCCGTTGAACGGTTCGTCCAGCATCACCGCGGGCGGGTCGCCGAGCAGGGCGGCCGCGATGCCGAGCCGCTGCCGCATGCCGAGCGAGAAGCCGCCCGCCTTCCGGTGGGCCGCGTCCCGCAGGCCGACCTGCCCGAGCACCTCCTCGACCCGTGCGGCGCGCAGGCCCTGGGAGTGCGCCAGCCACAGCAGATGGTGGCGGGCGGTGCGGGCGGGCTGGACGGCCGCGGCGTCCAGCAGCGCCCCGATGTGGGTGAAGGGGGTGCGCAGTCGGTGGTACGGGCGGCCACCGACGAGGGCGCTGCCCCGGTCGGGCCGGTCCAGGCCGAGGATCACCCGCATCGTGGTGGACTTGCCGGCGCCGTTCGGGCCCACGAAGCCGGTGACCCGGCCGGGCCGGACGGTGAACTCCATCCCGTCCAGCGCCTGCACGCTCCCGAAGCGCTTGCGTAAGCCCCTGACCTCGATCGTCGTTTCCATGACCGCCAGGCTAGGAAGTGCGGCGGCCGGATGCGTCACCCCTCGGAGCCAGCTTTGGCATCCCTCGCACGGGGGACGACCAGTCCTGACTCGTAGGCGGCGACGACGGCCTGGGTGCGGTCGCGCAGGCCGAGCTTGGCGAGGATCCGGCTGACGTGGGTCTTGACCGTCTCCTCGCCGACGACGAGTCGGGCAGCGATCTCCGGGTTCGACAGGCCCTCGGCGACGAGCAGCAGCACCTCGGTCTCCCGTGCGGTGAGCGTGCCCAGCCGGGGCGGCGGGGTGTTCGCGGCGGCCCGGTCGGGCAGCCGGGCGAACTCGCCGATCAGCCGGCGGGTGATGGCGGGGGCGAGCAGGGCGTCCCCGGCGGCGACGACCCGGACGGCGTCGAAGAGCCGCTCGGCGGTGACCTCCTTGAGCAGGAAGCCGCTGGCCCCGGCGCGCAGGGCGTCGTAGACGTACTCGTCCAGGTCGAAGGTGGTGAGGATGAGGACCCGCGGTCCGCCCGTCCGCTCCGGTGCCGTGCCGAGGAGCCGGCGGGTGGCCTCGATGCCGTCCAGACCCGGCATGCGGATGTCCATCAGGACGACGTCCGGGCGGGTCTCGCGGCACACGCCGAGCGCCTCGGTACCGTCGGCGGCGGTGCCGACGACGGTGAGGTCGGGCTGGGAGTCCAGCAGTGCGGCGAAGCCGGTCCGGACCACCAGGTGGTCGTCGGCGATCACTACCCGGATCGGCGGGGTGGGCACGCTCATGCGGTCTCTTCCGTCCTGGCCTCGGGGTCGTCGCGCGGCGGCGCGGGGAAGCGGGCGGCCACCAGGAAACCGCCGACGTCCGCAGAGCCGGTACGGACGTCCCCGGCCACCGCGACGGCCCGCTCGCGCATGCCCAACAGGCCATGTCCGTCGGGTGGTTGCTCAGTGGCCGGGCCTGGCCCGTTGTCGCGGACGCGCAGGTGCAGGCGGTCGTCGGCGTAGTGCAGCTCGACGTCCACGGCGGCGCCCGGCGCGTGCTTGCGGGCGTTGGTGAGGGACTCCTGGACGATCCGGTAGACGGCGAGTTCGACCCCGGGGTCGAGGGCGCGGGGAAAGCCGCTGAGGACCAGCCGGACGGAGCCGCCGGCGGCCGAACGGGCCTCGTCGAGGAGGTCGTTGAGGTGGCGCAGGTCCGGCTGGGGGCTGCGCTCGCCGCCGGTCTCGGATCCGGTGTCCGTGCGCAGCACACCGAGCAGCCGGCGCATCTCGGTGAGCGCGGCGCGTGCGGTGTCCCCGATGCCGAGGAGGCGTTCGGCACCCTGGGCGGGCATGCCGGGGGTGGCCACCCGCGCGGTCTCGGCCTGTACGGCGATCATGGACAGGTGGTGGCCGACGACGTCGTGGAGTTCGCGGACGATCCGGGCGCGCTCGCCCCGCGCCGCGTTCTCCCACTCGGTCACGGCCATCACCCGGCGTACGGCGGAGTGCGCGCGCCGGTGCTCGGCGGCCCGCGCCGCGAGCCCGGCACAGGCGGCGGCGGGCGCGAGCGCGGCGAGCAGCACCGTGCGCGCGACCGTGTCCGTGGTGGTGTCCGTGGCCGTGGCCATGTCGGTGACCCTGGCCAGGGCCAGGGCGAGGAAGGGCGCGCCGAGCAGGAGCGCGAGCGGTGTGGAACCGGTGCGGGCCAGCCGGTACTGGACGGCGAGTTGGGCCGCGAGTCCCGCGACCGTGAGGGTGTGGAGGATCGTGAGCGAGCCGAGGCTCGCGGCGGTGACCGTGATTCCGGCCGCCAACGGACGCAGGAACAGGGGCGGTAGTGCCGTAGCCAGGCAGAACAGCCCTATGACCAGGGTGAGTTGTACGCGACTGGTGCCGGAGGTGGCGTCCGCGAACATCCGCGGAACCGAACCGTGGCCGGCGACGAACTCCGCGAGGGACTCGGCGATCGCGAGGCACCCGAGCAACACCGCGCAGACGTACGGCCGTTGGGCGATCCGGCGGCGCAGCCGGCGCCAGGTGTCCCGCCATGCCCCCGCACGCATCACGCCGGTCAGTATGACAGCGGGCCCATCCGATCATCCAAACGTCATCGTGACGAGGGTCACACTCCCGCGGTCGAACTTTGCCGCCCGTCCTGCATCTAGTCCGCGTCGGTTCTCGAACGGCTGCGGAGCAACCCCCCTCCAGGGCCGTCCAATTGATTCTGCGATTCAGCAAGGAACATTCAATGGGTTTCATGGCTTATCTGCGCGGCTTCGTCCCCTGGATCGTCGCCGGGGTCGTGTCGGGCTTCGTCGACTGGCGCTGGGGCGCTGTCGCCGGTGTCCTCTCGGGGCTGGTGCTGCTGCTCCAGGACCGCCGTCGGGGGGTCGACCTCGACGCGCTGATCCTGGAGGCCAGCACCATCCTGTACTTCCTCGTGATCGGCGGCGTCTCCATCAGCAACCCGGACTCGGGGCTGAAGGACCACACGGACGTCCTCTCGTTCGCCTGGCTGGCCGCCACCGCGTGGGGATCCATGGCGATCCGCCACCCCTTCACGCTGGGCATCGCCAAGCGCCAGACGCCGCGCGAGTACTGGGACATGCCCGAGTTCCTCCAGGTCAACAACTACATCACCGGCTCCTGGGGCGCCGGCTTCACCTTCATCGCCGTCGTCCTGGCCGTCGGCAACGCGGTGGACGCCCCGGCCTGGGTGGGCATCACCGCCCATGTCATCGGCCTGGCGGCCCCGATCGTCTTCACCAAGGTCTACCCCGAGCGGGTGCAGCGGCGCCTGCTGGAGTCCCAGGGGCTGTCGTCCGCACCCCGGTGACGCGTCGCCTCGGCTCCGCCCGGCGTCCGGGATCCCGAACGCCGGGCGGCGGGCCGAGCTTCCGCCCGGCCACCGCCCGACCGCCCCGGACCTGATCCAGCACGGGGCCGGCACCGCCCTGCCGGCCCGGACAAGGAAAGCACCATGACCGAAGAGACCACCGTCCCCCTCTACCTCAAGGGCCGCTTCGCCCCGGTCGCCGAGGAGCACAGCGCCTTCAACCTCACCGTGCGCGGCACGCTCCCGCCCGAACTGGACGGCCGCTACCTGCGCAACGGCCCCAACCCGCTGCCCGACGAGGACAACGGCCACTGGTTCACCGGCCCCGGCATGCTCCACGGCCTCCGGCTGCGCGACGGCCACGCCGAGTGGTACCGCAACCGGTGGATCCGCACCCGGGAGCGGGAGGGCCACCCCTTCGTCCGCGAGGACGGCACCTTCGACCTCACCGCGACACCCGGCAACACCCATGTCATCCGGCACGCGGACACGGTGCTGGCGCTGTGCGAGGTCGGCTTCCCCTACTGGGTCACCCCGGCGCTGGAGACCGTCGGGCCGTACGACTTCGGGGGCAGGCTGACCACCGCGATGACCGCACATCCCAAGGAGGATCCGGTCACCGGCGAACTCCACCTGTTCGGTACCGGGTTCGCCCCGCCGTACCTCACCTACCACCGGGTCACCGCGGAGGGGGAGCTGCTCGACAGCCGCCCGATCGAGGTGCCGGGCCCGACGATGATGCACGACTTCGCCATCACCGAGCACCACATCGTCTGGATGGACCTGCCCGTCGTCTTCCGGCCCGAACTCGCCGGCCACGGCGGTATGCCCTACCAGTGGGACGAGAGCTACGGCGCCCGGCTCGGCATCATGTCCCGCACCCCCGGCAGCACCGAGGTGCGCTGGTTCGACGTCGACCCCTGCTACGTCTTCCACGTCGGCAACGCCTACGAGGACGCGCAGGGGCGGATCGTCCTCGACGCGGTGCGCTACGACCACGACAGGTTCGAGCACGCCTGGGGCGACATCGGCGGGCCCACCGGCGTGGCCGTCGTACCGGAGCCTGGCCTCGTCCAGGCGCCCGCGGTGCTGTACCGCTGGACGCTGGACCCGGCCACCGGCCGGGTCGCCGAGCGCCAACTGGACGACCGGGACGCCGAGTTCCCCACCCACAACGAGGCCCTCACCGGACGCGAGAACCGCTACCTGTACACGGTCTCCGGCGACGGCATAGCCAAGCACGACCTCACGCGCGAGACCACCCGGGTCCACCCGACGCCCGGCGCCCGCTACGCGGGTGAGGCGGTGTTCGTCCCGGCCGCGAACGGCCGGAGCGAGGACGAGGGCTGGCTGCTGTCGCTCGTCTCCGACGACGACGGCAAGGCCGGGGAGCTGCTCGTCCTCGACGCCACTGACCTGTCCGAGCAGGCGGTGGTGGAACTCCCCTACGCTGTCCCCGCGGGTTTCCACGGCAGCTGGCTGCCGGAACTCGGCGACGAGGACTAGCCGGAGCCCGCGAGAACAGAGAGGCCGAGAAGATGCGGTTGCTCCGGTCCGGGCGCCCGAAGGACGGACCTGATGCCGGTTCGGCACCCGGTCCCGCAGCCGCATCCGCCGCCGCCCTCTCCCTCGCGGGTGCGGCCTCATGAGCCGGGAGACGGCCGAGGCCGCGCGCATCGAGGACGCGGTGCTCACCCGGGCCGCGCAGGCGGGCGAGGTCGCCGCCCTGGGGCTGCTGCTCGAACGCCACCGCGCGGGTATGCGCGCGGTGGCGCTGAGCCTGCTGGGTCCGGGCCCGGACACCGAGGACGTCCTGCAGGACGCGGCCCTGACCGCACTGCGACGGATCGGCGACGTCCGCGATCCGGGTGCGGTGGGCGCGTGGCTGCGGATGATCGTGCGCAACGCCGCGCGCTCCCTGCTGCGGGACGCGGTCCCCGTCCGGCCGGTGGACGAGGGTCTGCACCTGCCGTCCACTCAGGCGGGTCCGGAGCAGTGGCTGGAACAGAGCGCGCTGCGGGACTGGATCTGGGCGGCGCTGGAGGAACTCTCCCCGACGCTGCGGCTGCCGCTGGTGCTGCGCCACTTCACCACGGGCGTCACCTCGTACGAGGGGATAGCCGGCGTCTGCGGGATCCCCGTCGGCACGGTCCGCAGCCGGCTCAGCCAGGGCCGGGCCAAGCTCGCGGCGGCCCTGGCCGGCACGGCGGACGCGGCGCACGGCGACACCGCGCGGCGCACCCGGGACAGCCGTACCCAGGCCCGGGAGACCCTCGACGCCGCCGAGAGCGGGCACTTCGGCACACTGCTCACGGAACGCTGGTCCCCGGAGATCGCCCTGCTCAGGGGCAGCGACCGGGTCGGGGGCCGGGACCTGCTGGTGCGTGCCATGGACGGCGACATCGCCGCCGGGGTGCGGCAGCGCCTCGCGCATGCCGTCGCCGGACGGTCGCTGGCCGTCTGGGAGATGGACATCGTCAACCCGTCCGACGACCCCGGGCACTGCCCGCCCAGCGTGGCCTGGCTGATGACGCTGGACGAGGCCGGCCGGGTGCACCGGCTGCGCCTGTTCCATCCGCGGCCGCTCCGGGCGATGGAGCTGCTACCGGTCCTGTGACCTGTCAGGCGCCGGGAGGGGCCTCGGCCGACTCGGCCTCGGCGGCGAGGACCCTGGCGCGCAGGTCCGCCGGGAAGACGCCCTCGAAGGTGGCCTGCGGGGCGCGGCCGTGGCCCTCCGCCGGAAGCAGCGCGTCATGGACGACGACGGCTCCCCAGCCGTTGTGCAGTTCCTCCTCGGTGAAGCACGGGTACCACGGCATGATCGGCCCGTGCCACTGCTCCTGACGCAGCGTCGGGTGCACCCGGGTGGCCAGCGCCCACAGCAGGTCCGAGTCGTTCGCCGGGTCCACGTCGTCGTCGAGGACGTGGACGACCGGGGAGAGCCGGCCGACCCGGGTGCCGCTCAGCACCTCGCCGATGCGGTGCACGAACCGTGCGGTGTCCATGCCGGGCAGCAGGTCGCGCCAGTTCGACGGGACCGTGATCACCGTCCAGAAGCAGGCGGCGCGCAGCGGCAGCCAGGCGGTGGTGACGGGCAGCCCGGCCTTGCGCAGCTCCGCGACGACCTCGCCGGAGATTCCGGCGGCGGGCGCGACGTGCGAGTCGTCGACGGGCCGTCCGGCGGGGGCGAGCGGCCAGATCGGGTCGTCCCGGTAGGTGATCGCGTCGATGCCGAACAGCGGCTGAGGCGAGGTCTCGGGCAGCGCCCAGCCGTGGAACTCGGCGAACGGGCCTTCGACGGCGTCGCGGGTCGCGGACAGGCGGCCCTCGATGACGACCTCGGCGGAGGCCGGCACCTCCAGGTCGTTGGTCTCGCACTTCACCACGTCGACCGGCCTGCCGAGCAGCGCTCCGAGATACGCGCCCTCGTCGACCTCGGTCGGGACGGTCATGCCGCCGACGACGGCGGCGCCCGGGTCACCGCCCTGGAAGAGCGCGTACGGCATGGGTTCGCCGATGGCCTCCCACTCGCGCCAGATCATGCCGAGGTGCTGGCCCGGCAGCACCAGTCCGGTCATGTGGCGGTCGTCGATCTGCATGATCCGGGAGATGGCCCAGTTGGTCCACCTGCCGTCCGGCGTCCGGGCGACGACGACGCCCCAGGTGTTGACGTAGGGACCGCCGTCGGCCTGATGGACGAACGGGATCGGGAACCGGTCGAGCCGGGCGTCCTCGCCGGTCAGGACGTGCTGCTTGCAGGGCGCGCCGGCGGACGCCACCCGCCGCGGCGGGAGCAGTTCTCCGGTGCCCGCTCGCGCGAGCCTCTCGACCAGTTCGGCGGCGGTGGTGGTGTGGGGCAGGCCGAGCGAGAGTGAGATCCGGGCCAGCGGATGCCCGGGGATGCTGGACAGGGCGCCGGGGGCGCCGACCATGCGGAAGCCCTCGGCGACGCCCTTGAGGTGCTCGAAGAACGGAGCGGGGCGGTCGTTCTCGGTGGAGCGCCGGGTGACGGCGGACGCCTCCAGGTCGGGATCGATCACCCGGGAGATGCGCTGGAGGTCGCCCAGTTCTTCGAGCGCGGCGAGGTAGGACCGGAAGTCATCGGTGGCGGACATCAGTTGGTTGCGCCTTTCGGTTCGGACCGGCGGGGCATTCCGTCCCAGCGCCGGGCCGACGGCACCTGGATGCCGATCTGGTCCAGCACTCGGACGGCGATGTGCCCGACGAGGTCGTCGATGGTCTGCGGGCGGTTGTAGAAGGCCGGCATCGGCGGCACGATCCGCGCCCCCATGCGGGAGAGCGCGAGCATGTTCTCCAGATGGATCTCGCTGAGCGGGGTCTCCCGCGGCACCAGCACCAGGGGCCGCCGTTCCTTCAGCGTGACGTCGGCGGCGCGCGGGACGAGGCCGTCGGCGTAGCCGGTGCGGATCCCGGCGAGGGTCTTCATGCTGCACGGCGCGATGATCATGGCGTCGGCCGGGAACGATCCGGACGAGATCGCCGCGCCCTGGTCGTTCCAGGCGTACGTCACGTCCGCCAGGTCGGTGACATCGCGCACCGAGTGGTCGGTCTCCAGATGAATGGTCGCCCTGGCCCACCGGGACAGCACGAGATGGGTCTCCACGTCCGGCTGCTCCCGCAGCCTGCGCAGCAGTTCGACACCGATGACGGCGCCGGTCGCCCCCGTCATCGCCAGGATCACTCGTCGCGGCATGGGAAACACCTTCCGTACGCGGTAAGTCCGTACACGGATCAATCTAGGGCACTCACCTTGCAATGGCAAATGCTCCGTGTGCGGAATGACAGTGCACGGAGGTAATCTGGCCCCATGACGAGTGGTGCGCGATACGACGGAACGCTGGAAGACGGCATGGCCCACCAGCTGCGCCGGGCCTCGCAGGCGGTGAACGCCTCGTGGCAGCTGCGCAGCGGCGACCTGACGCCGCCGCAGTTCGCCGTGCTCCAGATCCTGGACGAACGCGGAAGCCTGGACCAGAAGACGCTCGGCGCCCTCGCCGCGGTCGACCGCTCGACCCTCACTCCCCTGCTCGACCGGCTCGTGGCGCGCGGCCTGGTCACCAAGAACACGGATCCGGGCAACCGCCGCCGCCAGCTGATCGCCCTGACTCCCGCCGGGCGGGAACGCACGGCGCTGGGCCGCGAGCAGGCCCAGGAGACCAGCCGCTGGATAGAGGAACTGCTCGGCCCCGACCGGCTGGCGACCCTGACCCTGCTGCTCAGGGAACTCGGGGACGCGGGCCGCGAGCAGTAGACGCCGCTCTCGCAGTCGCCTTAACGCTCAAGTCGTCCGGTGCGCTCAGCGCACCGGCGAGTCGATCCGCCCGAGGACGCGTTCGGCGTCCTGGCCGAGCCGGCGAAGGCGCTCGGGAGAGAGGTTGTCCACGACGAGGTGACGGACGTTGGCCACATGGGCGGGTGCGGCCGACTCCAGCTTCCGCATGCCGTCGGGCAGCAGGATGGCGTTGGTGAACCGCCCGTCGGCCGGGTCCGGTTCCCGCCGGACGTAACCACGCTTCTCCAACCGCTTCACCAGGTGCGACAGGCGGGACAGCGACGAGTTGGTCTCCTCGGCCAGCACACTCATCCGCAGGGTCAGGTCGGGCGCCTCGGCCAGCATCGCCATGGCCATGTACTCGACCATGCTCAGGTCCGCGTCCCGCTGCAGCTGGGCGTCCAGGGCCCAGGGCAGCCGGTTGATCAGGCGGACCACCGACATCCACGAGGCCAGTTCGGCGGGCGTGAGCCACAGGCCGGCGCGCTCGTCGTCCGGTCGGGGCTGGTCGGGGGCGGTCACGTCGGGAGCGTATCAGCTCACTTGAGCCTTCACGTCATACCCGAGGGGCACACCGCGCCCGCGACCGGGTCAGGACACGGCGGGTCCGGTCAGGTACCGCCCTTTCTCGTCGTACGGCCAGACGTTGGGCAGGCACCCGTGCATGCCCTTGATCTGCTGCATCATCACGGGAGCCGGCCGCCCCGCGCCCGGGCAGCCGACATGGCCGTGGCCGAGGAAGTGGCCGACCTCGTGGTTGATGATCAGGGCCCGGTAGTCCTTGACGTGCCGGGCGTAGACGGGGGTCGCAAGGAGCCAGCGCCTGAGGTTCACCATGACCTGGTCGGCCACATTGCAGTTGACCTCGCCGCCGGTGTCCAGCCCGTACTCCCCGCAGACCCTGTCCACCGTCCCGGGCGTCGCGACCCGGACGACGAAGTCGGTCGGACCGCTCGACACCCGTTCGAACGCCGAGCGGCCGTCGGCGGTCCAGCCGCGCCGGTCGGCCAGGATCCGCTCGACCTGCCGGGCGACGTCCGAAGCGGACAGGTCGATGCCCTTCTCGACGTCGACCCGGTAGCGCAGGACCGTCCCGGATCCGACCCTGGTGCTGCCGCCGGCCGCGGTGACGAACGTGCCCGGTCCCGTCGCCGGGATCTCCGGGGTGGGCGAGGCGCCGGGGCGGGGCGAGGCGGAGGTGGTGGCCGGACCGGGCGACGGGGACCGGGAGCCGTGTGCCGGGCCGGTGGCGCCGAGACGCCCGGAGCGCGCCCGTTCGGTCGGCCCGGTCCGGCCTCCGGCGTGGGCCGCACCGGTACCGGACGAGCCCCCGTCGACGGCCGCGAACCCGGCGGCACCCAGGACCGCCAGCGCGGCCACGGCTCCCCAGACCGGCCCCTTCCGTTTCCCCCTGCGGGGCGAGGCATGCGTGCGACCGCTCCGGCGACGGCCACGGGACGAAGTTGCTGTGCGCGTGGTCATGACCGTCAGGCTGTGATCGGAATGTGATCGGACCTGGCGCAAATGATAACGAAGAGATAACGGGCACGGCGTTGCGACCTCATATGATCATCCCGTAACAAACGCACAGCCGTGCGGATGCGATGCGGATACTGAGCGCATGCCACGCGTTCTGCTGATCGAAGACGACCGTGCCGTGCGGGAGGGGGTGTCCCTCGCCCTGCGCCGCCAGGGCCACGAGGTCGCCGCCGTGGCGACCGGGGAGGACGGGCTGGAGCGGGTGCGGTCCTTCCGGCCGGACGTCGTGGTGCTGGACCTCATGCTGCCCGGGATGCCCGGACTCGACGTGTGCCGCCGGATCCGCGCCCTCGACCAGACCCTGCCGATCGTCATGGCGACCGCGCGCGGCGACGACGAGGACATCGTGGTGGGCCTGGAGGCGGGCGCCGACGACTACGTGGTCAAACCCGTGCAGGCGCGGGTCCTTGAGGCCCGCCTCCGCGCGGTGCTGCGCCGGGCGGGCGGCGCGCCCGCCGAGGGCGGCATACCGAAGATCGACACCTACGGGGACCTGTCCGTCGACCGGGCCGGGCTCTCGGTCGCCCGCGGCGGTGTGCCGATCCCGCTCGCCCCCTCCGAACTCCGGCTGCTGCTCACCCTGTCCGCGTCGCCCGGCCAGGTGTTCAGCCGGCAGCAGCTCCTGGAGGCGGTCTGGGAGCACAGCTACCACGGGGACGCACGGCTGGTGGACGCCTGCGTGCGGCGGCTGCGCGCCAAGATGGGCGAACCGCCGCGCGAGCCCCGCCACATCCAGACCGTGCGCGGCTTCGGCTACCGGTTCGCGGCCCGGTGAGGCGCCCCCGTCTCCCGCAGCTGCGCGGCCTGCGGACCCGCCTGGTGCTCGCCTTCACGCTGGTCGCCGCCGTCACCGCGGGCACCACCGGCGCCCTGACCTTCCGCGAGGCCCGTACCGGCGTGCTCCAGCAGAGCCAGGACGCCGTGATCCAGCAGCTGCGCACCCAGGTCGGCCGCCTCGCCCCGGACCTCGCCTTCCCGCCGGACCGGACCGCACTGGCACGGTTCGCGTCGGACGTGGCCCGCTCGGAGCCCTCCGGGACCTGGCGGGTGCTGGCCACCTACGGCAGCCTGAGCGCCACCTCCGCCGCGGGCGACCGCTTCGAGGAGCTGACGCCCGCCGTGCGCGAGGCCGTCGGCTCCAGCATGGCCACGGTCTTCCAGCGGGTGGCCGACGGCGACCGCACCGCACTCGTCGTCGGCATGTCGGTCACCTTCGACCAGGCACCCGCCAAGGGCGTGTACACCTCCGGTGTCCATGTCTTCCTGACGGTGCCCCAGACCACCGAACGCGCCTACGTAGACGCGCTGGTCACCGCCGCCGAACGCGCCGCGGTGCCCGCGCTGACGCTCGCCGTGCTGCTGGCGCTGCTCGCCGCCCGCGGGGTGCTGCGCCCGGTCCGGGCCCTGCGCCACGCCACCCGCAGCATCGCCGAGGGACGCCTGGACACCCGGCTCGCCGTCGACGGGTCCGACGAACTCGCCGATCTCTCCCACACGTTCAACGAGACGGCCGCCGCGCTGGAGAAGTCGGTGGCCGAGCTGCGCGGCATGGAGGCCCGGGCCCGACGGTTCGCCGCGGACGTGTCGCACGAACTGCGCACCCCGCTCGCCGCCATGTCCGCCGTCACCGACGTCCTCGACGAGGACGCCGCCCGCCTGGACCCGGACACCGCCACCGCCGTCCGTCTGATCAGCGAGGAGACCGTGAAGCTGGCCCGGCTGGTGGACGACCTGATGGAGATCTCCCGTTTCGACGCGGGCGCCGCGGTGCTGCACCTGGACGAGATCGACCTCGCCGAGTCCCTGCGGCGCACCCTGGACGCCCGCGCCTGGACCGGCCTGGTGGACTGCGACCTGCCGCCGCCCGGCACCCTGCGCGGCCGCGTCGACCCGCGCCGCCTCGACGTCGTCGTGGCCAACCTGGTCGGCAACGCGCTGCGACACGGCGCCCGGCCCGTCGCCCTGCGCCTGTACGACGGCGGTGAGCACGGCGGACAGCCCGGCGGGGCGCGGCTCGCGGTGATCGAGGTGCTGGACAGCGGACCCGGGATCCCGGACGAGGCGCTGCCGCAGGTCTTCGAGCGGTTCTACAAGTCGGACGCCGCCCGCACCCGCACCGAGGGCAGCGGCCTGGGCCTCGCGATCACCGCGGAGAACGTCCGGGTGCACGGCGGCACGGTCCGCGCCGCGAACCGGCCCGGGGGCGGCGCCGTCTTCACCGTGCGACTCCCCCTGCCGGCCGGCGAACCGGCCCGGGAGGACCGGTGACGAGCCTCGGGCGGCGGGCCCGCCTCGCGTTCCTGGTCCCCGCGGCGGTGTGCGTGCTGGCCTCCTGCGGCATCCCCACGACCGGTGTGGTGCAGGCGGGCGGTCCGGCCGGTGGCGTCGTGCCGACGACGCGGCTGTACTTCGTGCGGGACGGCACCCTGGTCGCCGTCCGGCGCGAGACCGACGCGCCGGGCGACGTCGAGTCGGCGCTGCGGGAACTGCTCCTGGGGCCGACCGGCGCGGAGCGCGGCAAGGGACTGACGACGCGGCTGCCCCTGCCCACGGGCCTGCCGTCGGCGGTCCCCGCCGTCCCGGCGCCGAGCGGGGGTGCCACCGCCGTACCGGAGGCGTCCGACGGGGCGCGCTTCGTGCGGGTGACCGCTCGGGAGGACCGGATCTCCGTCGAACTGTCCGCCTTCGCCGGCGAGTTGAGCGATCCCGGCCTCGCGGCCGCACAGCTCGCCTGCACGGCGGACGCGGCGCAGCGCATAGCCGACCCCGGTGCCGAACCCGAGCCGGTGACGGTCACGCTCCCGGGCGGCCGGCACGTCGAGGGAGCCGCCACCGGGTGCCCCGGCGCCTGACACCCGGCTCATCGCCCGGCCGGCGGCACGATCTCCTTCTTGAGGATCTTCCCGGTGGGCCCCTTGGGCAGGGTGTCCGCGATCCACACCTTCCGCGGGTACTTGTAGGCGGCGACCTGGCCCTTGACGTACGCACGCAGTTCCTCGGCCGTCGTCCGCGCCCCCGGCCGGAGCACGACCGCCGCACCGACCTCCTCGCCGAGGTCGGGGTCGGGAAGGCCGATGACCGCGGCGTCGGCGACGGCCGGGTGCTCGTAGAGCACGTCCTCGACCTCGCGGGGGTACACGTTGTACCCGCCCCGGATGATCACGTCCTTCTTCCGGCCGACGATCCACAGGTACCCGTCCTCGTCCACCCGGCCGAGGTCACCGGTGTACAGCCAGCCGTCCCGGATCGTGGCGGCGGTCTCCTCGGGACGCTGCCAGTACCGCTTCATCACGTTGTGCCCGCGCACCGCGATCTCGCCCGTGTCCCCCTGCGGTACCTCCCTGCCGTTGTCGACCACCCGCACCCGGACGCCCGGGATCGGGGTGCCGACCGAGCCGGGCCTGGGTCCGGCCCGCAGGGTGTTGACCGAGACGACGGGCGAGGTCTCCGACAGTCCGTAGCCTTCGAGCACGACGCAGTCGAACGCGGCCTGGAAGTCGTACAGCACCTGGACGGGCAGTTCGGCGCCGCCGGCGAGGCACACGCGCAGCCGGGAGACGTCGTGGCTCTCCCTGCCGGGCTGCCGTACGAGCCTGCTGTACACCGTGGGCACCCCGGCGAAGACGGTCACCCGGTGTGCGTCGAGGATGCCGAGGGCCTGTGCGGCGTCGAAGCGCGGCAGCAGGGTGAGGCACGCGCCGAAGGCCACGGCGGCGTTGAGGGTGCAGGTCTGCCCGAAGGCGTGGAACAGCGGCAGACCGCCGAAGATCACGTCGTCGGCGGTGAGCTGGAACAGTTCGCCTGCCGCGATCTCGCAGTTGCGGGCCAGGTTGGCGTGGGTCAGTTCGGCGCCCTTCGGCTGACCGGTGGTCCCCGAGGTGTAGAGGATGACCGCGGTGTCGTCGTCATGACGCTCCGTCAGGTCATCGAGGGGCGAGGCCGGTTCCAGCAGTTCGTCGAGGGCGCCGGGCCGGACGACGAGCACCTCCGCGTCCGCCTCCCGCGCACCGGTGTGCGCCTCGTCGGCGAAGTCGTGCCAGGCGAACAGCAGCCTGGCCCCCGAGTCGCCGAGGTAGTAGGCGACCTCACGCGATTTGAGCAGGGGGTTCATCGGGACGACGGTGCCGCCCGCCCGGAGTACGCCGTAGTAGACGACGGCGAACTCGGGAACGTTGGGCAGCATCAGCGCGACCCGGTCGCCGGGCTGCACACCACGGTCCCGGAGCAGTCCGGCCATGCGGGCGGTGCTCCCGTCGAGCGCGCGATAGGAGACCGCGGTGTCCTCGATACGGAGCGCGGGGCGGTCCGGGTACGTCCGGGCGCTGTCGGGCACGTGGTGGGCGAGGTTCATGACGCGTCCTTCTCAAGCACTTCGCAAGGGCTCGAACGAGCAGAGACTAGGACCGGAACGCAGGGAAATCACTGGGCTCGCGATACGACCCCGGGGACCGAATTGGTGCCGTCGGACCATTCTGCGGTTAGCTTTGAGGCATGGCTGCGGAGCATCCAGAGGCCGTGAAACAACTGTCCGTGGTCGCGGAGAACGTAGGGTCACATCTTCCGGAGGTCGGCCGCGACATCGGGGACTATGTTCTTGCCGAGATACCGGAGCTCAGGGGCGACGCGACCATCGAGAAAATCCTCCGGGCGAGTATCTCGGAAAACGCCGGCACCCTGCTGCACGTCTTCGAGAACGACATTCCACTGGAAAAGGTCGAGGGGCCCGCGGCCGCCCTCGAATACGCGCGGAGGCTGGCACAGCGGGGAATTCCCCTGAGTGCGTTGATCAGGGCCTACCGGATCGGGCACTGGCGATTTCTGCAGTGGTGTCTGGACGAACTCAACCGGCAGAACGCCGCCGAGGATCTGGCCGTCGCGACCAACCGGCGCATGCTGCACACGAGCTTCGGCTACATCGACCGGGTCACCGAGCACGTCATCGCGGAGTACCAGCACGAACGCGACAACTGGCTGCTCAGCCAGACCGCGGCGCGCGCCGCCCGGGTGCGCGACGTCCTCGCCGGGAGCGACGTCGACCTCAACCGGATCGAACCGGCTCTCGGTTACCGGCTCCGGCAGCATCACCTCGGGCTGGTGGCGTGGCTGCCTTCGCCGAAGGACGGGGGCGAGGGGCTCTCCCGGCTGCACCGGATCACCGACGAGATCGCCCAGCGGCTCGGCTGCCCCGCGCGGCCGCTGTTCGTCCCCCGGGACGCGATCGTGTCCTGGGCCTGGCTGCCGCTGGGCCCGAACAGCGACGTCCCCTGGCACGAGGTGGCGGGCGTCCTGGAGCGCAGCGATCCCTCCGTCCACATGTGCGCCGGGGGTGTCGGATACGACGTCGAGGGGTTCCGCGCCACCCACCGGCAGGCGCTGCGCGTCCAGGAACTCGCGGCCGTGGCCGATCCGGTCCCCCGGTTCACACAGTTCTCCACCGTGGCTCCCATCGCCCTGATGGCTTCGCACATCGACGACATACGCGCCTGGGTGTGGGACGTCCTCGGCCCGTTGGCCCTCGACGACGAGAACAGCGCGCGCCTACGCGAGACCGCGCAGATATTCCTGGACAACGGCTGCAGCTACACGGCCACCGCGAGCGCCCAGATCCTGCACAAGAACACCGTGCAGTACCGCATCCGCAAGGCCGAGGAGATCATGGGGCACCCGGTCCAGAAGGAGCACACCGATCTGGAGATCGCGCTGCGCGCCGTCCAGTACCTCGGCTCCACGCTGCTGCGCACGAACGCCGAATGAAACACGGAAAACGCGCGAGACATGTCGGCGCTCGGGTCGGAGTCCCGGGTCAGCGGCCTTCCCAGTGCGGCTGACGCCGCTCCGCGAAGGCGTGGGCGCCCTCCTGGGCGTCCTGGGAGGCCAGCACCGGGTCGGCGATGAGGTCCTGGTCGGCGAAGGCGTCCTCGTCGCTGAAGGCCCGCCGCTCGTTGACGACCCGTTTCACGGCCTCCACGGCCAGGGGCGCGTTGAGCACGATGCTGCGGGCCAGCTTCAGGGCCCGCTGGAGTGCCTGACCCGGTTCCGTCAGCTCGTTGACCAGGCCGAAGCGCTCCGCGCGCTCGGCCGGCAGGGTCCCGCCGGTGAGCAGCAGTTCGAGCGCGATGTTGTGCGGGATGCGCTCGGGCAGGCGCACCATGCCGCCCTCGGGCGGCACGATGCCGTAGCGGACCTCGGTCTGGCCGAAGGTGGCGTCCCGCGCGGCCACGATCATGTCGCAGGCGAGCGCCATCTCGGTGCCGCCGCCCAGCGCATAGCCCTCGACGGCGGCGATGAGCGGGGTCCTGATCCGGGCGCGGGTGATCCCCGCGAAGCCCCGTCCGCCGACGATGGGCCTGTCGCCGGCCGCGAAGGCCTTGAGGTCCATGCCCGCGCTGAAGACGCCGCCGGCCCCGGTGAGGATGCCGACCCTGAGGTCGTCGCGGGACTCCAGCTGGTCGAGAGCGGCGGCGAGGGCCCGTGCGGTGGCCCCGTCGATGGCGTTGCGGGCCCGGGGCCGGTCGATGGTGATCACGAAGATTCCGTCGATCTCCTCGGTCCGTACGGTCGGTGCGTTCGTGGCCGTGGTCATGACGTGGTTCCCTTTCTCTCCCTGGCGCCGGTCCCCCGCGCCCTTGCCTCGTGCCGCGGGCCATGGCCTCAGGCGACGGCCTCGGCCTTGTGCAGTTCCTCGATCCCGGTGGCGTCGAAGCCGATGTCACGGAGCACGGAGTCGGTGTGTTCGCCCAGGTCGGGGGCCGGACGCGGACGGACCTTGGGTTCCTGGTCCAGCCGTACGGGGCTGTCGACGGTCAGATGCCGGTCGCTGCCGCCGTCGTCGATCGGTACGAGGATCCCGTTGGCCACGAGCTGCGGGTCGTGGGCGAACTCCTCGATCGTCTGCGCGACTCCGTAGGTGAGGCCCGCGGCGTCGAGCACCTGACGCCACTCGGCCAGCGGACGGGCCGCGAACGTCTTGTCCAGCAGGCCGGCGATCTCACCGGCATGGGCACGGCGGCTCTGCGAGTCGGCGTAGCGCGGGTTCTCGGCGGCCTCGGGGTGACCGATCGCCTGGAGGAAGAGGGGGACCTGCTTGTCCTCGTTGGCGAAGGCCAGCAGCAGCCAGCGGTCGTCCGCGGTGCGGTACGCGTTGGCGAGCGCGTTCGGCGGGTCGGTCCTGTCGACCGGGCGGGGGGCCTTCCCGCCGACCAGGACGGCCTGCAGCCACATGCCGGCCGCCCAGGCGCCCTCGGCGATCAGCGAAGCGGTGACGCGGGCGCCCTCGCCGGTCCTCTCCCGCCGGTACAGCGCGGTCATGATCCCGGCGAACAGGGTGATCGCCGTCGGGTGGTCGCCCGACCCGAACGCGTTCATCGCCGGCGGTGCGTCGTGCTGGCGGGTGACGTCCATGAGGCCGCTGCGGGCCCAGAACGCGGTCACGTCGAACCCGGGCAGGTGCGCGTCCGGACCCTCCTCGCCGAAGCCGGTGACATCGGCGTAGATCAGCCGGGGGTTCAGCGGGATCAGGTCGTCGTAGTCAAGGCCCAGCTTGGCGCGGGTGTGCGGCGGGAAGTTGGTCACCAGCACGTCCGCCCAGGCCACCAGCCGTTCGACCACGGCCCGGGCACCGGGTGCCTTCAGGTTGAGCGCGATGCTGCGCTTGTTGCGGTTGTCCAGCTGCCAGGGGTAGTTGACCCCCTCGACACGGGGGTTCGGTGGCATGCGGCTGAGCGAACGGTACGCGTCGCCCACGCCCGGGGGTTCCACCTTGACCACGTCGGCGCCGAAGTCGCCGAGGATGGTGGCCGCGGCGGGCCCTGCGATGAAGCTCGCGAGATCGACGACGTGCAGTCCCTGCAGGAGGGGCGTGCTGCTCATGACGACTCCTTGTCCTCGCCGGGGCGCCGGGTCAGTGGTGGCTGGGCGCCGCGGGCACGAAGGCGCTGTAGCCGGTGATGTCACGGCCGACGATCAGCGCCTGCACGGTGTCGGTCCCCTCGTAGGTGTCGATCGCCTCGATGTCGCACAGATGCCGGGCCACGTGGTAGTCGAGCAGGATCCCGTTGCCGCCGAGCATGTCGCGGGCGTCGGCGAGGATGGCCCGGGCCCGTTCGGTGTAGTGCATCTTGGCCAGCGCGACCCTGGGCATCGAGTACTCGCCCTCGTCCAGGAGCTGGCTCAGCCGGTGCTGCATGCACAGCATGTCGGTGATGTCCGCGAGCATCCGGGACAGCCGGTACTGGATGAGCTGGAAGGAGGCCAGCGGCATCCCGAACTGCCGGCGCTGCTTGGCGTAGGCGAGGGCCGTCTCGTAGCCCGCGACCGCGGCCCCGATCGACTCCCAGGCGACGCAGAAGCGCGAGGCCAGCAGGACCTTCTCGGTGTCCCGGAAGGTGTTGACGTTCGCCAGCCGGTTCGCGGCCGGCACCCGGACGTCGGTGAGGGAGATCTGCGCGTTCTGGACACAGCGCAGTGCCGTCTTGCCCTTGATGACCTGGGCGTCGAACCCGGGCGTGCCCTTCTCGACCACATAGCCGCCGACATGCCCGTCGTCGCCCCGGGCCCAGATGATCGAGTAGTCGGCGAAGGTCGCGTTGCCGATCCACCTCTTGTGTCCGTTGATGACGTAGGAGTCGCCGTCGCGGTGCGCGGTCGTCTCCAGCTTGACCACGTCCGAGCCGTGCGTGGGCTCGGTGAGGCCGAATGCGCCGAGCTTCTCCATCCGGGCCATCGCCGGCAGGAAGCGCTGCTTCTGCTCCTCGGAGCCCAGCAGCGCGATCGACATCATGGCCAGGGCCGAGTGGACCCCCATCATGGTCGACATGTTCAGATCACCCCGGGCCAGTTCGAGGATCACCAGGCCCGCGGTCACGTTGCTCATCCCCGGGCAGCCGTACCCGGAGATCTGGAAGCCCGCGATGTCCAGCCGCGCCAGCTTGGGCACCAGCTCGAAGGGGAACTCCGCCCGCTCCCAGTACGGGTTGATGACCGGGATGACCTCCTGGTCCATGAACTCGCGGACCTTCTTCTTGAGGGCCCGCTGCTCGTCGGTGAGCAGGTTGTCCAGAAGGAAGTAGTCGGAGAACTCCGGTCCGCCCAGTACGGGCGGCTCCACCCCGGACGAGTTCCCGTTGGGGCTCGCGAGAGCGTGTCCCTGATCGGCTGCCGCGCCGTGTGTCGCCTTCATCTGCCGTTCCTTCCGATCGGGAATCCGATGGGGAATCCAGTGGGGAATCCGATGGGGTCAGTACGAACGACGCTAGGAGGCGGCGGAGTCACAGCCACTGGGCGCGGAACACCACGTTTCCGCTCGATTTGGTGCTCCTGCACCAAATCGGGGTGAGCCGACCGCGCGGCGGATCCGGCGTCGGCACTTGCTGCCGGCCCTCAAGTACCGGAGGCAGCACAGCCGTTGCCCGGCGCGGGAGCCCCGGGCGCCGCGGCGGGCCGCCGGCCGCGTGCCCTGTACCGCGGTACCAAGAACCCGCCCGAATCCTGGGCGCGCAGCCCGATGCGCCGGCGCTCCCCCGGGCCGAGGGTTGTCCCGTGGCCGCCGCGCGGTCGCCACGCACCCTGCGTGGCCAACGATCAGGAGCAGTGATCAGCCATGACATCGCACAGGTCCGTCCACCGCGTGGCGATCGTCGGGACCGGCACCATCGGTGCCAGCTGGGCGACGCACTACCTCGTCCGTGGCTTCGACGTCACGGCGACCGACCCCGCGCCCGGCGCGGAAACGGCCCTGCGGTCGTACGTGGCAGGCGCGTGGGACGCGGCCGCCGCGATCGGGCTCGCGCCCGGCGCCTCGCCCGACCGCCTTGGATTCACCCCGGACATGCGGCAGGCCGTCGCGGACGCCGACTTCGTCCAGGAGAACGCTCCCGAGCGCCCTGAGCTCAAGGTGAAGCTGTTCGCCGACCTCGACGACGCCACACCGCCGGACTCGATCATCGCGTCGAGTTCGTCGGGCATCACGATGAGTGACATCCAGGTCGACTGCCGGCATCCGGAGCGGACCGTCATCGGCCACCCGTTCAACCCGCCGCACGTCGTCCCCCTGGTCGAGGTCGTCGGCGGCACGAGGACCGCCCCGGAGACGGTCCGGGACGCCATGGCGTTCTACGCCGCGATCGGCAAGAAGCCGATCCACCTGAAGAAGGAGCTTCCCGGGCACGTCGCCAACCGCATCCAGGCCGCGCTGTACCGCGAGGTCGTGTACCTGGTCCAGGAGGGCGTGCTCGACGTGGCCGACTCCGACGACGCGGTGTCCTGGGGGCCGGGGCTGCGCTGGGGTGTCATGGGCCCGCACCTGCTGTGGCACCTCGGCGGCGGCGAGGGCGGCATCCAGCACTTCATGGACACCCTCATGCCGCGCATGGTCGAGTCCTGGGGGCAGCTGGGCACCCCCGAGTTCACGCCCGAGCTCAGGGACACGATCGTGAGCGGGGTCCTCAAGGAGGCGGACGGCCACTCGGTCGACGAGCTGTCCGCCGGCCGTGACGCCATGCTCGCGGCCCTGCTGGCCGTGCGCGCGCAGCACGACCCGTCCGGACCGCCGGCCGGGACCCGGACCGGACCGGGCGCGAAGGAGGCAACGTGATGGACGACCGGGACACACTGTTCGTGCTGGAGGCCAGCGGCGGCGGCCGCCTGTTCTCCGTGCTCCCCGACGGCTCCGACAAGACGGTCCTCGTCACCGGGTGCCGGATCCCCGACGGCGTCGCCGTGGACGCCGGTGCCGGGTACGTCTACTGGACGAACATGGGCGTCCCGGCGGAGAACGACGGCTCCGTCGAGCGCGTGGACCTGGACGGCGGCAACCGGACGACGATCGTCCCCGACGGTGCCACGCACACCCCGAAGCAGCTCCACCTCGAAGCCACCGACCGGAAGCTGTACTGGAGTGACCGCGAAGGCATGCGCGTGATGCGCTGCGACCTGGACGGTTCCGACGTCGAGACCCTCGTCCGGACCGGCGAGGGCGAGGACGACCGCCGGGACGAGACCAAGTGGTGCGTGGGTGTGGCCGTCGACCCCGTGGGCGGACACCTCTACTGGTCCCAGAAGGGTCCGAGCGACGCGGGACTCGGCAGGATCCTGCGGGCCGGCACCGTCCTGCCCGCCGGGCAGACACCGGACCGGCGCGACGACGTGGAGGTGCTGTTCGAGGGCCTGCCGGAACCGATCGACCTGGAACTCGACCCCAGGGCACGGGCGTTGTACTGGACGGACCGCGGGGACCCGCCGAGGGGCAACACCGTCAACCGGGCCTCGCTGGACCCGCCGGACGGCCGGTGGACGTCCGAGATCCTCGTGACGCACCTCATGGAGGGCATCGGCATCGCCCTCGACCCGGACGGTGACCGCATGTACGTGACCGACCTGGCCGGGACCGTCTACGCGGCCGGTCTCGACGGATCGGACCGGCGGGAGATCCTCGTCGCGCAGGGCAACCTCACGGGCATCGCCCACGCCGTCCTGCACAAGGGGTGAGAACCGCGCCGGAAGACTTCGGGACATCGACGCCAAGGCCGTGAGGAGCCTCGCGGGCCCGTCCGGTGTCACGCTCTGTGCGGTCCCCGTGCCGTCGTCCGCAGCTGCGGGCCCTTGATGGACAGCCGGCCACCGAACTGGGCGATCTGGGAGGCGGTCGCCCCGGCGAGGGTGATGGTGCGGGTACGGGCGAGCGGGTGCGAGAGCCAGTGGGGTACGGCGTCGGGAGTGACCGTGACGGTGCGGTCCGCCGGGAGCGGGCCGCCGCCGAGGCCCGTGACCCGGCCGGTCAGTCTGCGGACGTAGAGGGTCGCCACCCCGCCGGCCCCCTGCCCCTTGAACGTGGAGGTGGTCGCCGGCCTCGCCCGCAGACGCATCGCCGCACGGCCCCGGCCCGCCGTCAGATCGAGGTTGACGGCGTCCAGCGACCGTACGGTGAACTTCAGGGCCCGGACGGTCCCGGCCCCGGTGCGCACCGAGACCACCCCGCGGAACCTCGCGCCACGCAGTACGAGCCGGTCGGCACGGAGCACGCAGGGGCCCTTCGCGGGACGAACCGGGGGCGCCGAACCGAGTCGCGAGCCGGAAGCGCTGCCTGCCGCCCCCGGTACGTCGAGGTGCAGGAGCACGGCCACGCCGACCACGGCCAGCGCACCCGCGAGGGGCCGGGCCGCGCGGCGGAGCCAGAGACCGGCCGTACGCGGGCGGTGCGGGTGACGGTGTCCGTCATGGCGCCCGGGGCGGCGCTCGCGGGAGTGCGCGGTACTGCCGGTGCGCGGGTCAGGAGCCACTGCGCCCCTCTCCCGCCGCAGCCGTCGCAGCCGCCGTTTCCGCCGTGCCCGCCGCAGCCGCCGCAGCCGCCGCAGCCGCCGTGTCCGTCGTAGCCGACGCGGCCATCTGGTCGGCGGGCGCGGTCGACGGATCGTCGGGCGCGGTCGACGGATCGTCGGCCGGGGGCGGCAGCCAGGCGCAGGCCAGGGAACCGCCGATCAGACCGGAGGCAACGCCGAGGAACAGGCCGCCGAAGTTCGCGACGGGGAAGGAGACAAGGGCGAGCAGGAGGGTGGCGATCCCGGCGAACACACGGAGATGGGGGCGGCAGCAGAGCGCGACGCCCAGGACCAGGAGCAGGGTTCCGATCACCAGCGACCCGGCGCCGGACGTGGTCGACAGGGCGAGCGGAATCCCGCCCAGGTTCAGGTTCGCGTAGGGCCAGTAGAGGATGGGCAGACCGGCGGCGAAGGTGAACAGCCCGGCCCAGAAGGGACGTTCGCCACGCCAGTTACGGAACCTGCGCCAGAACTCCGGTGCCCTGGCGAGCAGTTCACGTCCGCTGCCGAAAGGGTTGGTGATCACGCGTCCTGTCCTGATGAGTGGGGTTGCGGTCCCGCGAGGAGGTGGCGGACCCGGGCGTGCGGCCCCCGTGCACAGTGGCCACCGGGGTCAGAAGCATGAGTGGTTGCCCTGTTCGACCCGCAGTCGCAGGCCCGGAATGTTGAAGGTGCCGGCGGAGACCGCGACCGCGGTCACCCGGACGTCGTTCAGGGTGGTCGACAGCGACTGCTGGGCGACGCCGTCGGGGTCGAAGAAGCGCGAGTTCCGGTCCCCGGACCTGATCGGGCCCTTGGTGACGGCTCCCTGCGCGACGCCGATGTCGAGGCCGCCGAAATTCGCCTCACCGACCGACTCGCTCGTCGCGTCGATGAACAGGTTCGAGGCCTCGGCCGGCCGGCCGGTACCGCCGGTGAGCCGCAGAGTCTGTGTGCCCAGCACCGGGACGTCGACGACGACGGACTGGCACAGCCCGTCGACGGTGGCGTGCCGGAAACCGGAGACCACGACGGGTACGAGCTGGTGTTCCCTCGTCACGTCGACCATGCCGTAGAGGCTGAACCCGCGGGCGGTCAGTTTGTCGGCGGCGACCTGGAACTTCTGCCCGGAGATGAAGAACGAGGCGGCGAGCACGCCCTGCGCCATGGCGATGCCGACGGTCGCGCAGGCGGCGACGCCGGGCACCAGAACGACCGCGAAGCGTCTCCAACGGGTTCTTCCGGCGCGGTGCGACATCCCGTCTCCTTCGGTCGTGAGGTGGACCCGCCCATGCCGACGAAGCAGCAGATGCCCCGTTTGCCCGGTGATGGATCCTAGGCTCCCGGCCGCACGAACCGACCGCACGCCAGGCCCGCCGGACGAGTGACGCAACTTCTGCTGCTCTCTTCGGGCGACGAGGTCCCGGCTACAGCCGACGGAGCACGGAACTCAGCGTCTCGGCCTCCTCCGCGGAGAGCCGGTCCGTGAAGTGGCGGCGCACCGCCGCTTCGAGAGCGGGGTGCACGGCGGCGATGATCCGGCGCCCGGCGTCGGTGAGGGTGACGGTGACGCCGTCGCCGCGTTCGCGGGCGACGAGTCCGCGCTTGCCCATGCGGGTGAGCTGATGGGAGATACGGGTGCGGTCCCAGCCCAGCGAAGCGGCGAGCTCGCTCTGACGCAGGGCGCCGCCCGCCTTGTCGAGGTTGACGAGGATCGTCAGGTCGGGTTCGGACAGGCCCGCCGCCTCGGCGGTGTCCGCGACCACCCGGGTCCGGACGAGTTCATGGGCGCGCTTGAAGGCGGACCAGAGCTCGACGGGCTCTGGCACGACGCCGTCGACCGGCTCGTCCGGCCCGGCAGCCCCGGCCCTGGGCGTTGACATATCAACAGACCTCTTCCTAGTGTTGAGATATCAACGCTAACAGGCGGCGGTGGCCGCCAGGCCCGCGGCACCCGTGTGTGCCGCGCCCACCTCGCACGCCCGCAGAAGGAGTTATGCGAACCCGACCCCTTGGAACCGGCGGCCCGCAGCTCGCCCCGCTCGCGCTGGGCTGCGCCGGCATGTCCGACGACACCACCCCCGCCGACGAGACGGACGCCGTCGCCACGATCCGTACGGCCCTCGACGCCGGCGTCACCCTCCTCGACACCGCCGACTTCTACGGCATGGGCCACAACGAGGACCTCATCCGCCGCGCCCTGCGCCCCGGCGACCGTGAGAAGGCGGTCCTGAGCGTCAAGTTCGGCGGACTGCGCGGCCCCGCCGGAGCCTTCGTCGGCATCGAGGGCCGCCCCGCCCACGTCAAGAACGCGCTCGCCTACTCACTGCGCCGCCTCGGTACCGACCACGTCGACGTCCACCGCCCCGCCCGCCTCGACCCCGGCACCCCGATCGAGGACACGGTCGGCGCCGTCGCCGAGCTGATCCGGGCCGGGTACGTGCGCCACATCGGCCTCTCCGAGGCGGGGCCGGGGACCATCCGCCGTGCCCATGCCGTCCATCCGATCCACGATGTGCAGATCGAGTACTCCCTGTTCAGCCGCGGGCCCGAGACCAACGGCATCCTGGACACCTGCCGCGAGCTGGGCATCGGCGTCACTGCCTACGGGGTCCTCGCGCACGGCCTGCTCACCGGCGCCTACCGGCAGCCCGCCGGCGGCGACCCGCGCGCCCACTGGCTGCCCCGCCTCCACCCCGGCCACCTCGCCGCGAACCTCGCCCTGGTCGACCGGCTGCGGCCGCTCGCGGACGCGCGCGGCATCACCGTCGCGCAACTGGCCGTCGCCTGGGTCCTCGCCCAGGACCGCGGGCACGACGGCGTCGTGGCGGTCGTGGGCGCCCGCCGGCCGCACCGGGTCGAGGAGGCCCTGGCCGCGGCCGGCCTCCGCCTGACCGACGCGGAGCTCCGCACGATCGACGCGGCCGTCCCGGCCGACGCGGTGGCCGGAACCCGCTACGCCGCGCCCCTCATGGCCCTGCTGGACAGCGAGCGCGGCCCGCGGCCGCAAGGAGAGGTCTCCGCATCATGAACGCATCCGCATCACTCCTCGCCGAGCGGGCCCGGTCCGGGAAGCCGATCGGCGTCGGGATCATCGGACTCGGCGCAGCCGGCAGCTGGGCCGCGCGCTCGCACCTGCCGGCTCTGCGCGCCGTCCCGGGATACGAGCTGAGGGCGCTGAGCACGAGTTCGAAGGAATCGGCGAAGCGCTCCGGACAGGTGCACGGGGTGCCCCGCGCCTTCGGGTCGGCCGCCGAGCTGGCCGCCTGCGACGAAGTGGACCTCGTGGTCGTGGCGGTGAAGGTGCCGCACCACCGGGAACTGACGCGGACGGCGCTGGACAGCGGCAAGAGCGTGCTGTGCGAGTGGCCGCTGGGCAACGGGCTCGCGGAGGCGGAGGACATGGCCGGGCAGGCGCGGAGCCGGGCCGTGCCGACGGTGGTCGGCCTCCAGGCGCGCTCGCACCCGGCCGTCGTCCACGCGCGCCGTCTGGTGGCCGACGGCTACGTCGGGGAGGTGCTGTCCACGACGGTCGTGGGCTCCGGCGGGGCCTGGGGCGCGACCGTGGGTCCCCGTGATCACTATGTCCTCGACGCCGCGAACGGCGCGACGATGCTGACCATCCCCTTCGGCCACCTGCTCGACGGACTCGCGTCGGTCCTGGGCGAGCCCGAGGAACTGCGGATCCGGACGGCCTCGCGCCGTACGTGGTCCGTGGACCGGGAGAGCGGACAGCGTGTGCCCATGACGGCCGCGGACCAGGTGGTGGCCTCGGGACGGCTGCCGGGCGGCGCGGTGGCCACCGTCCACTACCGCGGCGGCATGTCCCGGGGCACCGGCTTCCGCTGGGAGATCAACGGCACCGCGGGCGACCTCGTCCTCACCGCTCCCCTCGGCCACCTCCAGCTCGGCCCGGTCGCCCTCGAAGGCGGCCGCTCCACGTCCACCGGCCTCGCTCCGCTGCCGGTGCCCGAATCCCTCGTCCGCGTCCCCGGCCTGGACGCCCGGGCCGATGCGCCGGCCTACGCGGTCGCCCACGCCTACCGGCAGTTCCTGGACGACCTGCGCACCGGCGGCACACCGGTCGTGCCCGACTTCGTGCACGGCGCCGCCCGGCACCGCAGTATCGAATCCGGCCTCACCGCGGCCTGACGGGGCGGCCGCCGCCGAGCCGCAACCCTCAGGACGCGAACGGCACCTGTGCCGACGGCACTTCGCCCTTCCCGGCGGGGTGCCGCCACACGCCCTCCGCGGCCAGCCGGGGCAGCACCCCTTCCCCGAACCAGTACGCCTCCTCCAGATGCGGGTACCCGGAAAGGACGAACTCCTCGATTCCCAGTCCGGCGTACTCCTTGATCCGCTCGGCGACCTCGTCGTGGGAGCCGACCAGGGCGGTCCCGGCGCCACCGCGTACCAGCCCGATGCCCGCCCACAGGTTGGGGTGGATCTCCAGCGCGTCCCGCCGGCCGCCGTGCAGGGCCAGCATCCGCTGCTGCCCCTCGGACTCGCTGCGGGCGAGCCCCGACTGCACCGACCGCACGGTCTCCGGGTCGAACCCGTCCAGCAGCCGGCCTGCCTCGGCCCACGCCTGCTCGGAGGTGTCCCGGGTGATGACATGCAGCCGGATCCCGAACCGCAGGGTGCGCCCCTGCTCCGCCGCGAGCCCCCGGATCCAGGCGATCTTCTCGGCGACCTGGGCCGGCGGCTCCCCCCAGGTCAGGTACACGTCCACGTAGCGGGCCGCGACCTCGCCCGCGACCGGCGAGGATCCCCCGAAGTACACCTCGGGCACCGGCTCCGGAACCCGGGCCAGCCTGGCGTCCTCGACCCGGAGGTGCTCCCCGTCCAGATCGACCGTCCGGCCCGCCCACAGCCCCCGAACGACCTCCAGGAACTCACCGGTACGGCGATACCGCGCGTCCTTGTCGAGAAAGTCCCCGTAGGCCCGCTGTTCGTGGCTCTCGCCGCCGGTCACCACGTTGAGCAGCAGCCGTCCGCCGGTCTGCCGCTGGAAGGTGGAGGCCATCTGCGCGGCGAGCGTCGGCGAGACGAACCCCGGCCGGAAGGCGACCAGGAACTTCAACCGCTCGGTGTGCTGGCTGACCATCGCCGTGGTCAGCCACGCGTCCTCGCACCAGGCACCGGTCGGGGTGAGCGCCCCCACGAAGCCGAGGTCCTCCGCGGCCCTGGCGATCTGGCTCAGATAGGCGACCGTCGGCGGCCGGTCCCGTCCGGAGGCCGTCGCCGGGGTGCCGTGGCCGCCGCCGACGACATGCCGGCTGTCCCCGTTGGTGGGCAGGAACCAGTGGAAGGTGAGGGACACGAGGCGTTCTCCGATCACGAGAGTCCGTGTGGGGGGGGCGAGGCGCGTGGCGGGGCGGCTAGAGCAGGCCGTGGCGGGGCGGCAGGGTGCCGTTGAGGACGTACCGGCCGATGTGCTGGATCTTCCAGCGGGTCGGATCGTGCAGGGTGTGGGTCCGGGCGTCCCGCCAATGCCGGTGCAGATTGAGGGAGTTGAGGGCCGAGCGGGTGCCGGACAACTCGAAGAGCGCCCCGGCGACGGCCACGGCCGTCTCGGCCGCCTGCACCTTCGCGGCGGCCACGGCGATCGACGCCTCGGCGGCCGACGCGTCGGTGAGCCGGGCACCGGCCGCGTCGACCGCACGGGCGGCCTCCCGCAGCAGGGCCTCGGACGCCCGTACCTGGACGTCGAGTTCACCGAACCGCTGGATCAGCAACGGGTCCTCGGCGGCGGACTCCACCCCGCTCTCGAACCAGGGGCGGCTCCTGGTCCGTACGAACTCCACGGCCTCGGCCAGCGCTCCCCGGGCGATCCCCACGTCGATCGCCGCGTGCAGCAACTGGGCCACCGCGCCGTGGAGTTGGGGCCCCTGGAAGGTCAGGTGGTGCGGCAGCACGCGGTCGGCGGGCACGGGGACGCCGTCCAGCCGGACGGTTCCGCTGGCGGTCGTACGCTGCCCCATGCCGTCCCAGTCGTCGACGACGGTGAGGCCGGGTGCGTCCCGGGGGACGTACGCCACGTGCAGGTTGTCGCCCTCGGCGCGGGCCAGGACCGGGATCCAGTCGGCGAAGAGGGCACCGGTGGAGTAGTGCTTGACTCCCGTCAGCAGAAAGGTGCCGTCGCCCTGGCGTTCCAGGCGGGTCCTGATGTCCTGGACGTGTTTCGTCCCCGCCTCGGACTGGGCGTTGCCGAAGCGGCTGCCGGCGAGCAGTTCGGCGAAGAAGAACTTCCGCTGGGCCTCGGTGCCCTGACGGCGGATCACGTTGACGTACACGAAGTGGCTCTGCGGGATCTGGGCGAGGCTGCCGTCGGCCGAGCCGAGGAGCCGGAAGATCTCCGCGAGGGTAAGGGCGCTGACGTCGGCACCGCCGTGCTCGGCGGGCACGGTGACGCCCAGCAGGCCCGAGGCCGACAGCTGGTCCGACTCGGCGTGGGGCAGCCTGCGTTCGGCGTCCCGTTCGGCGGCCCCGGCCCGGAACGCGTCGGCCAGGTCCCTCGCCACGGCTAGGGCCTCGGTGTCGTCGGCGATGACGTGGGCGGTCATCGGATCAGCTCGCCGCGGCGAGGACGGGCGTGCGGCCGAGGAGCGCGGCCGAGAACTGGTCGACGACCGGGACGAGGGCCTCGGCGGCGGCCGGCGCGAGGACCAGGGTGCCGTCCTCCTCCACGGTGATGTCCTTGTCGAGGGTGAACCAGCCCTGGACGACATGGGCGGCACCCATGGAGTTGAGGACCGGGCGCAGCGCGTAGTCGATGGCGAGGACGTGCGCGACGGAGCCGCCGGTGGCCAGCGGCAGCACGGTCTTGCCGGTGAGCGCGTACTGCGGGAGCAGGTCGAGGAGGGCCTTGAGGACGCCGGAGTACGACGCCTTGTAGACCGGGGTGCCGACCACGACCCCGTCGGCACGTGCGAACAGCTCGGTCGCCTCGACTATCGCCGGGTGCCGGAAGTCCGCACCGAGCAGGGCCTCGGCCGGGATGGTGCGGACGTCGAGCGGGACGACCTCGTGGCCCTGCGCGGTCAGCCGCTGGTCCAGGTGGCGCAGCAGGCTGCCGGTGCGGGAGGAGGCGGAGGGGCTGCCGGAGACGGACAGGACGGTGGCCATGGAGCTGCCTCTTTCGTGGCTTCGCAGTGGAGGGAGGGTCAGGCGTGGGCCGGGGCGGGCTCGGGCTCGCTGTCCGGGAGCCGGGCCTCCAGTTCACGGATCAGGGGCAGCACCCGCCGGCCGAAGTACTCGACCTCCTCGTGGTAGTGCAGGAAGCCGAGCAGGAAGAGGTCGACACCGAGCTTCTTGTAGGCGACTACACGTTCGGCGATCTGCTCCGGGGTGCCGATCAGGCCGGTGCGGAAGCCGTCGTTGTACTGGACGAGGTCCTCGAAGGCGGAGTCCTGCCACATGCCCTTGCCGTCGGCGGCGGACTGGCCGGCCTGCTTGACGGCGGCGCCGAAGCCCTCGACGGCCTCGCTGTCGGCCTTGGCGATGATCTCGCGGAGGGTGTCGCGGGCCTCGGCCTCGGTGTCGCGGGCGATGAGAAAGCCGTTGAGGCCGAACTTCGGTGCCGTACGGCCCGCTTCGGCGGCGGACCTGCGGACGTCGTGGAGCTGCTCGACTACGCCGTCGAAGTCCTTGCCGTTGGAGAAGTACCAGTCGGAGACGCGGCCCGCCATGGCGCGGGCGGCGGTGGAGTTGCCGCCCTGGAAGATCTCCGGGTGCGGCCGCTCGGGGGTGTTGAGCGGCTTGGGCTTGAGGGAGAAGTCCCGCAACCGGTAGAAGTCACCGGCGAGTTCGGTGTGGTCCTCGGTCCAGATCTGGCGCAGCGCCCGGATGAACTCCTCGGCGCGGCGGTAGCGCTCATCGTGCTCCAGCCAGGGCTCGCCGAGCGCGGTGAACTCCCCCTTGAACCAGCCGGAGACGACGTTCACGGCGAACCGGCCGTCCGAGAGGTGGTCGGCGGTGGCGCCCAGCTTGGCGAGGACCCCGGGGTGCCAGAGACCGGGGTGGACGGCGGCGATGACCTTCAGGCGCTCGGTGGCCAGCAGCAGGGCGAGGCTGAAGCTGGTCGACTCGTGCTGGTACTCGGCGCCGTAGCTGGCCATGTAGCGGACCTGGCTGAGCGCGTACTCGAAGCCGTTGTTCTCGGCGAGGACGGCGAGTTCGCGGTTGTAGTCGTACCCCCAGTCGGTGCGTTGCTCGATCCTGCTGGTGACGAGTCCTCCGCTGACGTTGGGGACCCAGTAGGCGAATTTCACGGGCGCGGCGGGCATGCGGAACTCCTGTTGCGAGTTTCGGGCACGCCGGAATTCAGGGGTGCCAGGCGCGGTGCACGCGGGGGCACGGTGAATTCGGGCGGGAAAAGGGAGAAGGAGAAGAGGAGGGCGCGGCGGATCTCGGTGGGGTGATCAGGCCGCGGCGCAACAGGAGGCGCTGGAGACGCGCGCGAGGTCGACGTGGCGTCGCCGCGTGAGGTCCAGTCGCATCTTCATGCCGTCGATGGTCGCAGTCGGCGCCGACGGGCGTCAAGGAAAACCCGACCGTTCTCGCATCGCGGACCATTGAGTTTCACGAACGTGTGACAGGGAAACCCTTGAACAGGCCCCGAATGGCGGCGCATTCTGCCGGGGTGCGGACCGAACAGCTGGAATACATCGCGGCCGTGACGCGGCTCGGCTCGCTGCGCCGGGCGGCCGACGAACTGCGTCTGTCGCAGCCCGCGTTGAGCGAGACCGTGCGGAACCTGGAGCGGGAGCTGGGCATCGACCTGCTGGAGCGCAAGCGCACCGGCGCGACGATGAGTGCGGCGGGGCAGGAGCTGCTGCCGCACATCGTCCAGGTGCTGGAGGCGGTGGACCGGCTGCGGGTCGCGGCGGGCGAGCAGCACCGGATCAGCCGGATGGTGCGCGTCGGCACGGTCAACGCGGCGACCGTGCCGCTGCTCATCCCGGTACTGCGGGACTTCCGGGCCACACATCCGGTCACCCAGGTCGAGGTGGTGGGCGCCCAGCAGACGGAGATCCACCGGGCCCTCGCCGAGGGCGGTTTCGACCTGGGGCTGGTGAACCATCTCGACGGCGACGACGTGCCCGCCGGTTTCGAGGCCGTCGAACTGCTGCGCGGGCGGCCGGTGGTGTGCGTCCGGCCGGACAGTCCGCTCGCCGGCCGGGCCGAGGTGTCGGCCGAGGATCTGCTCACCGTGCCGCTGATCGCCATGCGCAGCGGCTATGTGATGCACCGCTATGTGCACCGGCTGCTGGCGGACCGCACCCCCGTCTTCTCGTACTCGACGGACGGTGCCGAGATGGGCAAGCTGATGGTCGCGGAGGGGCTGGGCGCGACGGTGCTGCCGGACTTCAGCGTGGTCGGGGACCCGCTGGAGCGCGGCGGGACGATCGTGTGCCGGCCGCTGGCCGGGGACGCCACCGAGGTGGTGCTGATGCTCCAGCGCCGGCGGGCCGAGTCGGTACCACAGGCCGCGCAGGACCTGTACGAGACGTTCGTGCGCCGGGCGGCCGAACTCTGAGCGGCTGCAGCGCCCCAAAGGGGCGCGGGGCTGTATCAGTATGCGGCTCCGCCGCGTGGGCGCGACCAGCCACGACGGCGCGTCGGACGAATGACGGCGCATCGCGGCAATTCCAGCGGAGCGCCTGGCGGGCCTCAGGTGTCGAGCGCGGTCAAGTGGTTCCGCAGCGCCGTGGTGATCTGCTGCGCCGCGGCGAGCTGGTCCGGGGTGAGGGCTGCCACGAACAGCTCCCGTACGGCACGCAGATGAGGCAGGGACGCGTTCCGGAACGACTCCGCGCCCTCGGCGGTGAGTACCACCTCGGCGCCCCGGCTGTCGGTGACGCACTCCTCGCGCCGGATCAGCCCGCGCCGTTCCATCCGGCCGATCTGGTGCGAGAGTCGGCTGCGCTCCCAGCCGACGCGGGCCGCCAGTTCGGAGGAGCGCAGCCGCCGCCCGTCCGCCTCGCGCAGGGCCAGGAGCACGGCGTAGTCGCCCGGCGACAGGGCACTCTCGCGCTGCAGACGTGCCGCGAGCTCGGCGCGGAGCGCTTCCGTCGTCTCGATGAAGTCCCGCCAGATCCGCAGTTCCTCAGCGGAGGGGAATTCCTTCCGTCGCGCCGTCATCGTGCCGCCACTCCCTCTTGTTGACACGTCAATCATATGCGAGCGATGATTGACACGTCAACTACTTGAAGGAGCCCCGTCATGTCCGCCCCCGTGTCCGATCCCGCACCCGACCCCGTACCCGATCTCGTCTTCGGCCTCGACACCTTCGGCGATGTGCCGCAGGACGACTCGGGAGCCCTGGTGTCCGGCGCGCGGGCCATCCGGCAGGTCGTCGACGAGGCCGTGCTCGCGGAGGAGACGGGTGTCGACGTCATCGCCCTCGGTGAGCACCACCGCCCGGAGTACGCGATCTCGACCCCGGAGACCGTCCTCGCCGGTATCGCCACGCGTACCCACCGCATCCGGCTGGCCTCCGGCGTGACCGTGCTGAGCTCCGACGACCCGGTCCGCGTCTTCCAGCGCTTCGCCACCGTGGACGCGCTCTCGAACGGCCGGGCCGAGGTCATCCTCGGGCGCGGCTCCTTCACCGAGTCGTTCCCGCTCTTCGGGTACGACCTGAGCGACTACGACGTGCTGTTCGAAGAGAAGATCGAGCTGTTCGCCAAGCTGCTGGAGGAGAAGCCCGTCACCTGGAGCGGCACCAAACGGGCACCGCTCGACGCCGCCGACGTCTTCCCCAAGACCGAGTCGGGCCGGCTCAGCACCTGGGTCGGGGTCGGGGGCACCCCCCAGTCGGTCATCCGCACCGCCCGCTACGGCTTCCCGCTCATGATCGCCATCATCGGCGGCAACCCGGAGCGTTTCGCGCCGTACATCGACCTCTACCGGCGCGCCGCCGACCAGTTCGGCACGACCGCGCACCCGGTCGGGATGCACTCGCCGGGCTTCGTCGCCGACACCGACGAGGCGGCCCGCGAGCAGCACTGGCCGCACTACCGGGTCATCCGTGACCGCATCGGTGCGCTGCGGGGCTGGCCGCCGGTCCGCAAGGAGGAGTACGAGGCCGAGATCGAGCACGGCTCCCTCTACATCGGCTCCCCGGAGACGGTCGCACGCAAGATCGCCCGTGCCGTCAAGGCGCTCGGCGTCGGCCGCTTCGACCTCATCTACACCGGTGGGGCGCAGTCTGTCAGCGCCCGCCTGCGCGCCGTCGAACTGTACGGCAGCAAGGTGATCCCGATGGTCCGCGACCTCCTCGCCGGCTGACGCCGTGAACGGATCGGAGAAGGCGGAGAAGGAGGCCACCGGCGTGCGTACGGTCGGGATCCTGGGGGCCGGGAAGGTCGGCACCGTGCTGGCGCGGCTGGCCGTGGCGGCCGGCTTCCGCGTGCTGATCGCCGGATCCGGCGACCCCGCCGCGATCGCCCTCACCGTCGAGGTCCTCACCCCCGGTGCCGTCGCGGTCGGCGCCGCGCAGGCCGCGGCGGAGGCGGACGTGGTCGTCCTGGCCCTGCCCCTCGGCAAGTACCGCGGCATTCCCGCCGAAGCGCTGCGCGGCAAGCTCGTCGTCGACGCGATGAACTACTGGTGGGAGGTGGACGGCGACCGCGAGGACCTCACCGACCCGCTGACCTCCTCCAGCCAGACCGTGCAGGCGTACCTGCCCGGAGCGCGGGTGATCAAGGCGTTCAACCACATGGGGTACCACGACCTGGAGGAGGGGGCGCGGCCCGCGGGCACGCCTGGGCGCAGGGCGATCGCGATCGCCGGCGACGATCCGGACGGCCTCGCCACCGTCGCACACCTCGTCGACGCGCTCGGCTTCGACCCCGTCGTGGCGGGCCCGCTCGCCGAAGGGATACGGCTGGAGCCGGGCACCGAGCCGTTCGGCGCGTACGTCGGCGCCGAGGAACTGCGGGCCATGCTGGACCGTTTCCCGGGATCCGACCGCGGACGCGTCGTGACCGCCGCCCGGGCGGCCGCCACGGCATCGGCCGAACCCGCCGTCTGAACACGTGAGCTCAACACATGCGATCAACACATGCGCTCAACACACGTGCTGAGCTCACATACTGAGCTCACGTGCTGAGCTCACGTGCCGCGAGAACGGCTTGCGCTCACGAGCACATCGTCCCGATCGTGCGGTGCGGGCATGGTTCGTCCGCTTCGCCCCCGGTGTTTCGGTACGGTGAGAGCCGCTCCGCGGGCGGGGCCCCGGTCCGGTTCCCGGAGCGCTGACACGGCATTCCGGCCCGGGCAAGGAGACAGCATGCTCTCGGACTCGATCGTCTTCGGCGCCGGGGGCTTCATCGGCCGCTCCCTCGTGGCGGAACTCCTGCGCGGGGGCCACCGGGTGGCGGCCGCCGTGCGCGGTTCCGGCGACGGGCTGACGGCGTGGCTCGACGGACAGGGGGTCGACCGTACCGCCCTGACGGTGGTCAGGGCCGACATCACCGCCCCCGGTCTCGGGCTTCCCGAGGACGGGCTGCCCGGGATCCGCGATGTCTACAACACCGCCGCGCGCTTCGCGTTCGGCATCACGGCGACGGAGGCACGGGCGGTCAACGTGACGGGCGCCGTACACGTGGTCGAGTGGGCGGCGAGCCTCCCGGAGCTGCGGAGGGTGGTCCACATCAGCGGCTACCGCATGGCCGCCGCCGCGGACGGGCGGCCGCCGGACTACCGGCGGCAGGGTGCGTACGAGGCGTCGAAGCAGGAGGGCGACACCGCGGTGCGGGAGCGCGCCCGCGAGCTCGGGGTACCGCTGAGCATCGCCAATCCCAGTACGGTGATCGGGCCGGGACAGTACCTCGGCCTGGCCGAGGTGGTCTCCGGTCTGTGGCAGGGCCGGCTGCGGGCCCTGCCCGGCGGTCCCGGCATCTTCCTGCCGGTCGTGACGCTGGACCACTTCGTCCGGTTCCTGGCCGCTCTTCCGCAGGACCCCGGAAGCGCGGGCCGCACCTACTGGGTGCTGGACGACTCGACCCCCGAACTGCCGGCGCTGGTCGACCTGCTCGCGGAGCACATGGGGGTGCGCCCTCCTCGCCGCTCGATCCCGGTGGGCCTGCTGCGCAGGCTGCCCCGCGCGATCACCAGGGCGGATCCCGAAACCTTGTCGTTCCTGTCGGCCGACCGCTACGACACGGCCTCCGCCCGTGCCCTGTCCGCGGCGCACGGACTGTCCATGGCGCCGGTGCAGGCGGCGCTGCGCCAGTGGGCCGACGACCTGGTCGCCACCCGCTTCGGCCGCTCCGCCCGGTCCCGCAGGCCCTACGGCTTCCACAGCGTGGCGGGTACCCGTACCTGGGTGACGGGAGAGCGGCGGCGCCCCGGATACGTGCTGCTGCACGGACTCCTGCTGAGTGCCGACGCCTGGGCGGGGACGGCGGACCACCTGGAGGCGCCCGCCCTCGCTCCCGACCTGCCGGGCTTCGGCAGGTCGGGAGCGGGCGAGGGAACTCTCGACGACTGGCTCGGCGACCTGCTGCGCCCGGTGGAGACCCGGCCGGTGCTCGTGGCGCACTCGCTCGCGTGCGGCCCCGCACTGCGCTGCGCCGCGGCCCGGCCCGACCGGTTCGCGGCCCTCGTGCTGGTCGCGCCGGCCTTCCTCCAGCGGCCGTCCGCCGCGTCGCTGCGCTCGCCCCTGGGCGTACCGCTGCTGCGCGCGGCTCCCGCCGCCCGCCTGGCCCGTTCGCTCGGCCTGCCCGAAGGGCCCGGCCTGGACGCCCTCGCGCTGGACCTGCGGCGTGCGGGGACGTCACGCCGGGTGGTCGCCGCCGTGCGCGACGCCCACCGGCAGCGTGCCGAACTGCGCCGTGTCCTGCGGGAGTTGCGGATGCCCGTGGACATCGTCGTCGGGTCCGCGGATCCGCTGGCCGAGCCCGTGGACACGCCGGTCACGGTGATCGAGGCCGCGGGGCACTGCCCCCAGCTCACCCATCCGGCCGCCGTCGCACGCCTTCTGGCGTCCTGCCGGGACCGGGCCGCCGCCCGATAGCCGCGGCCCGCCCGGGCGGGGCGTCCACGGCGGGCTCCCCCGTGCGCTACCTCGTGAAGGCGAGGACCACGTTGTGTCCCCCGAATCCGAACGAGGTGGACAGGGCCGCCCGGACGGGTGCCCGGCGCGGTCCGCCGGACACCAGGTCCAGCTCGATCCCGTCCGACGGCTTCTCCAGGTTGCGGACCGGCGGGACCATACCGTGCACCAGGGTGAGGACGGTGAACACGGCCTCGACCGCGCCGGAGGCGCCCAGGAGATGGCCGGTGGCCGACTTGCAGGCGGTGACCGCCGGATGCGGGCCCACGGCCTCCCGTACGGCCCTGGCCTCGGTGACGTCGCCCACGGGCGTGCCGGTGGCATGCGCGTTCACATGGTCGATGTCGGCCCCGGTGAGACCGGCGTCCCGCAGCGCCGCCCCGATGGCCCGCGTCTGGCCCTCCACGGCGGGGAGCGTCACGTCGTACGCGTCGGACGTGACACCCGCGCCCGACAGGGTCGCGTGCACGTGCGCGCCGCGGCTCCGCGCGAAGTCGGCGCGCTCCAGTACGACCATGCCGGCCCCCTCGGACATGACGAACCCGTCGCGTTCCCGGTCGAACGGCCGGGACGCCAGGTCCGGGGCGTCGTTGCGCAGGGAGAGGGCGCGCATCCGGGCGAACGCGCCGAGTGCCAGCGGGTGCAGGCAGGCGTCCGTTCCGCCCGCGACGACCACGTCGGCTCGGCCGGAGCGGATCAGCAGCGTGCCGACCGCCAGTGCCTCCGCGCCGGACGCGCAGGCGCTGGTCGGGGCGTGCGTGCCCGCCCGGGCTCCCAGCAGCAGTCCGACCGCCGCGGCACTGCCGTTGGGCATCAGCATGGGCACGGTGTACGGGGAGATGGCGCGTGGGCCCCGTTTCTCGAGCCGGTCGTCCTGTTCGAGGAGGGTGAGCCCGCCGCCGATGCCGGTCCCCACGACCACCGCGAGCCGTTCGGCCTCGACCTGCGGCTCGCCGGCGTCGGTCCACGCCTCCCGGGCCGCCACCACCGCGGCCGCCTGACTGCGGTCCAGCCGCCGCCGCTGGATCCGGTCCAGCCGGGCGGCGGGGTCCTCGCACATGCCTCCGGCGATACGGACGGGCAGCTGTTCGGCCCAGGGGGTGTCCAGCCGGGACACGCCGGACCGGCCGGACAGCAGCGCCGCCCAACTGGACGGAACGTCACCGCCGAGCGGGGTGGTCACTCCGAGACCCGTCACCAGCACATCGGTACTCGGGGGTGAGCGCCGGCCGGCCTGGGGCCGGTTCACTTCAGTGGTCGCGGGCAGCATGACGGGTTCCTTCCGCGCGGTGTTCCTGTCTCTTGCCTTGTGTCGCCGGCGGGAGGTCCCCCGGCGTCTCCCGGGACGCCCGGGGAAGTCCGGCCGTCACCAGCGCCATGATGGCGATAAGCAATTCCCCGGCAGTGAGAATATCTTCGGCGTTTTCCATGCCTTTCCCGGCACCTTCGAATATCGACCGCATTCTTGAACGCATCCGCCCGGAGAAATCTACTCGCCCGAAAGGGTCCGGCGCTTCACTCTTTTTCACGAGATCGGGGCAGGTCAAGGGGCCCCACAAAGGACCATTAGGATGATTAACAGCCCGCCACCTGTCTTATTTTATGCAGATAGCCAGGCGGCGCCCACTCTAATGCAGTTGTTGCAGCGATGCTTGGACCCACTGCATAGTGAGGTAGTAATGCCGCAGGGGGAGCGAAGCCAACAGGGCCCGCATTATTCCATCCATCCGAAAGGGGAAGTCAATTCGTGCCTCAATACAGTGAGGGGCAGTTATTCTCAGCCACCCAGGACGTACGTGTCCTGCGCTGGCCGGTCGAGGTGCAGGAACTGGAGCAGTTGCGGCGCCGGGGAACCCTCCGGCTCCTCGTGGTGGAGAACGGCGCGACCCCGCCGGTACCGAGCGACTCGCGGGAGGACTGGATCCGGGCGCCGGTCAGCCGCGCCGACTTCGCCGCCCGGGTCGCGGCACTCCGGGCCAGAGCCGGCACACACCGGATCCCGGTCCTCGACCAGGACGGGCTGCTCCGGTACGGCAGCCGGATGGTACCCGTGTCGGCGACCCAGATGAACCTGCTGCAGCCGCTGGTCGAGCGGTTCGGCACCCTCGTGGCCCGGCACGAGCTGATCGCCCTGCTCCACGCGCGGCGCGGCACGGCCAGCCAGAACGCCCTGGACCTGCACATCATGAGAATCCGCCGCAAGGTGGTCTCCCTCGGGCTGCGCGTCAGGACCGCCAACGGACGCGGATATCTCCTCGAATCGAGCGACTGATCTTCACAACAGCCAACGAAACGAGCCCTGTTGAGCGCCATGCGCTCAACAGGGCTCGCGCGGAGCACCGCAGGCTCACTGGAGCGCCCCCGGAGCGTGGTCGCCGGTCCGCTGCCGTACGGGCTCCGGGCCGGGCGGCGCCATGAGGCCCGTCCGATAGGCGTGGATGACCGCGTGCACGCGGTTGCGCAGGCCGAGTTTTTCCAGCAGCCGTTGCACATGGGATTTCACGGTGTTTTCGCTCAGCACCAGCTCCGCGGAGATCTCCGTATTGCTCAGCCCCTGGGCCAGCAGCCCGAACACCTCCCTCTCCCGCCGGGTCAGCGACCCGATTCCCGCCGCCCCCGCCGCCGGGACGCCAGGGAATTCCGCGGCCTCGGGAAACCGGCCGCCGCAGCCCGCCGCAGGGCCCTCCTCGTCGAAGAAGATCCGGTACCCGGCCGCCACGACGTGAATGGCGGAGAGCAACTGTTCCGGGGTGACTCGGTGGAGTACGACTCCGTGCACTCCGGCCCGCAGGGCGCGCCGCGCACCCGGGCTTCCCTCGTGGGCCATGAGCAGGACGCCGGGCCCGCTGCCGCCGCAGCACTCGGACAGTTCGTCGACCAGTTCCACAGCGTCGGCCGGGCCCGCAAGGGCGCCGGCAAGCAGCAGATGCGGTCGGAGTTCGCGGGCCTTCCCCACCGCGCTCGCACGGTCGGACACCTCGCCGACCACCTCGATACCGCCGTCCTCGTCGAGGACGGACCGGATTCCGGTGCGGGCGATGGACCGGTCGTCCACCAGCAGGACCCGGATCGGTGAGTTCATCGCTGTCCCCTCCCCTCCCGTGCCCTCCAGCCGGACATGCCGGTGGCGGGCCTGTCGTCACACCAGGTCTCCCACGCACCCCGGCACGGCCGGTTCGGGGCCGGCGGAGCGGCCGTCGCGGGGGTGCCGTGGTACCAGCAGGACCGCCAGTGCCCCGCAGGCGATCAGGGCCACGCCGGTCCACACCGCCGGAACCATGCCGTCCGTGAACCGGTCCGCCGTCGTCAGGTCGCCGTGCGCGGAGAACACCGAGGCGAGCACCGCGATGCCGAGCACACCGCCGAGTTCGCGCAGCGCGCTGATCGCCCCGGAGGCCATGCCCCGCTCCCCCGCGTCGACCGCGCTCATCACCATGTTCGCGGTGGGCGAGAAGTAGAAGGTCATTCCCAGGCCGCACAGGATCAGTGCGGGAATCAGCGACGGGTAGGGGACCCCGGGCGAGACACGGGCGGCGATCCACCCCAGTCCGAGGGCCTGGAAGGCCAGGCCGAGCGCGACGATGGTCCGGCCGCCGACGCGGTCGGAGACCAGGCCCACCAACGGGGCCACGAAAATGGGCACCGCGGTCCACGGGAGGATCCGCAGACCCGCCTCCAGGGGCGTGTAGCCGCGCGGCCCCTGGAGGAACTGGGTGAGCAGGAAGACCGACCCGAACATGCCGGCGAACATCAGCAGCCCGGCGACGTTCATCGCACTGAACGTCCGGTGGCGGAACAACTTCAGCGGGAACATGGGATGTTCGGCACGCTGCTCCCAGCGGACGAAGGCGGTCAGGAGGGCCGCACCGCCCGCCAGCGACAGCAGGACGCGCGCGCTGGTCCAGTGGTCCGCGTGACCGTTGATGATGCCGAAGACGATCCCGAAGAGGCCGGTACTGGCCAGCACCGTGCCGACCAGGTCCAGGCGGGGGCTGGGGCCGTGGCTCTCGGCGAGCTTCCACCGGGCGACCGGCAGCACCACCGCGCCGATCGGCACGTTGATCCAGAAGATCCACTGCCAGCTCAGGTGCTCCACCACCGCGCCGCCGAGGAGCGGGCCCATGGCGATCGCGACGCCCTCCACGGCGCTCATCGCGCCCAGCAGGGCACCGCGTCGCCGTACGGGCGCCGCGTCCGTGAGGATCGTCAGGTTCAGCGGCATCAACAGCGCGGCGCCCAGGCCCTGCACGGCGCGCGCGGCGATCAGGGCGCCGATGCCGGGGGCCAGCGCGGCTGCGGCCGACGCGGTGACGAAGACGCCCATTCCGATGCCGAACATCCGCCGCCGGCCGAACCTGTCCCCGAGGGCCGCACCGGTCAGCATCAGCACCGAATAGGTGAGGGTGTAGGCGTTGACGGTCCACTCCAGTTGCTGGATGCTCCCGCCGAGGTCCCCGCGGATCGACGGCAGGGCCGTGATGACGACGAGGTTGTCGAGCGACACCATGGCCACGCCCAGGCCACAGCAGAGGAACGTCCACAGCACGTTCCGTTGCCGAACACTCATGTCCACCTCCGTGGTCGGAATGGCTGCGCGGGCGCGGGCGGCATGGCCCGCCCCGCCTGCGTCATGCGGCCGCGCGTTCTCACCCGGTTCGTCGCCGGTGGCCGCGCGGCCGGGAGTCGGAGCTTCGGTGCCGGGGGTCAGGACGCGTCGCGGTCCACCGCGGCCGGCGGGGTCCGGTCCGCACCGGCACGACGGGCCAGCCGCAGGAGTTCCGGCAGCAGTGCCCCCAGTTCCACCGGCCGGCGCGCCCGGGTACGCCACTGCTCCCCCAGCGGCCTGGTCTTCTGGTGCACATCGAGACGGACCTCGGGCCGCACCCGCTGCCCGGCCAGCAGCCGTACCACCATGTGGGAGCTGATCACGCCGAACGCCATCGCCGTGTAGGCGACCTGCGGAAAGCTGTAGTCGGTCCGGGCGTGGTTGGCGCGGATCTCGGCCAGCATGTCGGTCGGCACGTGCCGCAACGGCACGGCCCGGCGCAGCAGTTCCCACATGTCGTAACGGTCCGTGTGGTGCGGGCCGATGGCCCCCGCGAACGGCTCGCGGATGTGGCGGTAGTCGTAGCAGCGGACGTACTGGGTGCCTGCCATGTCCCAGCCGGTGATCAGGGGCAGCCGGCGCCGCACGGCGTGGCGGTGCAGCAGGAGCTTGGCCCGCCACCCCTCGGGGGTCGTGACGTCCACCCCGTCGATGATCACCTGGCAGGAGGCCGTCAGCTTCTCGACGGTCCCCGGGGTGACCCCTTCGGTGAAGACCTCCACCGAGGCATGGGGGTTGATCGCCCTTACCCGGTCCCCGGCCAGTGAGGCCTTGTTCCGGTCGAGGTCGGCGACGGTCGCCGACTGCCGGTTGAGATTGTTGAGTTCGTACGTCCCCGGGTCGGCGAGGACGAACTTCTGCAGGCCGAGCCGTGTCAGTGGTTCGACGGCGGCACCTCCGATCGACCCGCAGCCGGCCACCAGGACGGTGGCCGTGCGCAGCGCCCACTGGTCGGCCCCGGGCACCACTCCGGCGTTGCGGGCGGTCAGTTCGGCGTAGAACCCGGCTTTCGCCGCGGGTCCTCCGGCCGTCTCGGACTTCGGCTCCCTGTCGCCTTTCGTCACCTGCGAACCCCTCCTCGTGCGGGATCGGGACGCTGTCCCGTACGCCTCCTGCGTGCGGCCAGCGTGGTGATCACGGCCTGCCACGAGGCCAGGTCGCTCGTTCCGTCGAGGTAGGAGCGGACCACGTCGCGGTACCAGGTCATGTCCGCGGGCACCGGGGCGACGAACGGCTTGGCCACGACCGTCTGCCGGTAGATCGGCGCCATGGGATCCGATTCGGCGAGGTACGGCGACGTGCCCTCGACGACGTGCAGGTCGAAGCCGACCAACCGCAGATGGCGCAGGGCGACGTGCTCCTTGGCGTCGCCCAGCACGACGCGCACGTCGTCGCCCAGTTCGAGCAGCGCCTCGCCGATGCCGAGCATGAGGTGCCAGGGGACGCGGGTGTGCTGCTCGTCCCGTGGCATCGTCTGGTCCCGCAGGAACCGTTTGAACTCGAAGGCCTGGTGGGTGCCCAGGCCGGGCCGTGCGTACCGGCCCAGCAGGTCGATGCCGTGCGCCGCCTCCGTCGGGAACGGGGTACGGCACGCGGAGTCCAGCGGCAGGCTCTCGGTGTCGGCCGAGCAGGCCAGCCCCACATAGCCGCGGATCTTTCCGGAGCGGGCGCACAGGGTGACGGTGTGGATGTTCTCCACGGGCGAGTGCGGCAGTGGTTCGTGGAACGCGGCGGTGCGGTGGACCGCGGCGGCGGAGATCCAGTCCAGCCGGAGGTACTGGGCGAGGCGGAACCCCAGCATGCCCTTGAGGTAGCGGGAGGGGAACTGGCTGTCGCGGCCCGTGACGGTGACCAGCGCGCCGTGCGGGTCCTCGACGAGGGAGAGCGGGGCGCCCCTGAACTCCGTGGGCAGCCGCCGGTAGCTGAGCCGGTCGTGGAGCCTGATGATGTCCCGGGCGTAGCGCCGGGCGCGGGGGTCCCCGTTGCCGGCGGGCTCCGGGGTGAAGGTGCCGCGTAAGGCGGGGCCGGCGGCTCGGCCGGCGGCGCTCACCACTCGTCCTTCTCGGCGTAGAGGCTGTCGGTGATGGCGAGTGCCAGGACCTCGGGGGTGCCCTCGTAGATCCGGGTGCCCAGCGCGTCCCGCATCATCTTCTCCACGCCGTACGAGCGCAGATAGCCGCGCGCGCCGAGCAGGGAGAGGGCCGTCTCCGCCACGTCGATCGCGGTCCGGTCCGCGAACAGCTTGGCCGCGGCCGGTTCGTAGACCGGCGGCGGCAGCTCGTTGTCGACCTTGTCCGCCGCACGCAGGTACAGCATGCGGGCGGCGTCGACCTTGGCGGCCATGCCGGCCAGCTTCGCCGCCGTGAACTGCTGGTCCTTGAGGTGACGGCCGCCCTGGACCCGTTCACCGCACCAGGCGATCGCCTGTTCCAGGGCGCTGCGCGCCACCCCCGTGGAGATGCCGGCCACCGCGGCGCGCGCCATGTTGCTCTGCGCCATGTTGATGGCCATGCCCTCGCCCTCCGCGCCGATCATGTACTCGGCGGGCACCCGGACGTCGTGGAACTCCAGCTCGCTGCCCAGGCAGGCGCGGTATCCCATCTTGTCCGCGACGGGCCCGCGGACCACACCGGGAAGGTCGAGGGGGACGATGAAGGAGGTGAGCCCGGTCGCCCCCGGGCTGCCCGCCATGTTGGCGAACACGGAGGCGAACGCGGCGACCTTCGCGTTGGTGATGAACCGCTTGCGGCCCGTCAGCACGTAGCCGTCGCCGTCCCTGCGGGCGGTGGTGACGTTGCGCGCGTGCTCGGCCTGGCCGGGGATGATGAGGTCGCAGCCCGCGTCCTCCTCGGTGACGGCGTTGCAGGCGAGGACCGGTTCGTCGCCGGAGAACAGGGGCAGGAAGCGGGCCTGCAGGCGCGGATCACCGGAGAGCAGGATCGGCGCCTGGCCGAGCAGGGTGGCCCCGAAGATCAGTGCGGTGCCCGGGCAGGCCGCGGCGACCTCCTCCAGCGCGGTGGCGACGCCCAGCATCCCCACCCCCAGGCCGCCGTACTCCTTGGGAATCGCCGCGCGGGTGAGACCGATCCGGTGGCCCTGGCCGACGAGGTCCCAGTCGAAATGCGCCGCAGGTTTCTGGTCGAGTTCCTGGACGCGGGGTTTCACGACGTTCCGGGCGAATTCCTGCGCGGCCTCCCTGAACTGCTCGACGCCGTTCGGCAGGACGTCGAAGTTCAGCGCGGCCTCGGACACGGATTCGGAGAGAGCGGTGTTCACGTGAGGTGTCACTCCTTGTGCGTGGGTGCGGTGTTCGGGACGGGCCGCCCGGCAGCGGTTCACGCGGCGATGCCGGCGGCGGCCGCGATCTCGGGGTACCGGTCGAACGCGGGGCGCAGCATCGGCACCAGTTCCAGCACCTTGGCGACCTTGCCGCGGATCCGGAGCCGGCCGGTGGCGATGGCGACGGGCACCATGAGCTGCCCCATCCACAGCGCGTGGGCGGTGTCGCAGGACATCCGGAGGGTGATCGCCGCCGGACCCGCCTGCTCCTCGCCGATGCGGACGCCCTGCGGTGCCACGAAGATCTCGCAGTCGGGCTTCGTGTGGACGAGCCGGACGGACAGACCCTCCTGCCGGGCCCGCGCCACGAAATCGTCGTCCTCCAGCAATGCGGCGAACAAACCGCTGAAGACCTTCACGGCCATTTCACTGGACGGAAATACTGACATGTTCCCCCTTCGCCCTTCGCGCGCTTCTTCTGCACGAAAGCGCCCACGAAAGAACGTTAAGGGCCGTCACGACCGGCTTCCACCGTGCCAACATAAGGCCGAAGGGAAGCGGACAGAACACGGAAAGGAGACGCGATAACCGGGCGGCGAAAAACAGATAGTGGAAAGGAAATTCGCCCCAGGGCCCTCCGCGGGTTTCCGTACGCACCAGCCGCAACACGCCGCGTTTCCCGACCCGGCGGCCCCCGCCGAAGTCGGTGCTCAGGGAGAGCCGGGCCGTCTTATCCAGCCCAGCGACCGTTCTACGGCCCGCTGCCAGTTGTCGTACTCCGCCTCCCGGTGGCCGGGGTCCATTCCCGGCAGCCATCGGGCGGCCGGATGCCAGTTGCGGCGCAGGACCTCGAGGTCCGGCCAGTAGCCCGCGGCGAGCCCGGCGGCGTACCCGGCCCCCAGGGAGACCGTCTCGGAGACCATGGGCCGTACGACGGGCACGTCGAGCACGTCGGCGACGAACTGCATGAGCAGGTTGTCCGCCGTCATGCCGCCGTCCACCTTCAGCTCCTTCAGCGGCACCGAGGAGTCGGCGTTCATGGCGTCGACGACCTCACGCGTCTGCCAGCCCGTGGCCTCCAGGACGGCCCGGGCCAGGTGCCCGCTGGTGATGTAGGAGGTGAGGCCGACGATGACGCCGCGTGCGTCGCTGCGCCAGCGGGGGGCGAACAGGCCGGAGAAGGCGGGGACGATGTAGCAGCCGCCGTTGTCCTCGACGGTCCGCGCGAGTGTCTCGATCTCCGGCGCGCTGTTGATCAGTCCCAGGCGGTCGCGGAACCACTGGACCAGTGCGCCGGTGACGGCTATCGACCCTTCCAGGGCGTAGACGGGTGCCCGGTCCCCGATCTTGTAGGCGACCGTGGTGAGCAGTCCGTGCCGGGACCGGATGACATCGGTACCGGTGTTGAGCAGCAGAAAGCTGCCAGTTCCGTAGGTGCACTTGGCTTCGCCCGGGGAGAAGCAGGTCTGGCCGAAGAGCGCCGCCTGCTGGTCGCCGAGTGCGGCGGTGATGGGCACGCCGGGAAGCAGCGCGACGGCCTCGCCGTAGGTCTCCGCGTTGGACCGGATCTGGGGCAGCATCGGGCGGGGGACGCCGAAGAACGCCAGGAGTTCCTCGTCCCAGGCGAGCGTGTGGATGTTCATCAGCATGGTGCGGCTGGCGTTGGTGGCGTCGGTGATGTGCAGTCCGCCGTCGGCACCGCCGGTGAGGTTCCAGATCAGCCAGCTCTCCATCGTGCCGAACAGCACCTCCCCGTCCTTCGCGCGCTGTTCCAGGCCCTTGACGTGGTCGAACAGCCAGCGGAGCCGCAGTGCCGAGAAGTAGGTGGAGGGCGGCAGCCCGCACCGGTCGAGGAAGAACTCCTCTCCGGGCCGTTCCCTGAGCTCCTCGACCAGCGGCGCCGTGCGCGTGTCCTGCCAGACGAGCGCCCGGCCCAGCGGGGTGCCCGTACGGCGGTCCCAGAGCACGGTCGTCTCCCGCTGGTTGGCCAGGCCGATGGCGGCGACCTGTGCCGCGTCGACGGCCGTACCGGATCCGGACAGGGCCTCGGACACCACACGTCGCAGGTTCTGCCAGATCTCGACGGCGTCGTGCTCGACCCAGCCGGGCCTGGGGAAGTGCTGCTGGTGCTCGCGCTGCGCGACGGACACCAGCCGGCCGCCCCGGTCGAACAGGATGCATCGTGTGGAATTGGTGCCCTGATCGATGGACATCACATACCGTTCCACCATGATCGGGTCCGCCTTCCGATGGGTCGCGGAGGGGGCGCGGGGCCAGGGGGTTCACCAGCGGGCGGCGCCCAGGTCTCTGGAGATCGCCCGGGCGGCCTCCCGGATCAGCGTGATCAGGGTGGGCCGGGGGTGGCCCTGACTGTCACAGACCCGCTCTACCGGGCCGGACAGCCCGATGGCACCGACGACCAGACCGCCGTGCCCGCGGATCGGCACCGCGAGCCCGGCCTCGCCCATGCTCATTTCCTGTATCTCGGCGGCCCAGCCCACCTCCCGGACCTCCGCGAGCGCCCGGGTGAGCTGCTCCTGGGTGACCAGGGTGTGCCTGGTGTACGCCTCGAGGCCCGAATCCAGGGCGGACTCGAAGGGCGCGGTCCCGTATGCCAGCAGCACCTTGCCCAGCGAGGAGGCGTGCAGCGGCAGCAGCGCGCCCACGTCCAGGGTCTGGAGCGTGTCGTCCGGCCGGAACACGTGGTGGACGACCAGGACCATGCCTTCCAGCGGGGTGCCCAGGCGCACCGCCTCCCCGCTGCGGGCGGCCAGGGCGTCGGCCCAGTTGATGGACCGGGACCGCAGCTCGTTGACGTCGAGATAACTCGTGCCCAGATGCAGCAGGGCGGCTCCGAGCTGGTACTTGCCGGTCGCCGCGTCCTGCTCCACGAAATCCACGTGCTGAAGCGTGCGCAGAATGCCGTGGGCGGTGCCCTTGGCCAGCCCGAGGGAGGCCGCCACCTCTCCGAGCCCGAGTCGGCGGGGCCCACCGGCCAGCAGGCGCAGAATCGCGGCCGCCCGTTCGATGGACTGGACCGGACCGGTCATGAATCGAGCCTATTACCGTCTCGGAAGGTCTGCCGTACGTGCGGCAGGGCGCCGCGGTGCCGGCATCGGAGGCCCCGTTCGGTAATGCCGACCGACGTTCATTGACCGACCGGGCGCGGCTCCTTAGCGTGCTAGCAGGCCCGGCACCGTGCCGAGGCTCGTGATGCGGGGCCCGTGGCCCTCACCCTGGAGACACGAGATGCCGGTACAGCTCAACACGCGGGTGCGGGGGGCAAGCGAATACGTCTTCCCGATGCCGCCCGTCGCCGGTGCCGTACCGGACGTACGTCGACGGGCGGCCGCGGTCCTGGCCGCCTGGAAGGTGTCCCCGGACGTCGTCGAGGACGCGCTGCTGGTGGTGTCCGAACTGCTCACCAACGCGATCGTGCATGCCCTGCCCCCGGCGGTGCTGCGGCTTTCGTGGATGCGGGACGCCGGACTCGGCACCCTGCGCATCGAGGTCACCGACGCGGGTCCCGCGCGTACGGCGGGACAGCCGCCCGCGGGGATCGACCCGGACGAGCACGGCCGGGGCGAGGGGATCGTCCACGCGCTGGCGACCCGGTACGGCATCCACATGCGTCCCGGCGCTGTCACCCGGTGGGCGGATCTCGTCGCGGTGTGAGCGGACGGGAGCCCGTGTGGCTTCCCCTTCCCGTCAGCGACCGGGTCCCGAGGAGAACGCGGCGTCCGTCCGCTGGGCCGACCAGCGCCTGCCACCGTCCGCGCCGACGGCGGCGGAGCAGCTGCGCGACACCACGGAGACGGTCCCGCGGCCGTCATGTCCTTCCGGCCCAGGTCCCGATTCCGGTCCCGATGTCGACTCCGATTCCGGTCCACGTCCCGATGCAGATTCCGGGACGGCCGGTCCCCGCGCCTCCGATGCGGACGGCTCCGGTTCGCCCACGGCCTGCATCTGGAGCAGGAGCAGCGCCGCGTCGTCGTGCAGCCGGCCGCCCACGTGTGCCAGCAGTTCGTCATGGACCGCGGAGAGGATGTGCTCCGGCTCGTCGGACAGATGACGGGCCACCCTTTCGGCCAGCGGGTAGAACTCGCGGGCGCGGTCACGGGCCTCGATGACCCCGTCGGTGTAGAGCAGCAGCTGATCACCGTCGGAGAAGGGCAGGATCTCCAGGCAGGGGGGCTCGCCGACCAGGGCGCGCAGGCCGAGGGGCGGAGCCGGACGGGTGGCCTCGACCGCGACGACGCCTCCTGACGCGGGTATGAGCAGGGGCGAGGCGTGTCCGCAGTTGACCATCTCGAGCTGCCCTGCACGGGGGTGTCCGACGACCACCGCGGTGACGAAGTCGTCGGACCCGAGGTTACGGGCGAGGCTCCGCTCGATCCTGCCGACGACGGCGAGGAGATCGGGCTCGTCATAGGCGGCCTCGCGGAAGACACCGAGGACGAGCGCGGCGATCTCCACGGCCGGCAGCCCCTTGCCGCGTACGTCGCCGACGATCAGCCGCACCCCGTGCGGGGTGGGTACCAGTGCGTAGAGGTCACCGCCGATGCGGGCCTCCGCCGCCGCGGCGCTGTAGCGGACCGCGACCCGGAACGGGCCGACGGTCTCCGGGATGGGCTTGAGAACCGCGTGCTGGGCGGCCTCCGCCACCGAGCGGACGGCGGCGAGCACCCGTTCCCGGCGACCGCGCAGGGCGCTGGCCAGGGCGCTCGCCAGGGTGACGGCGAGCAGTGCCGAGAGCACGGCCGCCAGTTCACGCCCCGGACCCGCCTCGCCGACCCCCAGGGTCGCGCCCAGCACCGCGGCGAGGAGTCCCACGAACAGGACGCCCCGGGGACCGTTGGTGCTCGCGGCCAGCGCCGGCCCGGCCGCCAGCAACGGCAGCCAGAACATCCCGGAGCCGGCGAAGACGTCGGCGAGCGCGATGCCGGAGACGATCAGAACCGGCACCACGGGCATTCCCGCGGCCAGCTGTGAGGCGGCACGCCTGGGGACCGGCGCGCCGAAACCGGTCACCGGTTTCCGGAGCGGCCGCAACGGCCAGTGGTTGCCATCATGGTCTCGCGCCTGCCTCATGTCTCTTCCGCAATCCTCACCCGTACGAGCCTTAAGCCCGACTTATCCGTTTCATCCAGGAAAGGGGTTCGGCCAACAAGCCACAAGGAGCGGGATTTCAGATAGTGAGCGACAGGCCCCTGGTCACGCGGTCCGCGACCGGGATCAGCCGGGCCCTGACCTCCGGGAGCCGGGAGAGCCGTTCCGCGGGGAGGGAGACGCCGAGCGAGCCGAGGACGTCGCCGCGGTAGATGGGCACGGCGACACACACCGTACCGAGTGAGTACTCCTCGAGATCCGTGACGGCCGGTGCCATGGGGGAGGCGTCGAGGTTCCGGAGCAGCTCCGGGAGACTGGTGATGGTCCGCGGCGTCAGGTCGGCGAGATCGTGCCGGGAGAGGTAGTCGCGGCGGGACTCCTCGTCCAGCTCGCGCAGTACGGACTTGCCCAGCGCGGTGGCGTGCCCCGCGTCCTCGAATCCCACCCAGAGGTCGACCCGGGGCGCGCGAGGCCCGTCGACGATCTCGGCGACGCTGATCTCGCCCTCCTCGTAGAACGTGAGGTAGGTGGCGGTGACCAGCTCGTCACGGAGCGCGGCGAGCGTCGGCCGGACCCGGCTGAGCAGCGCCTGGGTGTGACCCGTGGTGTGCAGCGTCTGCAGCTTCTCACCGAGGACGAAGCCGCCGTCGGCCAGCTTCCGCAGGTACCCGTCGTGGACCATCGTCCGCAGCAGGTGATAGGCGGTGGCCAGGGGCAGCCCCGTCTCACGTGCCAGCTGCTTCGCGGGCGCGCCGTTCTCGTGCGCGCTCACCGCTTCCAGCAGCCGGAAGGCACGCTGCACGGACATGATGAGCGTGGGGCTCTCATGAACGCTCATGCCACCAGCGTGCGCCCGCCGCCCGGTACGGGCAAGACGCGGGGTTCTCACGGCCGCACCGGCTCAGGCGTCCTCGCGGCCGCTCTCGTCGCTCCGCCGTCCCGGTGTGTCGGTGTGTCGGTGACCAGGCGGACGAGGTGTTCCGCGAGGTCGGCGTCGAGGGGGGAGCCGGTCATGAGCCGCCGGTAGAGGATGGTGCCGGCCCAGATGTCCTGGACCAGGTCGGTGTCGAGGTCGTCGGGCAGATCGCCCCGCCCGACGGCGCGGCGCAGCGCGACGGCGATGTTCTCCCGCTTGCGGAACAGGAAGGCTTCGCGGAACCGGCTCATGAGTTCGGGGTGGGGAAGCAGACCGGCGGCGAGCGCGGGCAGCGAGGCGGCGATGTCCTCGTTCGCGTAGTTGTCGATGGTCATGTCGACGGCGTAGCGGAGCTCGGCGTGGGTGTCGCCCAGGTCGGGGATGTCGTCGGCGCGAAAGACCTCGGCGAGCGCGTCGGCCACGAGCGCCTCCTTGTTGGGCCACCAGCGGTAGATGGTGGACTTGCCGACGCCCGCGGCCGCCGCGACGGCTTCGATGGTCAGCGCCGGCCAGTGCGACGTGAGCCCGGCCGCACGGGTCGTCCGAGCCCCTTCCGGTGCGTGTGGCGACCACACAGACCTGGCTGAGCTACGCCGACGCGCCGGGCAGGTGGAGCGGCTGCAACCGAGCCCCCGGCCGGGGCATCTTCCCGGGCAACTGCTCACCACCCGCAGGCCGGGTCCCTGCGCGGATATCCGTGGCGGACGGCTTCGCCGATGCCCTGGTGCTCGAGTCGGATTCCTGTCATTGCGTACCGCCTGTGAGGAGTTGGCCGGCGTCCAGTACCTCGATCAGCGGTGCGTACAGTTTCATCACCTCGAGCGCCCGAAGGTGCGTGGTGTCGTCCACGCCCGCGCAGGCGTCGGCCACGACGGTGACGTGGACTCCGGTGTCCGCGGCGGCCAGTGCGGTCGAGAGCACGCAGCAGTCCGTGCTGACGCCGGCCAGCACCAGCCTGCCGCCGGGGCCGACCTGCTCGGCCAACTCGGGCGTCCACTTTCCGAACGTGGTGGCGTCGAGCAGCCGCGCCGGCTCCTGCCGGCCTCGGGTGAATGCGTCGGTCAGCTCCCACAGGCGCGCGGACGGCGGCTGGAGGGCGAAGGACCACTGGTCGTAGTAGGGGTGCCACGCGCCGGTCGGCTCGGCCGGGGCTGTGAACCGGGTGAACACCACCCGGTCCCCGAAGGCCGGCAGAAGCCGGAGCACTCCGGCAGCGGCATCCGCGTAACGGGGAACGGCCCACGGGCTGTCCGGCTCGGCGAAGACCCGCTGCATGTCGATGACCGCGAGCAGACTGTCGGAGACGCCCACTGAACCGGTCATGCCTCGACCACCTCCACGTCGCCTTCCGGGGCCGGCTCGGAGTACGGCTGTCGTTCCTGGGCGCGGATGCGGTTGCCGGAGAGGATCAGCGTGGCGGCGAACGCGAGCACGAGCGCCGCGAGCACGCCGAGGTTGGCGTAGGCCCAGGCGCCGGTCCTGCCGCCGAGCCCGAAGGGCTTGAGCAGGTAGCCCTGCCAGCCGAGCCAGCCCGCGGCGGTGTTGGTCACCAAGCCCCAACCGAGCACGGTCCCGGCGAGGGTGACCACGAGCGGGGCCACCCGGACATCGCCGTAACGGCCCCGGGGACGGAACAGGTCGTGCTCGTCGTATCCGCGGCGGCGCAGCGCGAGGTCGGCGAGGATCACGCCGCACCACGCGGCGATCGGCACGCCGAGCGTCGTGAGGAAGCCCTCGAACTGTCCGATGAAACTGCTGCTGAAGAACACGATGTAGATCGCGCCCCCCGTCATCAGCACGCCGTCGATCCCCGCGGCCGCATAACGCGGGACCCGCACGCCCACCGCCAGCAGCGACAGCCCGGAGGAGTAGATGTCCAGCACGGCGCCGCCGACCATGCCCAGGACGGCCACCACCGCGAACGGCACCAGGAACCAGGTCGGCAGGATCGTGGTCAACGCGCCGACCGGGTCGATCGCGATGGCCGAGCTCAGCGAGCTCGACGAGCCCGCGAGGAGCAGCCCGAACAGCAGCAGGACTATCGGCGCCAGAGACGCCCCGAACGTGGTCCAGCCCATGATGGAGCGGTTGGAGGCGCTGCGCGGCAGGTAGCGGGAGTAGTCCGCGGCGGCGTTGACCCAGCCGAGCCCGAACCCGGTCATCATGAACACCGCGGCCCCGATGAACTCCTGGACCGAACCCGAGTGGACGGCACTGACCGTGTGCCAGTGGATATGACCGACCACCAGCGCCATGTAGACGACCGTCAGCACTCCGGTCACCACCGTGATCACCGTCTGCAGGCGCATGATCATGTCGAAGCCCAGCACTCCGCCGGCCACGGTGAGCGCCCCGACCACCATCAGCGCCGCGACCTTGACGCCGGTCCCGCCGCCCCAGCCGAGCCGCCCGAAGACCGTCGCCGTGGCCGTCGTGGCCACGGCGATGAGCACCGTCTCCCAGCCGACGTTGAGGGTCCACGAGATCAACGAGGGAACCCGGTTGCCACGCACCCCGTAGGCCGCCCGGCTGAGCACCATCGTCGGCGCGGAACCCTTCTTGCCGCCGACCGCGACGAACCCGCACAGCACGAACGAGGACACGATCCCCACCACGCCGGCGATCAAGGCCTGCCAGAAGGAGATCCCGAACCCGAGGGCGAAGGATCCGTAGCTCAGCCCGAGAAGTCCCGCATTCGCCCCGAACCAGGGCCAGAACAGCGAGCGCGGCGAACCCTTGCGCTCGCTCTCGCCGATTACGTCGAGGCCGTGCGACTCCACCGCGAACGGCCGACTGTCAAGTCTTTCAGCCGGGGTATCCACCATGTTGACCTATCTGCTCAGGCGTGGTGAGGGAGGAAGGGAAGGGGCACCCCCCTGCTCGGACATGTCCGAAGATCCACCGGATTCAATTAGTCCGAGTGCGGATAACTAAGCACGAGCACCCCTGCCGCACAAGACCTCGCACGGCGAAAGCTCACCGCCCGACCCAGCATGGCACCGACGATGTGTCCAGGATGTTAAAAAAATCCGAGCGACAAGGCTGCTGCGCCAGGCGCCAGGCACACCCAAGTTGACCGAAAAGATCGATCAAGACTCTTGACTCGATCAGTTAGTTAGTGCTCGGATTAATTAGGTGAATGGCGCTCCGCTGCTCCGCCGTAACGGTGCCGCGCCCGCCCGCACAGCTGGGTCCGCGCCTCCACATGTTCAGGTCGTTCGCCACCGACACGCGCCCCTCCCCGCCTCCTGGAGCGAGACATGCTCGACCTCAGTTCCGTCGATCTGCTCGATGCGTTCACCCGCGAGCTGAAGCTGTGCAAGCTCAAGCCCGACGAACACGTCGTGATCCTGTCCGAGCCGACCAGCCGCGGCGACTACGTGGCGGCCGCCTTCGGCGCGGCCAAGGCGAGCGGTGCGCACGTCATCGCCGCCACCGTGCCCGGCGGCAATCCGTCCCCCGCGGACAGCACGCGCACCGGCGCGGGGCCCGGTCTGGCCGCCGTGCTCAACGACACCGCGGCCCAGGAACTGCTCAAGTCGGCCGACCTGGTCGTGGACCTCACCCGGGAGGGATTCATCCACGCCCCGTTGCAGCAGGAGATCCTGCGGACCGGCACCCGCATCCTGTTCGTCTGCGACGCCCCGGACGTCCTCATCCGCAACCTGCCCAAGGAGCAGGACAAGGCGGAGGTCCTCAGGGGCGTCGCGTTGCTGGAGCGCGCGTCCGTGATGCGGGTGACCTCCGCGGCCGGCACCGACCTGACCGTCGAACTGCCTGGCTCCAAGCCGGAGTTCCAGGTGGGCTTCGCCGACGACCCGGGCCGCTGGGACCACTGGCCGAGCACCATGGTGTTGTGCTGGCCGCGGATGTCCGACGGCCGGATCGTGCTGGCAGAGGGCGACATCCTGCTGCCGTTCAAGGAGTACGTGCGTCAGCCGGTCACCCTGGAGATCGCCGGCGGGCACATCGAGAAGGTCTCCGGGGGCGCCGAGGCCCGGCTGCTTGACACCTTCTTCGACGACGCGCACGACGAATGGGCGCGCAGCCTGTCGCACATGGGCTGGGGCCTGATGCGGACGGCCGACTGGTTCGCCACCGCGCTGTACGGCAAGGACGAGCTGATGGGCATGGACGCGCGGGCCTTCGCCGGGAACTTCCTGTGGTCCACCGGCCCGCACCCCGTGCTCGGCCGCGAGTCCTACGCGCACCTCGACATCGCCATGCGCGGCTGCACCGTCCGCGTCGACAGCCAGGACGTCGTCACCGCCGGCCGCCTCGTCGACTTCTGACACCGCCTGCCGCGCCCGCGCCCGTACCCGCAACCGGAGAGCACATGCCATCCACCCAATCGTTCGAAGTGGTCGTCGTCGGAGGCGGGCTCGGCGGCATGACCGCCGCACTCTCGCTGCGGCAGCGGGGCCTGCGGGTCACCGTGCTGGAACAGGCTCCGCAGTTCGGCGAGATCGGCGCGGGCATCCAGACGGCCCCCAACGCGAGCCGGATCCTGCTCGGCCTTGGACTGCGCAGGCGCCTCGAGGCCATCCACACCGAGCCCCAGGACCAGGTGCGGCGCAGGTGGCAGGACGGCAGCATCATCGGCCTGACCCGTCTAGGCGACTACTGCACGCAGCACTACAACGCCCCCTACTGGCACTACCACCGCGCCGACCTGCACGGCGTCCTCGTGGACGCCTGCGTCGACCCGGCCGGCCCCGGACCGGTCGTCGAGCTGCGCACCGCGAGCCGGGTCTCCGGGCTCGACCGCGGCGACCCACGCCGTCCGGCCGTGGTGACCGACGACGGACGACGCTTCGAGGCCGACGTCGTACTCGGCGCCGACGGCATCCGCTCCCGGGTCCGCGAACTCATGGACCTGCCCGACACCCTGCTGTTCTCCGGCGAGATGGCCTTCCGGGCGCTGATCCCCGGCGACCTCATCGCCGCCGACCCGGCGACCCGGTTCCTGGTGGACCGCTTCCAGAGCACCATCTGGTACGGGCCCGACCGGCACCTGGTGCACTACATGATCCGCGGCGGCGAGTACCTGAACGTCGTCGGCTGCGTCCCGTGCACCGACGAGGCCGCCGAGAAGTGGACCGTCCCCGCCACCGCGCGGGACCTGGTCGACGCCTACCAGGGCTGGGACGACCGGGTCGCGGCGATGCTGTCGAAGGCCAAGGACGAGGTGCTGGCCTTCGCCCTCCACCACCGTCGCCGCGACCCGGTCTGGACGGACGGCCGGGTGGCACTCCTCGGTGATGCCTGCCACGCCATGCTGCCCTACCAGGCCCAAGGCGCCTCCCAGGCCATGGAGGACGCCGCGGTACTGGCCGAGGAGCTGGGCCGCGTCAGCGCGGACGGTGCCGAAGGCGCCCTGCGCCGCTACGTCGACCGGCGGGCCAAGCACGCCGGCATGGTCCAGGACGCCTCCCTGCAGAACAAGACCTTCTACCACCTTCCCGACGGGCCCGAGCAGCAGGCGCGCGACGACCTGCTCAGGCGCGGCTTCGACGGCGAGTCCGATGTCTCCTACGACTGGCTGTGGAGCGGCACGCCGCTCAACGACGCAGAGCTGGGCGCCTACTCCTACAACTTCGCCCGCTGACCGCACCGCACCCGTCGTCCCGCCCGGCGGGACGGCGCCCCGGCCGGCCCGTACGACTGGAGAGACATGAAGCCAGCAGCCTTCCGCTACCACCGGGCGCGCGACGTCGACGGCGCCACGGCGCTGCTCGCCGAACTGGGCGAGGACGCCAAGGTCGTCGCCGGCGGCCAGAGCCTGGTCGCGATGATGAACTTCCGGTTGGCCCGTCCCGGACACCTGGTGGACATCGCCGGTCTGCGCGAACTCGACCACCTCGGCGCCGACGCCGACGGCCGGTTGCACATCGGGGCGCTCACCACTCACCACACGGTGGAGATCGCCCCGCCGCAGCGGCTCGGCGCGGGATTCGATGTCATCCGCGACTCCATGGCGTGGATCGGCCACCTGCCGATCCGCACCCGCGGCACGGTCGGCGGCAGTGTCGCGCACGGCGACGCGACCGCCGAGTGGTGCCTGCTCGCCGTGCTGCTGGACGCCGAGTTCGTGACCCACAGCCCGCGCGGCCGACACAGCATCTCCGCCCAGGAGTTCTTCTTCGGCTACTACACCACCGCCCTGGAGCCGGACGAGATCATCGTCGAAGTGGTCTTCCCGCGCCCGGCACCGCACGCGGCACTCACCGAGTTCGCCGAGCGCCGAGGGGACTTCGCGATCGTGTCCGCGGCCGTGGACCTCGACGCCGACGGCCCGGCGGTCCGCGGCGGACGGGTGGCGCTCGGCGGGGTGGCCGCGCTGCCGGTACGGGTCCCCGAGGCGGAGGCGGTACTGGCCGACGGCGGTTCCTTCCGTGACTGCGCCGAAGCCGCGGCCGCAGCGGTGGACCCGCCGGGAGACACGAACGCCGGCACCGAGTACCGAAGGCACCTCGTGCGCACCCTGGTCGAACGCGCCTGCGAGGAGGCGGTGTCCCGATGAAACCCGTCCGGAACGACCGGCTGGTCGGCAGGTCGGTGGCCCGCCGCGAGGATCCCCGCCTGCTGACCGGGCGCGGCCGCTTCGTCGACGACATCGAACTGCCCGGCATGCTCCACGCGCAGTTCGTCCGCAGCACGGTCGCGCACGGCCGGATCACCGCCGTCGACCTGTCCGAGGTGCGCGAAGTCCCCGGCGTCCTCGCCGCGTTCACCGCGGACGACCTGGTGCTCGGCGACATCGTGGCACAGCTCGGCCGTCCGCTCGACGAGTTCGTGCCCACCGCCATGCCGGTCCTCGCCGGCGACCGCGTCCGCTTCGTCGGCGAGCCGGTCGCCGTGGTCGTCGCCCGGGACCCGTACACCGCCGAGGACGGGGTGGAAGCGGCGAAGGTGACGTACGAGACGCTCCCGCCGGTCACCGACGAGGAGCAGGCCCTCGCCGCCGACGCCGTACTGGTGCACGAACAGGCCGCGCGCAACACCCTGGTCGACGTCGCCCTGTTCGCCACCGAGGGCATCGACGAGATCTTCGACGAGGCCGCGTGCGTGGTCCACGTGGAGGCGAGGACCGGGCGGCAGAACGCGCTGCCGTTGGAGACGCGCGGTGCCGTGGCGCACTGGGACGACCGGGAGGACCAACTCGTCCTGCAGACCTGCACCCAGGTCCCGCACCAGGTGCGGACCGTGGCCGCGCGCTGCCTGCGGCTCGACGAACGCGCGGTGCGGGTCATCGTCCCGGACATGGGCGGCGGCTTCGGCCTCAAGTGCGTGGTCGGCCGCGAGGAGATCGCCACCGCGGCGGCCGCGCTGCGACTGCGCCGGCCGGTCAAGTGGATCGAGGACCGCAAGGACGCGCTGTCCGCGTCCTTCCTCGCCCGCGAACAGCACTACACCGCCCGCGCCGCGTTCGACGCCGACGGCAGGATCCTCGGACTCGACGCGGACATCGTGTGCGACATGGGCGCCTACTCCTGCTACCCGTTCACGGCGGGCATCGAGCCGCTGATGGCCGCCGCCGAGCTGCCCGGCGTCTACAAGGTGCCGGCCTACCGGGTGCGCGGCCGGGCGATCACCACCAACAAGGCGCCCACCGCCCCGTACCGGGGCGTGAGCCGCCCCCAGCACGTGATGGTCGCCGAGCGGCTCATGGAGCGCGCCGCCCGCGAACTGGATCTGGACCCGGTCGAGATCCGGCGCCGCAACGTCATCACCGAGTTCCCCTACACCGGCGTCAACAACATGACCTACGACCCGGGCTCGTACCTGGAATCCCTCGACCTGTGCGAGCGGACCCTCAAGGAGGCCGGCTGGTACGAGCGGCAGGCCGCCGCCCGCGCCGCGGGACGGCACATCGGGATCGGCTACAGCTGCTTCAGCGAACGCACCGGCTACGGCTCGGCCGCCTTCGCCCAGCGCAGGATGGAGGTCGTCCCCGGCTTCGACCTGGCCGAGGTCCGCATGGACACCAGCGGCGCGGTCACCGTCACCACCGGCACGATGAGCCACGGCCAGAGCCACGAGACGACCATGGCGCAGATCGTGGCCGACGCGCTCGGCGTCGACCTCGCCAGAGTCAAGCTCCACCAGGGCGACACCGATCGCATCACCTACGGCTGGGGCACCTTCGCCAGCCGCTCCATCGCGGTCGGCGGCAGCGCCGTACGCCTGGCCGCGGCCAAGCTCGGCGACAAGCTGCGCGCGATCGCCGCCGCCGAATGGGGCGTCGACCCGGACCAGACCGAACTGGACCTGGGGCGGGTCCGCCGTCGCGACGCCCCGGACACCGCGCTCACCCACCGGCACCTCGCCGAGACCGCCTACCTCAAGTCGCATCTGCTGCCCAAGGACATCGACCCGGGGCTGACCGCCAGTGCCGTCTTCGACGTCTCCAACGACGGCACCTTCTCCAACGCCACCCACGGAGCCGTCGTCGAACTGCACGAGGGCACCGGCCAGGTGGAGATCCTCGGCTACGTCTGCGTCGAGGACTGCGGAGTGGCGATCAACCCCCAGGTCGTCGAGGGCCAGTGCCGCGGGGGCATCGCCCAGGGCATCGCGGGCGCGCTCTTCGAGCAGGTCACCTACGACGCGCAGGGCGAGCCGTCGGCCACGAGCTTCATGGACTACAAGGTCCCCACCGCCCACGAGATCCCCGACATCACCATCCGCCACCTGGAAACCCCCTGCGCCTTCACCGAGACCGGTGCCAAGGGCGCCGGTGAGGGCGGCACGATCGGGGCCCCCGCCGCGGTACTCAACGCCGTCAACGACGCGCTGCGCGCCACCGGCGTCGAACTGGACAACACCCCGATCACACCGGAGACGGTCCACCGTGCCCTGACCCCGTCAGCACCGGAGCAGACACCATGAACGACACCAGCGGACCGGACGAGGTCCAGCTCATCACCCTCGATGTCAACGGCACCTCGCACGAGGTGATCGCCCCGGCGCGCCGCACCCTGGTGGACGTGCTCCGCCACGACCTGCGGCTCACCGGTACCCACGTCGGCTGCGAGCACGGGATCTGCGGAGCCTGCACCGTGCTCGTCGACGGGTTGCCGGCCCGGGCCTGCCTGATGTTCGCCGCGCAGGCGGAGGGGGCGCGGATCACCACCGTCGAGTCCCTCGCCGATCCCGGCACCGGCGAACTCAGCGATCTGCAACGGGCGTTCACCGAGCACCACGGACTGCAGTGCGGCTTCTGCACCCCCGGCTTCCTGATGCTCGCCGAAGGCTTTCTCGCGGAGCGGCCGGAGGCGACCCGCGAGGAGATCCGCGAGGTCGTCGCCGCGAACCTCTGCCGGTGCACCGGCTACCAGACCATCGTCGAAGCGGTCGAGGCCTGCGCGAGCGCACGGCGCGCAGGGCGGAACGCAGGCGTGAAGGAGACACCGTGCAACTGACCAACACCGTCCCTGTCAAAGCCGCACCCGACGTGGTGTTCGCCCTGCTCAGTGACGTACAGCGGGTCGCGTCCTGTATGCCCGGCGCGGCGCTGGAAGGCCGCTCCGGCGACGCCTGGTGCGGCACCGTCAAGGTCAAGGTGGGCCCGATCACCGCCGCCTACACCGGCACGGTCCGTTTCCTGGAAGCCGACGCCGACAAGCGCGTCCTGCGTGTGCACGCTCGTGGTGCCGACACGCACGGCAGGGGCGACGCCGAGGCGGAGGTCCTCCTGGAAGTCGTACCGGACCGGGACGGCGCGCAGCTGAACCTCGCCACGGATCTGGTTCTCCGAGGCACGATCGCCCAGTTCGGCAAGGGTGCCATCGCCGCCGTCTCCGACCGGATCCTCCAGCAGTTCGCCCAGAACCTCGGGGACCTGCTGCTCTCCCCGGGCGGCCCGCAGGAACCCGCGGGCACGAGCACCGCCGCCGCATCCACGGCGTCCGTTCCCGCGGGCGCCCCGCCCGCCGCGGCATCGGCCGAGCTGAACGGCCTGTCGCTGATCGCCGGACCGCTGCTCAGGAAGTACGGCCCGGTGATCGCCGCCTTCGCGCTCGGGTTCGTCCCGGGCTGGCTGCTGGGCAGGCGTCGATGAGCGGACTGTACGGAGACACCGCGGACCTCACCTACCAGCGGGCCGGCTTCGGCGCCCCGGTCCGCCGCGGCACCCGGCCCGCGATCGTCGTGGTGGACCTGACCCGGGGCTTCACCGAGGACTCGTATCCCTCGGGCACCGACCTGACCGGCGTCGTGGCCGCGACCACCCGCCTGATCGAGGCGGGCCGCCCCGCCGAGGTGCCGGTGATCTTCACCGCCATCGCCTACGCCGAGGCCGAGGCGTCGGGCGATTCGGTCACGTGGCTGCAGAAGGCCCCCGGCCTGCGCGTGCTGCGCGAGGGCAGCGACGCCGTGGCCATCGATCCCCGGCTGCCCCGGCGGCCCGGACGCGATCCGCTGATGGTGAAGAAAGGCGCCTCCGCGTTCTTCGGCACCCATCTCGCCGCCGCGCTGACCGGACTCGGCTGCGACACCGTCCTGGTGTGCGGCGCCACCACCAGCGGCTGCGTGCGGGCCACCGCCGTCGATGCCGTCCAGTCGGGCTTCCCGGTCCTCGTGCCCCGCGAATGCGTGGGCGACCGGGCCGCCGGACCGGCCGACGCCGCCCTCTTCGACATCCAGGCCAAGTACGGCGACGTCATCGGCCTCGCGGACGCCGTCGGTTACCTCGGCTCCCTTTCCGCCCCGACCGCTTCGCCCGGCTCTCGAAGGGCACGCCCATGAGGAAGGATCACGTGCCCCCACGTTCGGTGCTGCAGGAGGCACTCGCCGATCTTGCCGACGTGCCCGCGACCAGCCGCTGGATCAGCTCCGAGGACGTACGACTGCACGTGCTCGACTACGGGGGCGGCCTCGTCCCGCTGGTCGTTCTGCCCGGCATCACCAGTCCCGCGATCACCATGGACTTCGTCGCCCGCGAACTCACCGACCTGGTCAGGCCGATCGTGCTGGACGTCCGCGGCCGGGGACTGTCCGACGACGGCGAAGGCTACGGACTGGAGGACTACGCCCGGGACGCCGAAGCCCTGATCACCGGGCTGGGGCTCGACCGACCGCTGTTGCTCGGCCACTCCATGGGCGCGCGGATCGCGGCGGTGGTCGCGGCCCGCGCCGCGGTACCGCTACGCGGGGCCGTCCTGGCCGACCCGCCGCTGAGCGGCCCCGGCCGGGCGCCGTACCCGACCGGCCTGGACGCGTTCCTGCGGCAGTTGTCCGAGGCCAGGCGCGGCACGGACGCCGACGAGGTGGCCGACTCCTGGCCGTCCTGGCCGCGACGGGAGCAGGAGCTGCGGGCCCGTTGGCTCTCCAGCTGCGCACAGCAGGCCGTCGTGGCCACCCACCACGGCTTCGAGCACGAGGACTTCTTCGACTGGTGGCCCTCGGTGCCGGCGCCCGCCGCCCTGCTGTACGGGGCCGACAGCCCGGTGGTCACCGCGACAGGGGCCGAGGAAGTCGCCGCGAGCAACCCGCGGGCATCGCTGCAGCCGATCCCCGGCGCCGGGCACATGGTGTTCTGGGATGCTCCGGCAGCCGCTCTCACAGCCCTGCGCGAGGCCGTGCGGGCGATCCTTTCTCCGTCCCATCCGCACTGGTCGCAGCGTGCTTAGGTGTGACCATGCCCGATGAGACCGCAGTTTCCGAAACCGCCCCCCAGGCCCCCGTCGCGCTCACCGCCGCCCCCGGCTACCAGGTGCGCCGCCTGTACCAGGCCTACCTCGCCGTCTGGTTGCGCGAGGTCGACCCGGTGCTCACCGGACCGCAGTTCGCCGTGCTCCAGACCGTCCAGGCGTATCCGGGCCGTGACCAGAGCTCGCTGGCCTCGGCGGTGGCACTGGACACCTCGACCATGGCGGACGTGGCCCGGCGCCTGGAAAGGCGGCAGCTGATCACCCGTCGCACCGCGGCCGACGACGGCCGCCGCAAGCTGCTCTATCTCACCGAGGAAGGCGAAAAGGTCCTCGGCGAGGCCGAGCACCGCACCCGGGCGCTGGACGAGCTCCTGCTGGAGCCGTTCGGCAGTGCCGGCCGCGAAACCGTTCTGCAAATGATCACGTCCCTCGCCGACCACTGGGTGGGACTGGCCTCGGGCTCATAGCCCTCCCGGTCGCCGGGCCGCCGTACGCGAGCGCGCTCCGGGCGAGGGGGAGAGCACCGACCCGCACCTCAACCGGAGGAATCCATGACGGATCATCACATCGGACTGATCGTGCCCAGCTCCAACCTGACGATCGAGACCGAGCTGCCGCGGATGCTGGGCGCCCGCGAGGCCGCCCTGCCCGGCGACCGCTTCGTGTTCCACAGCAGCAGGATGCGGATGAGGCACGTCACCCCCGAGGAACTGCGCGGGATGAACGCGCAGACCGAGCGGGCGGCGCGGGAGCTGGCCGACGCCCGGCCCGATGTGGTCGCCACGGCCTGCCTGGTCGCCATCATGGCCCAGGGGGCGGGGCACCACTGCGTCGCCGAGGCCGAGATCAGCTCGGTGCTGCGCGCCGAAGGAGCCGAGGCCCCCGTGGTCTCCAGCGCGGGCGCGCTGCTCAGCGGCATCCAGGCCCTCGGGGCCAAGCGGGTCGCGATCATCACGCCGTACCTGAAGGAGCTCACCGCCCGGGTCGCCGAGTACATCGAGCACACCGGCATCGAGGTGGTGGACGCGCTCAGTCTCGAGATACCCGACAACCTGGCGGTCGCCCGGCTGGACCCCGCCGGTCTGCGCGAACACTGGCGGCGCCTCGATCTGCGCCGCGCCGACGCTCTGGTGCTGTCGGCGTGCGTGCAGATGCCGTCCCTCGCGTCGATCCAGCCGGTGGAGGACGAGGCGGGGCTGCCCGTGCTCTCGGCGGCTACCTCGACCACGTTCCGCATCCTCACGGAACTCGGCCTGCCGCCGGTCGTGCCGGGCGCCGGAAGCCTGCTCGGCGGCCGTGTGACCAGCCAGGTCGCCGGCTGAGCCGGGGAAGCGGGCCGGCCACGGCCGGCCGATGACGAAAGGAGGGCAGCCATGCGCGACGTACTGGACCACCTGGTGGCCTGGTGGGCCGAGGGCAAGGCGTGCGCGCTGGCCACCGTCGTGGCCACCCACCGCTCCGCGCCCCGCCGTCCGGGCGCTGCCATGCTGGTGGGACCCGGCGGCGAGGCGGTCGGCAGCGTCTCGGGCGGCTGCGTCGAGGCCGCCGTCCACGACCTCGGCACCACAGTGCTCACCGGGGTCCGACCGGCGCTCCAGCGCTACGGAGTCTTTGACGACGCCTTCGCGGTCGGACTCACGTGCGGCGGCACGATCGACGTGTTCGTGGCGAAAGTGGACCGGGAGACCTTCCCCCAGCTGGGAGAGGTGGCAGCGGCGATCCGGGCCGGAGCGCCGGTCGCGGTGGCCACCGTGATCGCCGGGCCGCCGCAACTCCTGGGCCGTCGGCTGGTGCTGTGGCCGGACCGGGTGGCGGGCGGCACCGGGTCGGACCGGCTGGACGCCGCCCTGCGCCGGGACGCCCGGGGGCTGCTGGACGCCGGGCGCGACGGCGTGCTGCGCTTCGCAGCGGACGGAGGGTGCCCGGGCGACGGCCTGGACGTGTTCGTCGAGTCCTTCGCCCCGCCGCCCCGGATGATCGTGTTCGGCGCCACCGACTTCGCTGCGGCGATGGCCCGCATGGGTACCTTCCTCGGCTACCGGGTCACCGTCTGCGACGCACGCCCGGTGTTCGCCACCGCGCCGAGGTTCCCCGGCGCGCACGAGGTCGTGGTGGACTGGCCGCACCGCTACCTGAAAGCCGAGGCCGAGGCCGGACGGATCGACGGCCGCACCGCCCTCTGCGTGCTGACCCACGACCACAAGTTCGACGTCCCGCTCCTGGCGGCGGCCCTGCGCCTGCCCGACATCGGCTACGTCGGTGCGATGGGCTCACGGCGTACCCACGAGGAGCGGCGGGCCCGGTTGGTGGAGGCCGGGCTGACCGACGTCGAACTCAAGGTCCTGTCCAGCCCGATCGGCCTGGACCTGGACGCCCGGACACCGGAGGAGACCGCCGTGTCCATCGCCGCCGAGATCCTTGCCCTGAGCCGGGGCGGCAGCGGAGTCCGCCTGGCCGACCGGACGGGTCCGATCCACCTCGGCGCCGGCGACGCATTCCCCTCCGACCCGGCGATGTCCCGGAACTGATCCACCCTCTGGCCACCCCCTGTCCCTGCACAGCCCGCCACCGAAAGGAGCACGCCCATGAGCGATGCAGCTCGGCAAGGACGACGAGGCGCCGCCGTCGAGGCGAACGGCGTCAACCCCGTTCCCGCCGCCGAACGGCGTGGCAAGCCGCGCGGCCTGTTCGCCGTGTGGTTCGCCTGGAACATATCGATTCTCGGCGTCAGCTACGGAATCTTCGTCTTCGACCTCGGCCTGAACGTCTGGCAGACGATCGTCGCGGGAACCATCGGGTATCTCGCCTCGGCCACCCTCGTCGGCATCCTCGCGGTCGGCGGGCCCCGCACGGGACTGCCCACGCTCACCCAGACGCGCTTCGCCTTCGGCATCAAGGGCAACCGAATCCCTGCATTCTTCGCCTACCTCTCCAACATGGGCTGGAAGGTGACGATCGTGACCCTGGCCTCGAGTACCGGCGCTCAGCTGTTCGCGAAGCTGTGGCCATCGGTGTTCGCGAGATCCGACGGTTCGAGCACCACCCCCGCGCTGGTCCTGTGGTTCGTGCTCGTGCTCGCGGTGACGATGGCCGTCGCCGTGCTCGGACACGAGCTGATCATGAAGCTCGAGGTGTGGATCTCGTGGGTGACCGGCATCATGACCCTCGCGTTCCTCGGGTTCGTGCTGCCCAAGGTCGAGTGGTCGCACCTCGGCGAGGCGCGGGCGGGCGGGGCGGTGGAGTTCGTCGGCGGCATCATCATGGCGATGACGCTCGTCGGCCTGGGCTTCCTGAACTACGGCGGCGACTTCGCGCGCTACCTTCCGCGCGAGACCAGGGCGAACGGCGTGATCGGATGGACGGTCGCCGGGCTGAGCACACCGGTTGTCATCATGCTCGCCGTCGGGGCGCTGCTGGTCGGCGGAGATCCGGCACTCGGCAGCGCCGCGGCCTCCGATCCCATCGGGGCTCTGACCGCGCTGCTGCCGATGTGGTTCTTCGTTCCGTTCTCCGTCGTGATCGTCATCTCGCTGGTCTCGGCGGCCATCACCGGCATGTACAGCTCGGGCCTCGCGCTGATGGCGGTCGGCGTTCCGCTGCGCCGCTCCATGACGACGGCCGTCAACGCGACGATCATCGCGGCCGGCGCGTTCTACCTGGAGTTCGTCTCCACTTCGTTCCTCGCGACCTTCGAGTCGTTCCTGTCGCTCATCGCAGTGATGATGGGAACGATGGGCGCGATCCAACTCGTCGACTTCGTCCGACAGCGCCGTATGGGCTGGAACACCGACATGGCCACCCCGCGTGGCTACGGCGGGCGCAACGGGCGATGGACGGCGATCATGAGCCTGATCGTCGGGACCGTCCTGGGCCTGGGCCTGGTCACCAGTTCCGACCCGAACTTCGCGAAGATCACCGGATTCCTGCTCACGCCGAGTGCGCGTGCCGGCGTGTTCGGCTCAAGCGGGCTCGGGATCGTCATCGCCATGGTGATCGGCGCCGCGCTGTACGCATTCCTCACCTTCGGGCTTCACCTGGACCCGAAGCCCGATTACTCGCTGGCGACCGGCATCGACACCGACGCCGACGCCGCCCGCGGCGGGAGCACAGCGCCTCGCCGCCATCTGAGGAGCTGACTTCCGTGTCCGCATACGAGACCGCGCTGGAGCGGTTCCGAACCCCGGATCCGTGGCATTCGCCCGCCGCCTACTGGTTCTGGCATCGCCTGCCCGACAAGGACGCGATCCGCGCCCAGGTGCGGCAGATGCACGACGCCGGGATCCTCAGCTTCCAGGTGCAGGCGCGTCTGTCGTACCCGATCGCGGGCTACCTGGACGAGGACTACCTGGCCGCCTGCCGGTGCGCCGTCGAGGCAGCCGCGGAGCACGGCATGATCGTCGGCATCTACGACGACTACAACTGGCAGACCGGTCATGCCGCGGGTCGCGCGGTGAGCGGGCACGACGAGTTGCGCGAGCGGCACCTGTTCTGGATGCGGATCGCCGCGGGGAAGAGCGAGGGGACGCTCGGGAGGATCCGGTCGGCGACCGAGAACCTGGGCCCGGCCGCGATGGCGTGGCACTACGAGGGCGGGGTGGTCGCCTGGGCCGACTGGCGCACCGAGTACGTGCTCGTCACAGCACCGCCGCGGGGCACGGTCTGCGAACAGCCGGAGCTCGTCGACCGGACGGAGGGCACTGCCGACGGGTGTCGCGTCCACCTGACCGGGCCCGTGCCGGACGGAGCCGAGGCGATCGTGTTCGTCTCGGCCCGGTGCGCCACCTCCCGGCTGGTCAACCCGGTTGATCCGGTCGCCGTCGACCGCTTCATCGAGGCCGGCTATCAGCCGTTCGCCGACGCTCTGGGCGAGTTCTTCGGCAGCACCGTCGCCTACATGTTCTTCGACCAGCCGCATGCCGTGTTCTACGACTGGGAGGCGCGCACCGGCAATCTGCGCTCGGCGATGCCGTTCCACGCCAGCCTGGCCGCCTCGGTCCGGGAGCGTTGGGGCGGGCGGACAGCCGACGTGCTCGCCGCGGTGCTCGACGGGGACGGTCCGGAGCAGTTGAGCCTTCGCGCCCAGTTCTACGAACACTTCAGCAGCTACGCAATCGAGACCTTCCTGGGCCGACTGCGTGCCTGGAGCCACGCCCACGGTCTGCGCCAGTCCGGCCACGAGGTGCTCGGGCACGTCGGCGGGTGGCGGCTCGACACCTCGTTCACCAACTGGGACCTGCGCCTGAACTTCGGGCTCGACCACTTCGGCGTGGACGGATACCGGGACCTGACAGCGGTGGACGCGCAGGACGCGCTCACCCAACTCAGCCCGGTGTTCGGCGACTCGGTCGCCCGCCACCACGGCCGCAGCGGCACGATGGTCGAACAGTACTTCCTCACCCCGCCCCAGGGTGGGGCGCCGTGGTCCGGCCACTGGGGGTTGAGCCTGCAGGAGCTGCGCACCACCGCGATCAGCCACCATATGCAAGGCATGCGGCAGATGATCTTCCACGGATTCTACCAGACCCACGGCCACGGCGCAGACCACGAATCGCTGACCAATCCCCGCTTCGACTTCCCTCCGGGGATCAACTTCGAGCCCTGGTTCGCCGATCACTATCCGCGGTTCGCGCTCGAAAGCGCACGTCTGAGCGAGTTCCTGGAGCCGGTGACGCCCCAGGCCGAGGTAGCGGTCCTCTATCCGCTGCGCACGGTGTGGACGGCGGGGCAACTCGGTATGCAGGCCTCGGCGACGGGCGAGTGGACCCGTGCGCTCACCGAAGCCGGAGTCGGCTTCCACCTCGTCGACGAGCGCGACCTCGTGGCCGCCACCGTGGAAGAGGGAGCGGTGTGCTTCGGCGAGCGCCGGTACCGGGCGCTCGTCCTGCCCGCCGTGACCACGCTGCGCTCCGCCGAGGTACTGCGCCAGGTCCGCCGTATCGCCGAAGCGGGGACACGGGTGCTCGCCAGCGGCGCGACACCCTCCGTCTACCAACACGGACCGCAGACCGCCGCGGCGGACTGGGCGGAACTCGCCCCGGCCGTGGAGGTGCTCGCCGCGGTCCCCGGTACGAAGGTTCTTCGCGGGCTCGCCCCGTACGACGGGAGCGTGCCGACACTGCGCACACCGGACGGGGCGGCGGTGCGCTGGCGTGGTGGCCCGGAGTCACCCGACACATTCAAATTCGCATGCTTCGCCGAAACCGGGGCCGCAGCCGGGGCAACGGTGGAACTCGTCCTGCCTGAAGGGACCTGGCAACTCGAAGAGTGGATGGCCGCCGACGGAACCGTGCGCAGCCTCGGGTCCGCCGCGAGCACGGTCGTGCTGCGTCTGGAGCCGAATTCGCTGCGCCTGCTGTGCGTGCGACACGGCGCAGAACCCTCGTGCGGCGCAACGGAAACCACCGAAGGGTCCGAACACGAGGACGGCGCCGCTTGGTCGAGGCCACAGGTACTCGAATCCGACTGGCTCCTCCAGATCCCGGACGACGCCCACGAGCAGGCGGGCACATCCCGCGGGATCGCGGTCACCTGCGGCTGGGAACGTCAGGGACTGGCAACCTTCGCGGGCGCCGCCGATTACGTGCGGCAGATCGTGCTCGATGCGCCGACCATGGTGGAACTGACGCTCCCGGCCGTCGCCGGAGGGGTGTCCGTGTCCGCGAACGGAACGAGAGTCGCGGAACGCGCCTGGTCGCCCTACCGCTTCACGATCCCCGCCGGCCACCTGCGATCGGGCGCGAACGAACTGCGTATCCGCCTCACCCCGTCGGCGGCCAACCGCTACTACGCCGGCACCGGGCTGCGCGTCGCACCCGAGCCATGCGGACTGCTCGCTCCGCCCCTGTTGCGCCGCCAGGTCACGCCACCGCTTCCCGACGCCGACCACTGACCAGCACCGAGGCAGAAGGCCGCCCACCATGCTCAAGGGACTCGACCCGCTCCTCACCCCGGAGCTGCTCTACGCGCTCGCGCGGATGGGCCACGGGGACACGATCGCGCTCGTCGACCGGAACTTCCCCGCTCACTCCGTGAACGACCGCGTGATCCGCCTCGACGGTGCCGACGTCGTCGCAGCGGGCCGGGCCGTACTCGGGCTCCTGCCGCTCGACACGTTCGTCGCCGAGCCCGTCGCGCGGATGCAGGTTGTCGGAGACACCGACAGTCAGCCGGCGGTGCAGACACAGTTCCTCGCCGCCGCTGACGAGCAGGCGGGTCGGTCCGTCGCCGTCGAAGCACTCGAACGCCAAGCGTTCTACGCCCGCGCCCGCGCCGCATTCGCCGTCGTCATCACCGGCGAAGACAGGCCGTACGGCTGCTTCATACTCTCCAAGGGCGTACTTCCCGAGTTCACGCCCGAATGACGGTGAAACGGCCACCCGCCCGACGTCGCGACGCCCGATCCGCGGCCCGTGTCGGCCTTCCACGTTGCGTAGTCAGCACATATGGGTTCGTCGCGCATGGCTCGGGTGGTCTTGGCGATGTGGCCGACTCCCGGGATCTTCAGGGCGCCGGTGGCGAGGTTGCGGAAGGTGGCCAAGGCGCGGGGTGCGGTGCCGGTGTGCACGCGGGAGGCGTCGTCGGCGAAGGTGACACCTCGGATGTTGTGTGAGGAGTTTCCGCTTCCCCAGTGATCGCGGATCGCGTTCACCAGGCCGGCGGGGCTCGTCTGGTGGGCGTCGAAGCTGGTCACGGCGAGACGGTCGTACGAGTCTCCCGCTGGCCGCCCTCCAGTACGCGTTCCGCCGGCACAGCCTCAGGGCCCCGCCGATCCCTGTCCCCTTTCGCCTGCGGCCGCCCGCCGCTCGGCGCTGCGTTCCGGCCGCGACTCGAAGCGTATGGGGCCGACACCAGCCGGGCCCCACCTCGCTCTCGCCTCCCTGGCGCTACCCCGCAAGTTCATCCTCCAGCCACGTACGCCCTCGCGTGCGGGCGCTCAGTCTGACGTCGCCCAGGGGGACGGCGAGGCGTTCCGCCTCCGCGCGCACCGCCGCCTCGGCGTCCGCGCCGACGTCCTCCAGGAAGCGGCATACGATCTCACCGCTGCTGTCCTGGGCCCAGCCGCCGACGATGCGGCCGTCCCACCACAGCGAGGGACCGATGTTCCCGGCCCGGTCGAAGAGGCGCGGTCCGTGGTCGCCCAGGAACCAGTCGCGTCCGTGCCAGCCCATGGGGGTGGAGTCGAGCGCAGGCAGGAGCGCGGCCCACGGCTCCGGCGGCTCGGTCTCCTCCAGGTCGTCGGGCAGGAGCAGACCCGTCGTACCGCCGCCCAGATCGACCTCGACCGGCTTGAGTGCCGTCAGCACGCGCTTGACCTGTGTCTTGGTCCACCCCGCCCACCAGCACAGGTCGTCCGCCGTGGCCGGACCGTAGGCTCGCAGCCAGCGCCGGGCCAGTTCTTCCTCCGCTTCGTGGGTGTCCAGCTCGGCGAGGCCGCCGGGTGACCAGTCGGTCAGCGGTGCCCAGCGGTACTGGTGCGAGGTCCAGGAGCCGCGCGGCCGGCCCCGCACCACGCGGCCCTCGGCGGCGAGCAGGAGCAGCAGTCTGCTTGCGACCTTCTGCGTGCCCTCGTACTTCTTGCCCGCCGCGAGGACGACCGTCGTACTGAGGCGAGGGTCGTCGCCGGCGAGTTCGGCCGCCGTCGCCTCGCCGCGCGCGGCGAGCGCGCGTACGGCGATGTCCTCCGTCTCGGCGAGCCATGCACGTACCCCCGCATCGTCGTCCGCGACCTTGGACTCCGCCAGGAACCCCAGGAGCTTGCGGCGTTCGCGTGCGGCCACCGCCTGCGAGCAGGCGGCCTGCATCACCGGGGCCACGTCGAGGGTGGTCACGAAGACGGTACGGCGCATGCCGAGCAGCCGGATGAGGGAGCGGTCCTCGTAGAGGGTGCGTTCCACGTCCCGCACCGAACCGCCGTTCATCCGCGCCCACGTGGCGAGGTACACGGAGGACGGGTCGGTGCTGTGCAGCGCGACGAGGTCGCCTGCCACCTCGACCGGGTCCTTCGCGCGGGCGGCGACCGCCAGCCGGTGCCGTACGCCGAGCCGGGCCCGTCGTTCCGCCACGTCGATACGCCGCATGTCCGTCACTCCTTTGTGTCGTGGTCGGTCCCGCTTGTCCACGGGAGAAAAAGCGTACGGGCGAACTGGTCCGGACGGATCAACTTGGGCGGCCGGCGCGGAATGTGGGGCTGTTTCAGTTCGCCACCGACGTGCACAGGAAGCCGTCCGACAGCAGCCAGCGGCCCTCGTAGCGGCGGGGGACAGCGGCGGTTGCCGTCGTCGGTGCGGTCAGCACGCGTGCCGTGAACGTGCCGCAGGCACGCAACTCCACCTCCGCGTCGAGGAAGTCGAGCAGGCAGCCCGCCATCGGGAACCAGGCTTTGTAGAGCGACTCCTTGGCGCTGAACAGCAGCCTGTCCCAGTGGACGGGCGCTCCTGACAGCTGGTCCAGAGCCGCGAGGTGGATCAGTTCGGCGGGGGCCGCTATCACGTCCAGCACGGCGGGGCCGACCGGTGCGTTCGGCTCGGCGTCGACACCCAGCCAGCGGTTGGGCGCGGCATGCGCGACGGCCGCGCCCCGGTAGCCCTCGCAGTGGGTCATGCTGCCGCGGATGCCGGCGGGCCAGCGCGGGGCGCCCTGTGCGCCGGGCAGCAGCGGGGCGGGCGGGACGCCGAGCGTGCCCAGTGCGCGCCGGGCGCAGGACCGTACGGTGGTGAACTCGGCGCGGCGGCGCGCCACCGCCCCGCTGATCACGGCCGCTTCCTCCGGGAAGAGCCACTGGCCCGGTGGATCGTCGAACGCCTCGGCACACGCCACCCCCGTGGGCAGGATCCGCTCCAGCAAGAGTGCCGCCCTCCCGAGATGGCGGTGGCCCTGGACGGCAGGACGATAGCGCTCGGCGCGCGGCTTCGGGTGCGCCGGATTGAGCAGTGCGCGGGGCGGGCGGCGCCTACCGTCGGCGCGGACACACGGCCCGGTCCCCCGGGCGGTCGGCTGGCCCGAGACGAAGGACGGTGGCGGACGTGCGCGTTATGTTGACCAGTTGGGGATGGCCCACGCACCTCTACCACCTCGTTCCGCTCGGCTGGGCCTTCGCCGCGGCCGGGCACGAGGTCCGGCTGGTCAGCCAGCCCGCGCTCGCGGACCGGATCGGTGCCACGGGTCTGACGGGTGTGGTGGTCGGCGAGGACGCCGACCTGCTGTCGCCGGAGGTCAGGGCGCGCGCGGGGATGCCGGTGAGTCAGCTGCCGCCGCAGGGGGCGCCGCCCGACTACGCCCGGATGTGGCGCTCCACCACGGTGCGGATGGAGGTGCTGGCGGAGGTGATGGCCGACGGGATGACGTCGTTCGCCCGCGCCTGGCGCCCGGACCTGGTGGTGTGGGACTGGATGACCTTCGCCGGGCCCATCGCGGCCCACCGGCTCGGCCTGCCCAGCGCACGGCTCGTGTACGGGCCGGACATGTTTCCCCGAATGCAGGAGGCGGCGGAGGCCACGTCACCGGGCGTCGCCGAGAAGTGGCTCACGTCCCTCTACGGCCGTCACGGCATCGAGGTGACGGGGGTGGACAGTGCCTGGGGCGGCGACTGGTGCCTGGACACCTGCCCGCCCAGCGTCCAGCTTCCCTCGGTCAAGGGGCTGCCACTGCGGTACGTGCCTTACAACGGCCCCTTGGTGGCGCCGGCCTGGGTCGCCGAGCCGACGGAGCGGCGGCGTATCTGCGTGACGATGGGCACGAGCGCCCGGCGGCTGCGTGGTGAGGACTCCGTCTCGCTCCCGAACCTGCTGGAGGGTCTTGCGGAGCTCGACGCGGAGGTCGTGGTGGCCGGAACCGGGGAGCAGCGGCGAGGACTCGAACCGCTGCCGGGGAACGCCGTGTTCGCCGAGTACGTGCCGCTGCACGCGCTGCTGCCCGGATCTGACGTGCTGGTGCATCAGGGCGGCGCGGGCAGTGCCATGTCGGCGGCGTTCTGCGGGGTGCCGCAGGTGGTGGCGGCCGCCATCGCCGATCAGCCGTTCATGGCCGAGCGGTTCGCGTCGGTGGGCGCGGCGGTGCACGTGCCCGCGACGTCCGGTTGCGAGGAGGCGGTGGTGGCCGGGGTGCGGACTGTCCTGGGCGACCCTTCCTACGCGGCTGTGGCCGGGCGGTTGCGCGAGGAGATGCTGGGGCAGCCGGCGCCTTCCGAGGTGGCGGCGACCCTGACCGGCATGGTGCGGGACCACGCCGTGCGGTGACCTTCACGTGTCTCCGTAAGGACCACGGACTCCCCCGACAGGTCCGCCGGACCTGTCGGGGGAGTTTCGTCATGCGGCGGACGGAGTACGGGCGGCCGGCGCGGGGGTCACGCCCAGTTCGGTGGCGCCCTCCAGCAGGGCGAGCGCGATGGTGTCGACGTGCCGGTTCTCGGGGGCGGCGAGAGGGGTGTCGCGGACCCAGTCGTTGAAGGCGCCCATCGCGGGTCCGCAGGGGATCTGGTAGTCGCGGCGCCCTCGGGGGTCGCCGGTGAGGGCCAGCCGGGTGGCGCGCGTCAGGTAGGCGCGCATGACGAGAGCCATGCGGTGCTTGTCGTCGCGGTCCGCCCTGGCGCGCTGTTCGGGTGCCAGGTCCTCTCGGAGACGCTCCCACACGGCGGCGAGCGGCTCTTGGAAGATGGTGTCCTCGAACCGGCTGCGGGTGGTGGCGTCGAGTGCCTCCAAGGAGGTGTGCCGGCGGTATGCCTGGTAGAGGGCGTCAGCACGGGCGGCGAAGAGCGTGCCGCCGGTGGCGACGCGGGTGCGGCCGCCGAGTTCGAAGAGGGTTTCCGCGGGCGCCTGCGCCGTGTCGTCGACACCGAGACCCGCGAGCAGTTCCTTGACCGCCGTGGACGTACGCGCTTGTGGCGAGGCCTGGTTGACGGAGCCGGTCAGGACGAAGTCGGCACCGCGCAGAAACGCGGCGGCGACGCTGCCGGGGTCACCCAGCCCGCCGCAGGCGCCGACCCGCGGCGACTCGGTGTACCCGTGGCGGAGGCGGGCCCTGTCCCGGAGCGCGATCACCGCGGGGAGCAGTGCCGTGCCCGCGAGGTCGGCGGTGAGCCAGCCAGGTCCGGCCTCGGCGCACACGTCACTGGCGACGGGCAGACGCTCCGCGGCCCACGCCTCCTCCTCGGTCAGCTCGCCCCTGGCGGCCAACCGCCGGATCAGCGCGGGCGGCGCCGGGCTCAGGAACGCGTCGGCCTGTGCCGTCCGGGCGACCTTGACGAGCAGTCGGCGTCCCGGGACGGGTACGCCGTCGGGTCCGCGGCGGGCTCCGGTGAACCGCCATCGCACCAGGGGCTCGCTCACCCCCGCGCCGGCGGACGCCTCGCCGTGGCGCACACCGCGGGCGAGACCGAGCCGTACGACGTCGTCCAGGTGCCGCGCGGTCGCCGCCGTCGTGGGCAGGGCCAGACCGTACGGGCCCACGACGCCGGTCAGCCGCTCCAGGTCCTCGGTGATGTCCTGGATGCCCCGCCCGACGGTGCTGAGAAAGCCCAGGAGTCCGCGCGCGGCCAGGCGGGCGAGCATGGCGGGGCCGGACACGCCGTCCGCGAGGGAGCCGGCTGCGTAGGCGTAGGCCGTGCCGTAGTCGCGGCGGAAGGCGTCACTGCCCAGGTGTTCCGGGCGACCCGTGACGAACCGGGCGCGGTGCTCGGGCCGGACCGTGGGCGGGGGTGGTGGCGTGGTGGGCGGAACGACCGTGGTCGGGAGGGCGTGGACGCCGGCGGCGGAGCGGGCGGCGAGATGCGGTCCGGCCTTGCGCCACATGGTGGTGAGCACCTCTCCGGGGCCGAGCTCCTCGATCCGGTCGACGCCGCTGTCCGCGAGCAGACACAGGGTTTCCCACCAGCGGACGGGGCTGACGAGGTGACGGGGCAGCAACTCGCCGACGTCGTCGGGTCCGTAGGGTTCGGCGGTCACGTTGGCGATGACCGGCACCTCGGGGGCGGCCATCGGGATGCCGCGCAGGGTGTGGGCGAACTCCTGGGCCGCCCGCTCCATGTGGCGCGAGTGGGCGGCGACGGCGACGTTCAGGGGAACGCAGCGTACGCGTCCGTCCGCGGCGAGGAGCGGGGTGATCCTGCGCAGCGCGTCTCTCGGGCCCGAGAGCACCAGTTGGTCCGGGAGGTTGTGGTTGGCGAGGGTGACGCTCTCCTCGCCCGACTCCGCCAGCAACTCCCGCAGCCGCTCCGCGCGCATCCCCAGCACCGCGGTCATGCCCCCGCCGGTCGCGTTCGCCATCAGCTCCCCGCGCCGTTTCGCCAGCCGTACCCCGGTGGTGAAGCCGAAGCATCCGGCGACATGCAGTGCCGTGAGCTCGCCGAGGCTGTGACCGGCGAGGAACGCCGGCCGCGGAGCGTCTGCGGCGCGTGCCCGCGCGGCGAGCGCACCGGTCACGAACAGCGCGGGCTGCGCGTAGCGTGTGTCGCGCAGCCGCAGATCCCTGCCGGCGCACAGGTCGCGCACGGAGTATCCGAGGATGTCGTCCGCCTCCCGCACCAGTTCGGGGAAGGCGTCGAGGTCGCCCTCCCCCATTCCCGGTGCCTGCGATCCCTGGCCGGGGAAGAGCAGCGCCAGCGTCATTCGTCTCTCCTTCGCCGACCGGTCGGTCAGGTTTCCCAGGGAAATCGACGGTGCTCCGCGTAGGCCGTCAGACCTCTGCGGACGTCGGGGAGGGCCATCAGGCGCGTCAGTTCGCCCACGGCGGCCGCGCGGGTCCGCTCGCCCAGCGGCCACAGCTCGCCCGCGTACCGCTTCATGGAGCCGAGGGTGGACGTGCTCAGCCGGGCCGTGCGAAAGGCCAGGCGCCGCACCGAGTCGTGCAAACCGTCGGTGAGGTCGTCGACGAGCCCGCACCGGGCGGCGTCTGCGGCCGGGAGGGGCCAGGTGGTGAGCGCCATGGCGTACGCCTTCTGGAAGCCCACCCTGCGGATCAGGAACGGCAGGACGCAGCAGGGCAGCAGCCCCCACAGCGCCTCGGGCAGCGCGAAGGTGCTGCGCGGGGTGGCGAAGGTGAGGTCGGCAGCGGCGATCAGGCCGACGCCGCCGCCCGCCACCTTCCCGTCCACCGCGGCCGCGACGATCAGCGGAGCCCGGGTGAAGCGGGTCAGCAGGTCGTAGAAGGCGCCCCCGGCCTCGGTGTCCGCGGTCGGGGCGCCGGCGGCGGCGTCCAGGTTCATTCCGGTGCTGAAGACCCCGGGCGCGGAGGTGAGCAGCAGGACTCGGCAGCGCGGGTCCGCCTCGGCGGTGTCGAGCGCGGTGTGCAGCCGCTGGAGCAGTCGGTCGTCGATCGTGTGGTCGTGGTCCGGCGCGTCGAGGGAGCAGAGGTGGACCGTGCCGGACGGGTCCGCCGCTCCGGTGTCGGAGCCCTGCCCCGCGTGGTCGGGGCGTCGCCCGGTCACGTCCATCGGTACTCCCGGTGGTAGTCGCGGACGCGGTCGAGGACCAGCAGCCCGTGGCCGGCGAAGTGGCTCGCGTAGAGGGAGGTTTCGCGGTGCGGTGCGAGATCGGTGTCCCGGCTGCCGAAGGAGGCGGCGTCGCGGTCCGCGCTGAGGGTGTCGTACTCCTGCGGTGTCAGGGCGCGCCGGTCGTCGACAGCGGCGGCGAGCGAGCCGTCGACGCCGACGTGGCGGTGGGCTTCCGGTGCGAGAACTCCGCTGAAGAACTCCGAGGCGCAGCCCGATCCGTAGGAGAAGAGCCCGATGCGGCGGGCGCTCTGTGAGGGCTCCGCGTCGAGCAGGGAGCACAGGGCGAGGTAGAGGGAGGCGGAGAACAGGTTGCCGACCTGGGAGGCGTAGCGCACGGAGGAGGCGACCCTGGTGGCGTAGTCGGCCTCGATGGCGGGTGCGGGCAGGTGTTCCCGCTTGCGCAGGAGCGAACGGTGGGCGCCCTTCACCATTCCGGCGAAGGGGGTGTGCAGGACGAGGTGGTCGAAGGTGGCGCGCAGGTCGGCGCCGGGGACGCGGGCCTGGTAGGCGGCCCAGCTCTGGTCCAGGCAGTCGAGGTAGGCGAGCAGGGACAGGTCGGCGTCGACCACGTCCTCGTGCAGGCTCGGGCGGGCGGTGTCCATCACCTCGTAGGTGTGGAAACCGCTGGCACCCGGGTCCAGGGTGAGGACGCGGGGGTCCGGGCCGACGAGCAGGGCGACGGCACCGGTGCCCTCCGAGGGTTCCCAGTAGGTGCCCCGGCCCGCGGCGCTGGGGGCGTCGGTGGCGATGACGAGGGCGCGGCCGTCCGGCGCGGGGCTGTCGCGCAGGATGCCGAGTGCGCTGCGCAGCGCGGCGGTTCCGCCGTAGCAGGCGTGTTTCACCTCGAAGGATCGGCAGTGACGCGACAGGCCGAGGTGGTGGTGCACGTAGGTGCTGAGCGGTTTGCCGAAGTCCAGGCCGGATTCGGTGGCCACGACGACGAGTTCGATGGTCGCGGCCTGCTCGGGGCCGAGCCGGTCGATCAGCGGGCGGGCGGCGTTGACGGCGTTGCTGACGGCGTCCTCGCAGGGCAGGGCGACCGACTTCTGTTCCATTCCGAGGTTGCCGAACCTGGACAGGTCGAGGCCCCGGTGCAGGAACAGGTCGCGGACGCCCACCCGCGCCCTGCCGAGGTAGGCGTTGACCGCTTCGATGCCGAGTGCCATGTCCGGCCCGTCAGCTCTCCTTGGAGGGGGGCTGCGGGAGCAGCAGGGTGTCGTGGATGCTGTCCTGCACGAAGACGCGGTCCCACGTGCCGCCGCCCTTGGACGCGTGGACGCGCTGTTTGTCGTAGACGAGGCGCTGGGTCTCGGCGCTGCGGTCGAGTTCCGCGAGCCGCTGGTAGTCGGACAGGTCGCGCAGGTGAATGAGGGAGTAGATCCGGTCCTGGTGGCCGAAGGTCTCCTCGTAGAGGAGGACGGTCGCCGTGCCGGCCAGTTCGCGGTTCACGTGTTCCTGCCAGTCGAAGGCGAAGAGCCGTCCTTCCTCCCTGAACTCGTACTTGACGTGTGCCGTGCGCAGGATGATCGCGCCCGCGTTGGCGGAGTTGAGCTGGATGTCGAACGGCTGGGCGGTCTGGTGGCGAGCCGAGGGGACGAAATTGTCGGCCTCGCCGGGCTCGTCGGCTTCGTCGTGCGCGTGGGAGAGGCCGTGTTGCGGAACGAGGATGCGCTCGCGCATGCTGCCGTCGGCGAAGATCCGTTCCCAGTTGCCGTGGCCCTTCTCCGGCAGCCGGTCCACGACGGAGATGCCCTGGAACTCCTCGTCGTGGTCGACCATGTGCAGGAGCTTCTGGTACTCGTTGGGCGAGCGCATGTGGATGAGCCAGTGCAACCGGTCGCGGACGCCGAATACCTCCTCGTAGCAGAAGGTGGTGGCGACGTCGGCCTGATTGCTGTTGAGGTAGCGCAGGAGGTCGACGCTGAAGCCCCGGCCTTCGGTGGCGTAGCCGTAGTTGAGCTGCCCGGTGCGGTAAATGATCATGCCGGCGTTGCCGGAGTGGAGCAGCCGTTCCGGTTCCAGGGTGGTCTGGTCCTGGGCGCGGTGCGGAGGGGTGGTGGGCGCCGCGGGCTGCTCTGCGGTGGTGGTCATGGGGTGATCCTTTCGGTGTGGGCGAGGTGGGGCACGGGGGCGGTCGCGCCGAATCTGCGGATGTCGGCGCGCAGGGCGGCGAGGAGTTCCCCGGGGGTTCCCTTGAGGTAGAAGTGGTCGCCGCGGAAGACGCGCAGGGAGAAGCCGTGCGCGGTACTCTCCCGCCAGCCGGCCAGCTCCTCCGGGGCCGCCTCCGGGTCCGCGGCGCCGACGAACGCCGAGACGGGGCAGGGCAGCGCCGCTCCCGGCAACGGGCGGTAGGTCTCGTTGAGTTCGAAGTCCGCACGGAGGGTCGGCAGGAAGAGCCGCAGCAGTCCCGGCTCGCGCAGGATGTTCTGCGGGGTGCCGCCCAGCCGCGCCACCGCGGCCACAAACTCGTCCTCCGCCAGGAGGTGCAGCGGCGAGCGACGGGCCGGCAGGTGGGGCGCGCGCCGGCCCGAGACGAAGAGTCCCAGGGGGGTGCCCAGGCCGGCGGCGTGCAGGGCCCGCGCCGTCTCGTAGGCGAGGACCGAGCCCATGCTGTGGCCGAAGAGGGCGAAGGGCCGGTCGAGGTGATCCGGCAGCACCTCGCACATGCGGTCGATGATGTCCTCGACGCGGGTGAGAGGGCGTTCCTTGATCCTGGTCTCGCGGCCGGGCAGTACGACGGGGCACAGTTCGATGTCCGGCAGCAGAGCCGCGCGCCAGGGCGCGAAGAAGCTTCTGCCGCCGCCCGCGTGCGCGAAGCAGAACATCCGCACGGGGGCGCCGGTCTCCTCGGGGGGCCGCTGCACCCAGGCGTCCGGCACGTGGGTCACCGGCTCTCGGAGGTGACCGTGCCGACCCGGTCGGCGACCGCGGTGACCAGGTTGTCGACGGAGGCGGTGTCCCCGAGTTCGCTTCCGTTGAGGGACAGTCCGAAGCGCTGGTTGACCTCCGCGATGACGCGGACGAAGAGCAGGGAGGTCGCTCCGAGGTCGAACAGGTCCCGGTCGGCCGGGAGCGGTCCCGCGCCCAGGGCGGCCTCGACGATGTCCGTCACGGTCCTGCGGGTGTCGGCGGCGGCCGTGTCCTCGGCCGACCGGGAAGGCGGTGCGCCGACAGCGGCGCGGTCGGCCTTGCCCTGGGGGGTGAGCGGCAGGCGGTCGACGAACCGGTACCGGGCGGGCCGCAGATGAGCCGGCAGCTGCGCGGCGGCGTGGTCGCGCAGCCACAGGTCGGCTCCGGCTTCGTTCCCGGCCTGCTCGCGGGCGCCGTCGGCGAGCCGCACGGCGGCGACCAGTCGGCTGTCTCCGTCCGCGAGTTGCTCCGTGCCCACCAGCGCCTCGGCGACGTCGGGGTGCAGGGCGAGCGCGGTCTCGATCTCGTACGGCTCGATGCGGTAGCCACGTACCTTGATCTGGGCGTCGATACGGCCCAGGTAGGTGAGGGAGCCGTCGTCAGCCCGTACGGCGAGGTCGCCCGAGCGGTAGGCCCGCGTGTCGCCCTCTCCGGTGAACCGTTCGGTGTCGAGCTCCGGCCGGTTGAGGTATCCGCGGGCCACGCCCGTGCCGAGGACGTACATCTCGCCCATGGTGCCGTCCGGGACCTCGGCGCCCAAGGCGTCGCGCAGGCTGATCCGCATTCCGGGCAGCGGGGAGCCGATCGGACTCGCGTCGGGCCGTCGCAGGTCCGCGGCAGACAGTTCGTGCCGGGTGACGTGCACGGTGGTCTCAGTGATCCCGTACATGTTGACCAGCGCGGGGCCGCTCTGCCCGTGCCGCTTCAGCCAGGTGGAGAGCAGGCCGACGTCCAGCCGCTCGCCGCCGAGGCAGATCAGCCGCAGGCGGGAATCGGAGGGCAGGGCGCCCGCCTCGTCGGTCAGGAGCTGGCGGAACGCCGAGGGGGTCTGGGAGAGGACCGTGACCTGTTCCTCGGCGAGCAGCCGCAGCAGCTCCCGTGGTGCGCGCACCGCGGCTCGGGGTACGACGACGAGGCGGCCGCCGTGGAGCAGTGCGCCCCAGATCTCCCAGACGGAGAAGTCGAAGCAGGCGCTGTGGAACAGCGTCCAGGTGTCCCGCTCGTCGAAGCCGAACTCCGCGGCGGCGTCGAAGAGCGCGGTCACGTTGCGGTGCTCGACCAGGACCCCTTTGGGGGCGCCGGTGGAGCCCGAGGTGTAGATGACGTAGGCGAGGTCGTGGGGAGCCGACGCCGTCCCCGTCCGGTGCGCGTCGGTTTCGCGGGGGCGCGGCAGCTGATCTCCGACACGGACGGTATGCACACCGCTGCCGGCGAGCCGCTGTGCTCCCTGCGCGTCGGCGACGACGGTCTTGGCCCCGCTGTCGGCGAGGAGGAAGGCGACCCGCTCGTCCGGGTAGGCGGGGTCGATCGGCAGGTAACCGCCACCGGCCTTGAGGATTCCGAGCATTCCGACGATCAGGGCGGTGTCCGGTACGCAGGCCAGGCCCACCAGGGTGCCGGGCCCGACGTCCGCGGCGCGCAGCGCCTCCGCCACGTCTCGCGCGCCCGCGTCGAGCTCCCCGTAGGTGAGCCGCCCCTCCGGGGCGGTGACGGCGATCCTGTCCGGGGTCAGACGCGCATGGTTCTCCACTATCTCGTGCAGACATTTGTCAGCGAACACGTCACTCTCCCGGTTCGGAACGCGAGGGGCGCCTTGGCGAGACGACCCTAGGAAGGGGCGGGCGGCCAAACCACTCACGATTGAGCGCTCCACGAGGCGATCGGGGTCTGTTCGTCCTCGACGCGGCGCAGTGCGTCGCGAAGATGGTCGGCGGTGGCCGTCATCAACCGGTCGGCCACGACGTCCACATGGCGGTGGCGCCAGTCCTCCAGGTCGGTGCCGCGCACCCAGGCGTTGAAGGCGCCCATCGCGGGGCCACAGTGGATCTGGTAGTTGGCGCGGCCGTCGGGGTCGCCGCGCAGGGCCAGTGCGGTGGAGTGGCGGAAGTACCAGCGCAGGACGAGCGCCATTCTGCGCCGGGGGTCGCGCAGGGCGGCGTCCAGGTCGGCGGGTCGGTGCCGGGCGAGGTGGTCGCGGGTCTCGGCCCACACCTCCTCGAAACTCCGTCCGCCGAAACAGTCCTCCTCCACGGCCCTGCGGGTCGCCGCGTCGATCTCCTCCAGCGTCCCATACCGACGGTAGGCCTGGTAGATACGTCCCGCGCGGGCAGCGAACAGGGTTCCCTTGCGCACGACTTGGACCCGGGCCCCCGCTTCGAAGAGGTCGCCCGCCGGGGCCTGGGCGGTGTCCTGGATCCCGACGGTCGCCAGGAGGTCCTTCACCTCGTCGGAGGTGCCTGCCTCCGGCGTGCACTGGTTGATGGAACCGCTGACCACGAAGTCGGCACCGAGGACGAACACCGCCGCGAGCGCCTCGGGACTGCCGAGGCCACCGGCGGCGCCGACGCGGGGCACCGGGGAGCCGGGGTGTTCCCCGGCGACCGTGTCGCGCAGGCGCCGGATCGTGGGGAGCAAGGTGAGGGCCACACCCCCGTCGGTGTGTCCACCGGAATCCGACTCCACGCAGATGTCCTCACTGACGGGGAGGCGGGCCGCCACCGATGCCTCCTGCGGGGTCAGCCTGCCGTCGGCGACGAGTGCGTCGAGCAGCGCGCCCGGCGGCGGACGCAGGAAGGCCTCGGCCACCTCGGGGCGGGAGACCTTGGCGAGCACCCGGTTGACGGCGACGGGCGCGCCGGACCTGTCGCGGTGCGAGCCGGCGAACCGGTAGTGCACGAGGGGTGCGGTGAGCCGCGTGTAGGCGGCGGCCTCCACATGCCGCACGCCCCGGCGTACGTAGAGGTCGACGACGGCCCGCTCCAGTGCGGGATCCCCGGGGGTGGCCAGCAGGTTCACGCCGTATGTGCCCTCGGGTCCAAGGGAGCGGGTGATGCGCTCGATCGCCTCTTCTATGCGCTCGGGCCGTAGACCGCCCGCCCCGAAGAAGCCCATGAGACCGGCTCTGCCCATGCGGACGACGAGGTCGGCGGAGGCGATGGCGTGGTACATCGAACCCGTCAGGTAGGCGTACCGGACGCCGTACGCCTCGCGGAATGCGGCGCTGCCGAGCCGTTGCGGACCCGGGCCCGCCGGGGGCTCGGAGGGGGTGGCCGCCGCGGTGGCGGGGCGGCGGGCAAGGAGGCTCGGTCTCGGGGTGCCCGGGTCGGTCGGGCGCGGCGTCCGGTCGCAGGACGCCGCCCGCAGCGCGGAGCGCCAGAGTCCCGTGAGGGTGGTGCCCGGTCCGACCTCGACGATGTCCCTGACGCCGCTGTCGATCAGATGGCGCATGCCGCGCTCCCAGCGCACGGGGGAACGCATCTGCTGGGCGAGGAGCGGCACGACCTCGCCGTCGGCGGGATAGGGGCGGCCTGTCACGTTCGAGAGGACGGGGATGCGTGGTGGGCGGAAGGCGATCTGGTCGAGTTCGGCGGCGAACTCCCGCGCGGCCGTGTCCATGTGCCGTGAGTGGAACGCCGCGGCGACCCGCAGCGGTACGCACCGGAAGCCGTGCCCTCTGAGGATTCCGGCCGCCCGTGACAGTTCGGCGGCGAGTCCGGCCAGCACCACTTGGTCGGCGGCATTGAGGTTGGCCGTGTCGAGCTCCGTGCACCCCTCGGCCGCCAGGAGCGCGCCCGCGGTGTCCGCGCGGGGGCCCAGTACGGCCAGCATGGCGCCGCCGGATGCCCGCGCCATGATCTCCCCGCGCCGTCGTACGAGCCGCAGCCCCGTGTCGAAGTCGAAGCAGCCCGCCGCGAAGAGCGCCGCGTACTCGCCGAGGCTGTGGCCCGCGAGGAACTCGGGCCGCTGCCCGCCCGCGGCACGGCGCAGGTGAGCGAGGGCTTCGACGACGAAGAGGGCGGGCTGGGCGAAGCGCGTGTCCCCCAGGCGCTCCTGGGGGCTCTCGCGGCACAGCTCGGCGATCGAGTAGCCCAGGATGTCGTCGGCACGGTCCCTCAGATCCGGGCGCTCGTCGAACAGTTCAGCTCCCATGCCACGGTGCTGGGAGCCCTGACCAGGAAAGAGCCAGGCGGCCATCGGGATCCTCTCGACGGGCGCGCCCCTGGGCGTGGCACCGGGCGAGAAGGCGTCCGAGGATGCGCGGCACCATCTGTGCGGCCAGGTCGGACGCGCAGGTGGCGCGGAGCGGATCGCGCGCGGCCGAGCGCTGGGCGCGGTGGGGCGACTGCGGTTAAGGTTGGGTTTACACGTATAAGGGGTGGCCGTCGGCAGGGGAGGACGCATGGTCAGGGGCGGACGGGAACCACAGGCCAGCCCCTCTCTCAGACCCCCAGGTCCACGCTGAGGTACTGCATGAGGTTGCTCTCGTCCACCACGAGATAGGCCCCGGACTCGCGCCGTATGAGCCCGGCCTCGCTGAACCGTTTGAGGAATAAGCCGACGCGGGAGCGGGTCGTCCCGACCATTCCCGACAGCTCCTCCTGAGTGATCCGTTCCTCGATGCAAATCCCTCGCGGCTGTCTCGTGCCGAACTTCTTGGCGAGTGTCAGGAGGGTCGCGGCGAGCCGGCGCTCGCTGTCCATGGTCACGAGATTGGTGATGACCTGCTGTTGCTCGGCCAGCCGCACGGTGAGCAGTTTCAACAAAGCCTCCAGCAGATCATCGTGCGCCAGCGCGGCCCGGAAGCGCGCCACCGGAATGCGCCGGAGTACGAGCGGTGTCATGGCGGCGGCCGTCTCCTCCCGGGTATTTGTCAACAGGGCCAGTTCCCCGAAGACATCACCGGCTGAGTAGATGGAAAGAAGGCATTTCTTCCCGCCCAGCGAGTTGGTGACTGTCTTCACCCGACCGCTCTCCACGAGATACAGGTCGGCGCCCGTGTCCCCGCAGTTGTAGACGTGAGCGTTTCGGCGCACCACGCACTGGGAAGTGGGCCAGGCTTCTTCTTTTACGATCCTTTGCAGGATCTTTGAGAGGCGATCGGAGTTCGACGAAGAGCCGTCCATATGCACACCCCTCGGAAGATTCAGTTGGAGACGAACCGGTGGCCGCGCGTCGTCCGGTCGACCAGTCGGTTATGCGAGTATTTGTCCTCTCCCGAGACGAGGACGCTGCCGTGGCGCTCCAGACTCACGCGCCCGCCGTACTCCTCTATCTCCTCGGTACCGGGATAGACCCGCACCGAAGTGGGTACGTATCGCGCCGCGAAACCCATGCGCGCCTCGGGGACGTTGCCGGCGTGCGGAAGTGAAGCGTGCATCAGCGTGGACCAGAACATCACCGCCTCGCCGGGCCGCATGACCATGGAGACGGCCTGGGACTCGTCCGGCGTCCAGTCGGGGTCCTTCTGCAGCTGCCGGTAGTCGTAACCGAAGAATCCACGACGAACCCCGTCCTTCTCCTTGCGGTTGATCGAGGAGGGGTCGTAGTGCATGCGCTTGGTCTCGTCGTAGAACATCGACTGGTGGGTACCGGGAATGAACTGGAGACACCCCGTTTCCTCGTTCGCTTCCGTGAAGGCAGTCCATACGGTGATGGTCCCGCCGAACTCCTCGGCACCCTCGGGCCAGACGATCTGCGGGGTGCCGGAGGCGTTGGCGAAGGTGTCCGCCTGATGCCAGTCGGTGCCCTCGTCGCCCGGGTACTTGGGGAAGAACTCCGTCCGCCAACACAGCACGTCGGGGCCGAGGACGCTGGTCACCCGGTCCGTGATCCGCCGCTGCGTGATGTGATCGGCCAGGTGAGCGGAGTCGAGGTGTCTGTCGTAGTTGGCGATGTTCGTGTTGCCCGACTCCGCGGCCTCCGAGCGGTACACGGCGTGCTCACGGTCCATCAGGCGCAAACGCTCGCCGCGCCACGCCTTGCGCATCTCGTCGACCTCGTACACCTTGAATGGGCCGTAATACCCACGGGCATGGAAGCCGGACAGCTCATCGGGGTTGAGTGCAAAGTCGCGGATGCCGGATGCGAGTTCCACGTCAATTCTCCTGGATGGTCATTCCAGCGGAAACGGTCACGCCGAGTACCCCGTGGGGACGCGCGGCATGGAAGGGCGCCTTAGCCGTTAAACCCGCTCATCGCAAGACGCCGCACTGTTGACATCCCGGCCCCCTTTCCCTAAGGCGTCACCCTACGCACAGCAGGCTAGTGGCTGAGATGCGACGGCAACTGCTCAGATTTGAGCAGAGATTGGAAATATTCCAGTGAAAACAGATGCCGCGCGGACTGCAGTGATCACGCCCAGAGAGCTGCCCCTACGCTGTCCGTTGGCAAACCCCTCGCTCTACGCGGTATCTGGAACTCCGCTTCTGCGCGGAGAGCAATGCCTCGCTCTGCGCGACGCATACCGCGGCCCGCGTCCAGGAACTGCTCACTCCGAGGCAGACACCATCCCCTTCGCCCGTCACTCTGCGTCCATGACGAGCCAACTCACTCCCTTCCCTGACGACTGGACCACCGCACTCTGCGTGGTCGCCCACCCCGACGACATCGAGTTCGGGGGCTCCGGCGCGATCGCCACCTGGACGGCCGGGGGCAAGTCGGTGGGGTATCTCCTGCTGACGCGAGGCGAGGCGGGCATCGACGGGCTGGCGCCCGAGGAGTGCGCGAAGGTCCGTGAGGCCGAACAGCGCGCCGGCGCCGAGGCGGTCGGTGTCACCGCGGTCGAGTTCCTGGACCATCCCGACGGCACCGTCACCTACGGCCCCCGGCTGCGCCGTGACATCGCCGCCGCGATCCGGCGGGCCAGGCCACAGCTGGTCGTGGGGTACAACCACCGGGACACCACGTCCACGGCCAAATGGAACACCGCCGACCACCGCGCCGCCGGACGCGCCCTCCTCGATGCCGTCGGCGACGCCGGAAACCGCTGGATCTTCCCCGACGTGGACGAGGAACCCTGGGCGGGGGTGCGCCACGTGGCCATGATGGCGTCGCCCGAACCGACCCACGCGGTCGACGTGAGCGACGGCGTGGAAGCCGCGGTCGCCTCGATGGAGGCACACCGGACGTACCTCTCCGGGCTGGGCTTCACCGGAGACGTACGCGCCCCTGTGACCGGCCAGTACGCCCAGACGGGAGAGAGGTTCGGAGGCGTGCCCGCCGTCGCCTTCGAGCTGGTCAACCGCTGACGGACGCGGCGCACCAGGGCGGCTGAACTGCCGTCCGGCTCAGCAACGGCGCAGTACGAGCGCGGTGTTGAAGCCGCCGAAACCGAAGCTCGTGGTCATCGCGTGCTCAAGCCGGGCGGTCTCCGCCGTCCGCCCGGCGTACCGGAGAGCCCCGTCCACCGGCCGCCGCAGCGCCGGATTGGGATGCACGAACCCCGCCCGCAGCTGAACGACCGTGGCCACCGCCTCCAGCACCCCCGCCGCGCTCAGACAGTGGCCCACCAGGGCCTTCGTCGCGTTCAGCCAGGGGCGCCCCGCCGACTCGCCCAACACCTGCCGCAGGGCCGCGAGTTCCGCGTCGTCGCCGGCGGCGGTCCCGGTGGCGTGCGCGTTCACGTAGTCCAGGGCGCCCGCCTCCAGCTGAGCCCTGCCCAGAGCCGCGTTCATCGTGCGGGCCTCCCCCGCGACACTCGGATCGCTGAGGCTGTTGGCGTCCAGCCGCTGCGCGTACCCGGTCAGCCGCGCGAGCCCGGCGGCGCCCCGCGCCCGTGCCGAGTCGGCGCTCTCCAGGACGAGACATGCCGCCCCCTCCCCGGGTACGAACCCCCGGCGATCGACGTCGAAGGGGCGGCACACCCAGCCGTCCGCGCCACCCACCGCCGGTGCGGCCAGGGCGCCCAGGGTGGCGAGCCCCTGCCACTCCAGCGGGCCGAGCCTGCCGAGCGCGCCCACGGCCAGGGCCACGTCGGCCGCGCCGCACTCGATGAGGCGGGCGGCCTGGACGACGGCCGCCCCGCCGCTCGCCGACGACGCCCCCACGACACACCCCTCCCCCGTCACGCCGAGCACCTGACTGAGGGTGGCGACATGGTCGGTGTCCTGGACGTGCAGGGCGTAGCGGGCCGCGAGGTGGGCCGGCCGCCGGTCGTGCACGGAGTGCTGCTCGTAGACGTAGCGGGACGAGAGGTTGGTTCCCCCGACGACGAGCGCGATCCTGTCGCCGGGCACCGGGGCGGTGTGGAGGCCCGCGTCCAGCCAGGCTTCGAGGGCCGTCAGCAATGCGCTGCGCACCGGCTGCGGTGACCGCCTCGCGGCCCGGGACCCCGAGCGGCGCAGGGCCGCCGGCACCCCGGGCAGCGCCGCGAGTTCGGTGTCGAGGTCGAAGTCGTCGAGCGGGGCCAGTGTGCGCGGGCCAGGGTCGAGGGCGTCGCCGTCTACGGTGCGGATGCCGCAGGTCCCCGCGCGCAGCGCCGCGGTGAACGCCGGCACGTCACGGGCCGTGGAGCAGCGCACCCCGAGCCCGGTGACCAGCACGGGCCGCGTCATCAGCCGTATTTCCGCAACAGTTCGACCAGAGAGGCGATGTCCCGCACGGCGTGGAACTCGGTCACCGGCACGGTGATGTCGAGCCGTTCCATGGCCAGGGTGGTGATCTCGGTGCGGTCGATGCTGTTGGCACCCAGGTCGCTGAGTGAACCGTCGAGCGTCACCGCTGCGGGGTCGAGCTCGGGCAGCACCTCCAGCGTGCTGCTGCGGACGGCTTCGAAAGCCGTGGTCTCGTCCAAGGGATGCCTTCTCTCTTCTCGGTTCGGCCGGTTGGGACCGGGTGTCCGGGTCAGCGGTCGGCGGAGTGCCAGGTGTACGTGCGGTGGAAGCCGTCGATGCCGGTGTGCAGCAGCAGCTCGCGCTCCTTGGTGAAGCTGTCGAGCAGCGGCACGTAGCGGTCCACGTCGATGCGTCGTTCACGTTCGGGAACAAGGCAGGAGCGCGTCTCGGCCAGCAGCTCGGTGTACTCGTCGAACGTCAGCTCGCTGCGGGCGGCGAGGGACCGGCCGATCTCCAGCGCGGCCATCTCCCGCTGGGCGCGTGCGTCGACGACGCCGCTGTAGAACTCCGAGGCGCATCCGGAGCCGTACGAGAACAGGCCCACTCTGGCCCCGGGGCGGGGCCGGGCCGTCTCCAGCAATCCGGCCAGCGCGAGGTAGAGGGAGCCCGAGCACAGGTTGCCGACTTCGCGCGGGTAGGCCAGCGCCGGGGCGACCCGGCGGGCGAAGTCCTCCTCGACGGCCTCGGGCGAGCGTACTCCGGCACTCTCCCGGAGCATCTTGCGGTGCGCCGCCCGGACGAGCCCGGCGAACGGGGTGTGCATCGCGAGGTGGTCGAAGGTGGTGGTGAAGTCGGCGCCTTCCACCCGCTCCGCGTAGGCGCCGAAGCTGCCGCTCAGACAGTCCAGGTAGGCGAAGAGCGAGCGGTCGGCGTCGGCCACGTCGAAGGTGGGGCCGGGACGGGCGGAGTCGAACGTCTCGTAGCTGTAGGTGCCGGACGCCCCGGGGTCCAGGGCTAGTACACGAGGATCGTCCCCTACGACGAGGGCGGCGGCCCCCGTTCCCATGGCGGGTTCGGTGTACTGCGCTCCCTCGTCGACCAGGGAGACGTCCGTGCCGATCACCAGAGCCTTGGCGCCGGGCGACAGTCCGGAGGCGATGTGTGCGGCGGCGAGCTGGAGCGCCGCCGTGGCACCGTAGCAGGCCTGTTTGACCTCCAGGACGCGGCAGTGGCGGCTGAGCCCCAGGTACTCATGGACGTAGGACGCGACCGATTTGCTGTAGTCGATCCCCGACTCGGTGGAGGTGACGAGCAGTTCGATCGCCTCGCGCCCGGCCGGTGTCATGCGGTCGAGCAGCGGACGGGCCGCGTTGACGGCGTGGGTGACCGGGTCCTCGCAGGGCAGGGCGACGGACTTGTTGTTCATCATCAGGTTGTCGAGGCGCGCAAGGTCGAGACCGCGGCCGGCGAAGAGGGCGGGCACCGGGATGCGCGCCACGCCGCAGTGGACGTTGAGCGCCTCGATGCCGAAGCGGGGCACGGGCACCCCTTCGCCCGCCGGTACCGGGGCGGGGGTGTCGTGCGGGTCGTGGGCCGTCACCGGCCGCTCCTCTCGCGCAGCAGCTGGTGCAACAGGTCGGTCAGGGCGTCGATGTCGGGCAGGTCGGCGAAGCTCGCCAAGGGCTCCTGGATGGCCAGGCGGTCCAGGAGGCCGACGATGATCTCGACCCGGTCGACCGAGTCGGCCCCCAGGTCCCGCAGGTGGGCGCTGCCCCTGACACGGTCCTTGTCGAGACCGGGCAGGATGTCGAGGACCGTTTCCGTCACCACTTCCTCGATTCGGGCGCGTGCCGTCACGGTTGTCTCCTCTCGGAGTGTCATCGGCCCGGCCTCCCGCCGGCGACCTTCAGCTCGGCCACCGCCAGGGCGGTGTCCCGTCCGACGTCGTGCAGGACCGCCTCGACGCGTTCCTCGGCCGGATCGGCGGCGTTGCGCCACAAGCTCAGCGTGAGACGGATCGTGGTGTCCGCGTCGGCGTTGCCGAGGTAACAGATCCGCTGGTCGAGGACCACCCGGTCGCGAAACTCCCGCTCGCCGCGCCCCAGATGGGCCCAGAGCCGCAGCAGCGCCCAGTCGAGCATGGCGAAGTACGACGCGAAGTACAGGAGCCCCACCCCGTTGAGATCCCGGCTGGCCTCCACCGGATAGTCGACCGTGAACCCCGTGACGACCGCGTCGTGCCCCCCGGGCGGCCCGTCGAGGAAGGTGCCGTTGTCCCGTGCGTGCGCGTAGGCCAGACGCGGTGAGAACTCCCGCGGGACGACGGCGAGATGGCGGTGGCTGAACCCTACGGGCGCGGCGCGCACCAGCCCCTTGTTGCTGCCGTCACGGCTCCGTGCGATCCAGCGGTTGAAGTTCTCTACGCGCAGGTCGCCGGGGTCCGGCTCGGTGTGGAAGGCGACCGGATCGAGGGGGCGCGGCGGCGAGCCGTCGTCGCGCCGGAGACGGTGCAGCGTGAGGACCGACTCGCTGCCCTCTCCGAAAACTCCGGACACCACGTGGATCCGGTCGCCGAATCCCAGGGAGAGCGGGTGCAGGACCCGGCTCCCGCGGATGCGGAAATAGGAGAAGGAGAGGTAGACGGGCGACCCGTCCTCGCCGCGGGCGTCGTACACGTCGGTGCCGGTCGCGGCGGTGACCGCGTCCCACGTCCAGTCGCCGAGGCGTGCGGCGAACAGCGAGGTGGGGCCGCACATCCCCGGGGTGACCCGTTCGGTGCGCACGACCGTGGTGGCGTCGATGTGGTCCACTCCGGCGGGGGTCCACGTGGCTTTCGGGCGCGCGGGGGCGCGTGTGTGTTCCGCGCTCGTCATGTCTCCTCCCGTCCCCTCTCGGTCAGGAAGCCGGCCAGCAGGTCGTTGAGTTCGGTGGCGTGGGTGAGGGAGGGGAAGTGCCCGGCTCCGGGCAGTTCCGCGTAGCGGGCGCCAGGGATGGCGCCGTGCAGGAGGTGGGCGGTCTTGAGCGGGATGACGGTGTCCAAGGCGCCCTGCACAATGAGCGTCGACACCGCGATGTCCCCGAGCCTGCCGAGCAGATCGGGGCGGAGACCGAACACCTCCAGGTACCTCAGCCCCGTACGCGGATCCATGCTCTCGCAGCGCAGGAGCGTCTGCTCCAGGTCCGTCCGCTGTGCAGCGAGGCGGGCGCCGTCGGGGCCCTGGACCACCGCGTCGAAGTCGTGCCTGCCGACGATGTCCAGCCGGTCGAGGCCGCCCGCGCGGTTGCCGATCCGGTAGGAGCTGCCGATGAGGGTCAGGGAGGCGCAGCGGCCCGGGTGGTCCAGGGCGTAGGTGAGGGCGCCGAGGCCACCGAAGGACGCTCCGGCCACGTGCACCGGCCCGTCCTCGCCGAGGAGTTCGAGCGCGGTGCGGGCCGTCGCGGCCAGGGACGACAGACTCAGATCCGTGATGCCGGTGGTGGCACCGACGCCGGGATGGTGGATACAGATCAGCCGGTAGCGGTCGGTGAGCCCGGCGAACTGTCCCGCGTAGAGGCCGGCGCCGATGTTGAACGGCGGCATGAGCAGCAGCGCCGGCCCCTCCCCCGCCGTGTACGCCTCCACACGTCCGCCGTCGGGGAGAGAGATGAGGTGCCGCTCGACGCTGGGGCAACTCGCGCGCAGGGCCTCGTAATTGCCGTCAGGCTCGGCGGATCCGGCCTCCTGCGGGGCTGTCCGGTCGGTGTCGCTCGGCGCCGGTGCGCCGAGCAGTGCGGCGATCCGCGCGCCGGCCCGCTCCGCTTCCTCCGGCTCCGTTCCGAGGGGCACGGCGAAGCGCACCCGGCGCCTGAGTTCGTCGGTGTCTCCGAGGTGCGGCGCGCCGCGTACACCGGTTTCGCGGTGCAGGAGTCCGACGCAGGCGAGCGCCGGTTCCTCGTGACCGGCGAACCGGTCGAGGGCGGTGGGGTCGAGAAGCACGCAGTGGCCGCCGGGCCGGTCGCCGACGGGCAGCCCGGCTTCGTGCAGCGTCCGCCACAGCGCGCGTACGGCGGTCATACGGCGCTGGACGAGTTCCGCGACGCCGGCTGTGTCGAGCAGCGCGGCGCAGGCGTGCCGACGGGAGCGCAGCGCCAGGTCGTGGCCGGTGTCGGCGACGCGGGCGCGGGCGTCCGCGGCCAGGGCCGGATCGTTGATGAGCAGCAGGGCGCCGGCGGTGACGCCGAAGTCCTTGGGCAGGCTGAGCGTCGCCAGGTCGCCGAGGGAGAGCAGGTCCCGCACGACGCTCCACAGCGCGCGGCCGCTCTGTCCCGGCTCGTGGGCGATGACCGCGGCGGCGTTCTCGACCACGCGGGTCGCGTCCAGGAGAAGCGGCACTCCGCGCCCCTGCGCCAGCTGCCGCACCGCGCGGAGCCCGGCGAGCGACACCGGCAGACCGCCCGAGGCGTTCGCGGCGAGTTCGACGGCCACGAACGAGATCTCCCGGGCGGGGTCGGCCAGCGCCTCGGCCAGTGGCTTCGTGGCCGGGTCCGCGCCGGACCAGGAGGATTCGTCCTGGGTGCGGCCCACCGCCCGCGGGGTGAAGCCCGCGAGGACGAGGGCCGAGGTGAGGGTGGGGAAGAGTCCGTTGTGCGGCACCTCAGCGCGGCCGCCGGACCAGACGGAGCACAGCAGTCGCTCCGCGGCGCGCCCCGAGCCGACGAGGACTGCGTGCGCGAAGGGCAGCCAGTCCGCAGCGGGCAGGCCGTGGGCGGCCGACCCGTCGGCACCTGCCGTCGCTTCGGCGAGCGTGGCCATCCTCCGCTCCACGGCCGGGCCGTCCAGCTCCGCCCAGGAGTCGGTGAGGAAGTCCGTTCCGATGGTGTCGTGCGGCAGGGTGAGAACCTTCCGGCCCAGGGCTACGAGGTCCTCCGTCCCGGGGCCCGGTTCCTGGGGCGCGGTACGCGCGGCGCCGTCGAAAGGGGCGGCGCCGTCGGCGGTGAACAGGTCGGGGTCCGCGATCATCAAGATCAGGTCGGAGGCCGGTGTGCGGTCCGCTCCGGTGGGCTGGCAAAGATAGAGCGGCAGGTTCGTCGGCCTGAACTTGTTCTTGAACTGGAAGTTGCCCTCCCCGAAGATGCCCACGGACCGCAGTTCCGCGAGCTCCCTCTCCAGCTCCGACCCTGTCCCCGCGCTCGCGGAGTCCTTCTCCGCGATGCCGAAACTCGCGCCCAGGCTGAGAGTGGTGCAGCCCTCCTCGACCAGGGTCTCGATGATGCGCACCATCGTGTGTTCCAGGCCCCCCAACGGCGCGTCGCGCGGATAGAACTCCAGGTCCAGGAGGTAGCCGGGCTCGGAGGGTATCCGGGTGAGGATGATCGCGTTGATCAGCTCTCCGTCGAGCCTGGTGAGGAACAACCGGTGTCTGTCCGCCAGCCGGCCGTCGCGGAGCTCCTCCCGGACGACCTCGATGTACGGATTGACCATCTTCTTGTTCTCGGTCCAGCGGTCGAGAAGCTCCGCGATCTCCGCGTCGCACGCCGGGTCGTCGCCCGAGCGGTAGCCGACGGTGGAGACCTCCCCGGAGCGCTCGAAGCGTTTGACCATGTAGCGCAGCCGGGACATCCGGCCGCCGTCCAGGGTGAACGAGGGAAGGTCGTCGAGGCGCTGGAGAGCGCCGAACCGTGTCGCGGTGAACGGCTCGCCCGCGACCCGCTCCAGCGGTTGCAGGGACAGGAAGTTGGGGCGCAGTGCGTGCCGGCGCGCGTACGCGACCAGTTCGGCGGCCAGGTCCGGGAAGTCGTCACCGGTTCCGACGTAACTCCAGGCGAAGAGCACGCCGCCCCGGACCGAGACGTGGAAGTAGCCTTCGCGTGCGCGTCCGAGCAAGGCGTACGGGGCGATGTCGCGCCCCGCGAGACCGTTCTCCTTGCCGTGACGGCGGTCCAGTTCCGCGAGGACCGCGGCGGCGGGGGTGCGGGCGAGGTCCCGCTTCAGCAGGAGCAGGGTGTCGTCCGCCTCCTGAGGGAGCCGGTGATCTTGCACGTCGCGGGCGGCTGCCGTCGCTGCCGTCTCGCGGGGGCCGTTGTTCGCCTTGTCCGCTGTGCGCGCCCTGGCGAGTGCGGCGGGTGCGTCGCCGCCGAAGCGGCGTTCCACTTCCGCGGCGAGGGCGGTCAGGTCCTCCTCGTCGAAGAGCAGGGTCTTGGGGAGCGTCCCGAACGCTCCTTCAAGGGCGCTGATGACCCGGAGCATCTCGAAGGAGGTGAGACCGTTGTCGGCGAAGGTGCGATCGGGGTCGAGCGGTCTTCCGGTCTGCTCCTCGATCGTGGCGCGCAGTTGGTCGTGCGAGGTCGGGCCGGAGGGAGGCGGTGGGGTGGTGGCCGCCTCAGGGCGGGGGTCGTCCGCTTCGGTCCTCGCTCCGGATTGCGCGGTGATGTGCGCGCACAGTGCCTCGACGGAATCGTGCTCGTAGAGTTCGGCGGCCTTGAGGTCCAGGGCCAGCGAGTCGTTGAGCCTGCGGACGAGTTCCATCCGGAAGATCGAGTCGAGGCCCAGGTCGGCGAAGGGCCCGGTGGTGTCGAGCAGGTCCGCCGGCACCGCCAGGATGGCGGCCAGTTCGCACCGCACGATCTGTTCCACGTCCACGTCCACGTTCACGACCACGTTCACGTCCACGACCGGTTCCGCCTCGCGGATCTCGCGCCGCTCCTGGTCGGCCTGAGGGTCCGGCACCTCGGCAGGAACGTCGTCGGGCTCCGGGGCGTCATCGATCCGCGGGCTCGGTGCGAGGCGTATCCGGGGGCGCTTCCTGCCATGTTGCCACTGGGGGGCGGCAGCTTCTTCTTGCACCGTTTTCTCCTGGGTCAGGGCGGTCGCCGTGTGCGCGGGGTCGGCGGAGGGCTTGGCCTCGGCGAACCAGTGCGCCGTGGTGGCGTAGGGGAAGCCCGGCACTCCCGCCAGCCGCCGGACCGGGCCCGCAGGCAGGGCCGTCGGGCCTGTCGTCAACCGCGTGGGCCGGCCCGCGACCCACGCGGCGGGGTCCTCGTCCGGCACGGCCGGGGACCCGTCCCGCGGGGAGCCAGGGCGCGCGGGTTGTGCACCGTCCGTCCGTTCGTGGCTCTGGGGTGCGGTGCCGCGGTGGGCTCCCGGGAAGTCCTCTCCCGCCGCCAGGGCACGCAGCGCGGCGACGGCGTGGGAGGGGGTGCCGGCCACCAGTGCCCAGCGGTGCGGGAAGGGGTCACGGCCTGTCCGCAGGGTGTGGGCCAGGCGAGGCAGTGTGCCCGCAGAGGCCGTCTCCAGATAAGCCGCGAGGCGGGCCGCGTAGCCCCTCAGGGCCGCGTCGTCGGGCGCGGAGAGCAGGAGCAGGTGCGGGCCGTCCGTGGGCGGGGCGGGCAGTGGTTCGTCGGCGGACTCCAGGACGACATGGGCATTGGTCCCGCCGAAGCCGAAGGAGCTGACGCCGGCCCGCAAGGGGAGGGTGCCCTCCGGGCCGTCCGCCGGATACCAGGGTTCGAGGCGTGTGTTGAGACGGAACGGGCTCCCTTCGAGCCGTACGTAGTCGTTCGTGTCGTCGAGGTGGAGCGTGGCGGTGAGTTGCCGCTCACGCATACTCAGCACCACTTTGAGCAGCCCCGCGATGCCTGCCGCGGCCTCCAGGTGGCCGATGTTGGACTTGACGGCACCGAGCACGGTCGTGGCACCGGACGGTGCGCCTTCCGCCTGCTCGGAGGCCAGTTGGGCGAAGGCCTTCTTGAGCCCTTCGATCTCGACGGGGTCGCCGAGCCGGGTCCCCGTGCCGTGGGTCTCGATGTAGCCGACGGTGGACACGGGCACGCCGGCGTCGCGGTGCGCCGCCGTGATCACCCGGGCCTGGGCGAGCGGACTGGGAGCGGTGAGCGAGGTGGCATGGCCGCCGTGGGCGACGGCGCTGCCACGGATGACGGCGTACACGTGGTCGCCGTCGGCGCGGGCGCGGGCGAGCGGTTTGAGCAGGACGACGCCGACGCCCTCACCACGTCCGTAACCGTCCGCCTCCCGTGCGAAGGGCTTGCAGCGCCCGTCGGGGCTGAGCATCCCCGACTGGTCGAAGGCCACGAAGAGGTTGGGGCTGAGGAGCACGTTCACCCCGCCGGCCACGGCGGCCTCGCACTCGCCGGAGCGCAGCGCCCTGACGGCTCGGTGGACGGCGACCAGCGCGCTCGAACAAGCGGTGTCGACGGCCTCGCTCGGTCCGCGCAGATCGAAGACGTGCGACACCCGGTTGGCGAGGACGCAGGAGGCGACACCGCTGGCCGTGTGTGCCTCGACGGGGATGTCATGGCTGCTGAGCAGGTCGTCGTAGTCGCTGGCGGCGACCCCGGCGAAGACCCCCGTGGCGGTTCCCCCGAAGGCGCTCGGCGCGTGACCCGCGTCCTCGAAGACGCGTCGCACCGTCTGGAGGAACAGTCGCTGCTGAGGGTCCATCAGCGCTGCTTCGCGGGGCGAGATGCCGAAGAGCGCTGCGTCGAAGGCGCGTACGTCCTCGATGAAGCCGCCGCGTACGTCGCGCGTACGGGGATCCGCCAGCAGATCGGCGCGGTCCGGTGGGACAGGGCCGGTGAGATCGTCACCGGCGGCCAGACGCGCCCAGAACGTGTCCAGGTCGGGAGCGCCGGGAAGCACACCCGCGATGCCGATGACCGCGATGGCGTCGGGGTCCGGTTCGGGGGACGGCGCGGGTGGTCGGGCCGGCTCTGGGTGGAGCGGGGGATCGGCTGGGAGGGTGGGTACGGCTGCGGTGGTCGCGGTGGTCGGGGCGGCAGGTGCAGCCAACGCGGTCGCGGCACCCGATGCGGTCGGAGCGATCGGGGCAGCCTGGACGGGCGGCGTGAGCGGTAGCGTCACGGCCACCGCCGGGCCGTGGTTCTCGGCCAGGTATCGGGCGAAGGCGTCCAGGTCGGTGCACTCGAACAGGACGGTCGGCAGCAGGTCGAGGGAGTACCGCTCATTCACCTCGCTGATCAGTTCGGTCAGGGAGATCGAGTCGAAACCGGTGTCCATGAGGTCGGCTTCGAGGTCCACTTCCCGCTCCTCCACCAGCAGGAACCGGGCGGCCATCGTGCGCAGCGCGGACCGGGTGGCGTCCCGGAGGATGTCCGGGTCCCGCTCGGCGGCGCCAACCACCGTCACCGGTTCCGCAACGTCGGGCGGGGCCGCGGTGGTTGCCGGGGAGGCGGTGACGACCACGCAGCTCTCGTCCGTCGCCAGCGCCGCGCCGAGCGCCCGCAGCCCCTTGCCGGTGGCGAGCGGGACGCTCTCCCAGCGCTGGGCGAAGAGTGCGCGGGTGGCATCCGTCACCTGCATGCCCCCTTCCTCCCATAGGGGCCAACACACGGAGAGGGAACGCCCGTTGCGCTCTCCCGCCCGCTCGCGCTCCGCCCGTCGGTCGGCGAACTCGTCCAGGTAGGCGTTCGCGTACGCGTAGTCGGCCTGGCCGAGGTTGCCGGTGCGGGCCGCGACGGAGGAGAAACAGACCAGGAAGTCGAGCGGATCACCGGCGGTGGCCTCGTCGATGTGCACGATTCCCTTGATCTTCGGGGCGAGCACCGCGGCGACGTCCTCGGCCGTCTTGCGCACGGCCCGCATGTCGCGCCTGGTCCCGGCCGCGTGGATGACGCCACGCAGCGGCCCGTGGCTCCGCCGCACGTCGGCAACCAGCCGTCGTACGTCGTCGGCGTCGGCCACGTCCACCTTGTACGGCACGATCCGTGAGCCGGGGAACGCGCCCTCGGCCGCTCCGCCGTCCACGCCTGCCGCGTCAGCAGAACGCCCTGCCAGGACCACCGTCACCGGGGCCTGATCGGTCATGTGCCGGGCGAGCCGCCGCCCCAGGGCACCGGTGCCGCCGAGCAGCAGGTAGACGCCGCCTTCCCGCAGCGGCAGGGCGGGGCCGGTGCTGCCGGGTGCCGCGGGAGCCAGCGCCTCGAGGTCGCCCAGCGGTTCCAGGTCCCGGATGTGGCGTGTCCCCTGGGTCATCAGCACTTCCGCGCACCGGTCCTGCGGCGTCGCCGTCGGATCGGCGGCCAGCACTTCCGCGATCAACGCGGCCGCGACGTCCTCGGGACGGACGGGCGAGTCGAAGGTCACGGCCGCCGCCGCGAAGGCGCTGTGTTCGAGGGCGAGGGTGCGCAACAGGGCCGACAGCGCCCGCTGCGCGGGGCGGCGGCCCGCGGGTGCGTCCGCATGGCCCGTGACGAGACGCAGGGGCGCTCCCGTACGGACGGCGCACAGCGTACGGACCGTCCAGAGGAGGGGGTGGAAACCGCTCCTGGCCTCGGTGCCGGCGTCGTCGTACGCGTCGGGCGCGACGTGGACCACCGCGTCGGGCACCAGGTCCTCGGCGCGCAGGTCCTCGACGAGCCGTGCCAGATCCTCTGGGCGTGCGGTGTCCAGGGCGTAGGAGTCGGGCGACGTGCGGGCGTAATGAGGCGCCGGGGTGACCCGGACGCAGCGGGTGCCCAGCCTCCTGAGGCCGTCGGCGAGGCTGTCGGCCCGCGGCCCCTCGGCCAGCAGGAGGGCGGCACCGGGCGCGTTCCCCTGCCGAGCGGGCAGCGGCTCCGGCCGCCAGCGCGGCGCAAGGAGCGTGACCCTGGTCCGCGCGTCCTCCGCCGTCACGGTCGCCGTCGCC
>NZ_JBHXLU010000034.1:30863-102066 GCF_042720695.1 Streptomyces sp. NPDC058457 | reverse complement strand
CTGGCCCATGGGGCGAGCTTGAGCCGTGTGCATTGAAAGGTGCACGCACGGTTCTGAGGGGGCCGGGATGCAGTAATGCATCCCGGCTACCCGACCTGTACCCGGAACCGGGCCACCGCCTCGCGCTGGCGAGGGCGTTCGGGTGCGCACGCGTCGTGTACAACGATGCCGTCCGCGCCCGCGAGGACGCCCGCAGGGCGGGCGAACCCTTTCCCATGGCGGGTGCGCTGTCCCAGAAGCTGATCACCCAGACCAAGCAGACACCCGAGCGATCCTGGCTGGGCGAAGTCTCCGCGGTCGTCCTCCAGCAGTCCCTGCGCGACGCGGAGGCCGCCTACAAGAACTTCTTCGCCTCCCTCAAGGGCGAGCGCAAGGGCGCGAAGTGCGGTGCGCCACGGTTCAAGTCCCGCAAGGACAGTCGTCAGTCGATCCGCTTCACGGCCAATGCCCGCTGGTCGATCAGCGGTTCCGGGAGGTTGAACCTCCCGAAGATCGGCGCCGTGAAGGTGAAGTGGTCCCGCGCCCTGCCCGCGCAGCCGTCGTCGGTCACCGTGGTCAAGGATGCGGCCGGACGGTACTTCGCCTCGTTCGGTGCGACACGAGGTCGCTCCATTCAAGTGGGGGCAGCCCACAGAGAGGAGATATGCGGGCTGCTTCTCTGATCAGTGTCCATGGTCAGTCCCCGGGTCCGCATGCGTTGCCGGTAACGGCGGGGTGTGAAGCCGGACCGTAAAGCCCAAGAGTCTTCGAACCGTCCGGAGACAACAGGCGAGGGGAAGACTGGACAGGGTGAACTTGCGTGAACCTCCGGCTATGCCTCGTGAGCGAAACGGTCAGACGACGGGATGTACAACTGACCGACAGGCCCTCGGCGCTGAGAAGCGCCAGGTGACCTCCCTGGACGAATGCAGGGAGGCAGGACACCACCGGGCCCGGGGTAAAGGAGGCACCCTCCCCAGTCGCAGCTTGATGGTGCGGAACGTGGAAACCCCGTTGTGATCTGCGTGCAGTAGGTGAACCGCAAGGGCAGCCGATGTCGCAGCGGGAACAGGATGATCCAAGAAGCGAATGCCGACCGGCCGAAAGGCGAGGGGAAAGCGCGACCGTCTGCTCTGAGGCGATGCGTATAACCCGTCGGATACGGGCGCTGCCCGGCCCGAAAGGGAGCTGACGTGGATCAGGTGGAACCTTGAAGAGATAGTGGGGAGGGACCAGAACTGACGGGCAAGTTGGACGCCGCACGGGGTGCGGTGAACGGACCTGATGGCGGACCCGAACTTGACTGGCACGGCATCGACTGGGCCAGCGAGGAAGAGAGCGTACGGCGACTTCGCCAACGGATCTTCAAGGCGTCGCAGGAAGGGGATCTGAAGAAGGTCCGTAACCTGCAGAAGCTCATGCTGCGGTCACGAAGCAACACGCTGGTCAGCGTGCGGCGGGTTACCCAGCAGAGTTCTGGCCGCAAGACCGCCGGCGTCGACGGACAGGTGATTCTCACTCCACAAGGGCGAGCAAGGCTCGTCGTGGAGATCCAGGAGACACCAACTCGTCGGCCCGATCCGGTCAAGCGGGTGTACATCCCGAAGAGCAATGGGAGGCAGCGTCCGCTCGGGATTCCGGTGATCAAGGACCGCGTCATGCAGGCGCGGGCCAAGAATGCCTTGGAACCCGAGTGGGAGGCCCGGTTCGAAGCCAGATCGTTCGGCTTCCGACCGGGGCGGAGCTGCCACGACGCGATTCAGAGCATCTTCTCGATGACACGGGGCAAGTCCCCTGAGAGGATGTGGGTTCTGGATGCGGATTTGTCGGCGGCCTTTGACCGAATCCACCACGACCGCCTGATGGAGTCCATCGGCTCGTTCCCCGGACGGGGCATGATCCGTGGATGGCTTAAGGCAGGGGTGCTGGAGAACGGAAGATGGGCTCCGACAGAGGAAGGCACCCCGCAGGGAGGCGTGATCAGCCCTCTGCTGTTGAACATCGCTCTGCACGGAATGGAGAGCGCCGTGGGGGTCAAATACCGGATTCGCAAGGGGCAAGAACCCGGTGCGAAGTCCGGGACCCCGGTCCTGGTGCGGTACGCGGACGACTTTGTAGTGCTTACGCACTCGAAGGAGGAAGCGGAACGGATGAAGCGAGAGCTGTCGTTGTGGCTGGAGCCGAGAGGGCTCCGCTTCAACGAGGAGAAGACTCAAGTGACCAATCTCGACAGGGGATTTGACTTCCTCGGGTTCAACATCCGGCGGAACAGCAATCGCATGGTCATCATCCGGCCGAGCAAGGACGCGGTGAAAAGAATCCGGGAACGGCTGCGGATAGAGGTCAAGGAGCTGAATGGCTCCAACGCCGCAGCGGTACTGAGACGGCTCACGCCGATCGTGCGTGGGTGGGCAACGTACTACCGGGGGGTGGTGTCCTCGAAGATCTTTCAATCGCTGGACACGTACGTCTGGAAACTCACCTACAAGTGGGCCAGACGGAGTCACCCCAACAAGCCGAAGGACTGGGTGGTGAAGCGGTACTTCGGTACGTTCAACAAGTCCCGGGCGGACAAGTGGGTGTTTGGCGACCGGGTCTCTGGTGCCTACCTCTACAAGTTCGCCTGGACCCCGATCGTCCGGCACGTCATGGTCAAAGGCGCGGCATCCATGGATGACCCTGCCCTCCAGGACTACTGGGCGAAACGGCGCCGGAAGAAGGCGCCTCCCGTCATGGACAAGACCAGCCTGCACCTGGCGTTCCGCCAGCAAGGGGCGTGTCCGCTCTGCGGCGGGACCCTGATCACCGGAGCGGAATACGAACCGGACAATCCACGGGAGTGGATCGAGTGGTTCGCAGCCGTAGCGAAGAAGCTGCACAAGCATCACTTCGTGTTCCGGCGGGAAGGGGGCGGGAACGAGTTGAACAACCTCCGCCTTGTACACGCGGATTGTCATCGGCGGCACCACGAAGCCGATGACCGAGCAACCGCACGGAAGAGCAAACGCCCTCGGGTTCTGCTTGAGCCGTGTGCGGCGTGAGTCGCACGCACGGTTCTGAGGGGGCCGGGGCGCGGTGACGCGCTCCGGCTACCCGACTCGTCGACACCGACCCGGCCGCGGACGCCGCCCGGATGCCCGACACCGACCAGACGGTCGGCATCGACCTGGGCCTGACCCACTTCGCCGTCCTATCCGACGGCACGAAGATCGACTCCCCTCGGTTTCTGCGTCGGGCGGAGAAGAAACTGAAGAAGGCCCAGCGGGAGCTGTCCCGCAAGCAGAAGGGATCGAAGAACCGGGAGAAGGCCCGCCTTAAGCTTGCTCGCGCCCATGCGAAGGTGGCCGATGCTCGTCGCGAGTTGCACCACCAACTCTCCACTCAGTTGATCCGCGAGAACCAAGCGATCGGCGTGGAGGACCTGGCGGTCCAAGGGCTCGCGCGCACCAGGCTGGCCGGGAGTGTCCACGACGCCGGATGGTCCGCGTTCGCACACATACTGGAGTACAAGGCCGCAAGGTACGGGCGGACTCTGGTCAAGATCGACCGGTTCGAGCCGACCTCCCAGACCTGCTCGGTCTGCGGTGTCAAGGATGGTCCCAAGCCCCTGAACGTCCGGGAATGGACCTGCAGTGCCTGCGGCACCGTCCACGACCGGGACCACAATGCCGCGAAGAACGTCAAAACGGCCGCCGGACTGGCGGCATCGGCCTGCGGAGCGCCGGTAAGACCAGGACTCGTCCCGGCACAGCGCGAAGAAACAGGAAGCCATGGATTCCCGCCCGAATCCTGTGCCGCGTAGCGGCACGGCAACGGACGAGAAGGCCAGAATCCTCGGGTCTCAGCCCGAGGAGCAAGTCAAGGGCGCCGGAACTCCACGCTGGCCCCGGCGGAGAGCGACACGGTCACGCCCGACGCCACTGACGCGGTACTGCAGGAAGCCTGAACCACACCGCCTTGCCGGACTCGGTGGGGCGGTGCCCGCAGGACGAGCTCAGGGCGCGGATCAGCAGCAGGCCGCGCCCGCCCTCCTGCATGGGGTCGGGCTCCTCGATCACCGGACGGGTGAGATGGCCCGGCGGCGCCGGGTCCGGGTCGTGCACCTCGACCTTGCAGCCGCCCGGCATCAGCTCGACGACCAGCTCTATCGGCCCCTTGCCCGCGGTGTGCTCCACCGCGTTGGCGACCAGTTCCGCCGTGAGCAGTTCGGCGGTGTCGGTGTCCGCCGCGTGGCCCGTCTCCTCCATCGCCGAACGCACCAGGGCACGGGCGACCGGCACGGCCGCGACGGTGTGCGGCAGCGCGATACGCCAGGAGGCGGCTGCGGAGGGTGGTTCGTACACGGCGATTCCGTTCATGGCGCAGGCGATCACTGCTTGTCCTGCTTTCAACTGTAGGAATGGTACGGGTCCCGTTCCGGAACCCGTCGGCGGGCCCCGGACCGGACCTTTGTCCCGGTAACGGGCTGCTTACCCCGGCCGACGGGCCGTCTCGCATGCGCGCCCGCACTGTTACCGCGTTATTGACGCGCCGTGACCTTGTGACCGTCCGTCCGGAACGTGAAGGAGCCCCCGGCAGCTGCCGGGGGCTCCTTCACGTGCGTGCGGAGATCAGCCGAACTCGACCATTCCCGCGGTCAGCGTCGCGCCGTCCGCCGGGTCGATCAGGATGAACGCGCCGGTACGGCGGGAGACCGCGTAGGCGTCCAGCGGCAGCGGCTCGGCGCTGCGCAGGGTGATCCGGCCCAGGTCGTTGGCGCTCAGCCGGGTGGCGCCCGCCAGGTCGCGGACGATCGCCTTGACGGTCCGGGTGGTGTGCTTGAGCAGCACCCGGTCGCCGACCCTGAGCGGCCGGTCGGCCAGATGGCAGACGGCGGCCGTGACGTCCTGGGTGAGCGCGGGCGCCTCCGGCCCGGCGGTGATCATGTCGCCGCGCGAGACGTCCCGCTGGTCGGTCAGGCGCACCCCGATGGACTGCGGGGCGTGCGCCGCCTCGACCTCGGTGCCGAGCACGTCGATCGCCGCGATCTCGGAGGTCTCGCCGGACGGGTGCACGGTGACCCGGTCGCCGACCCGCACCGAGCCGGAGACCAACTGGCCCGCGTAGTGACGGATGTCACCGTGCCGGATCACGTACTGGACCGGGAAGCGGGCCGGGGCGTCGGCCGGGTCCGCGACCACCGGGACGTTCTCCAGGAACTCCAGGAGCGCCGGGCCATCGTACCAGTCCATGCGCGGGGAACGGTCGACGACGTTGTCGCCCACCAGCGCCGAGACCGGGATCGGGGTGACCTCGGGGAGCCCCAGCTCGGCGGTCTGGGCGGTGAAGTCGGCGACGATCCGCTCGAACCCGGCCCGCTCGTAGCCGACCAGGTCCATCTTGTTGACGGCGAGGACGACGTGCGGGACGCGCAGCAGGGCGGCCACGGCGGCGTGCCGGCGGGTCTGCTCGACGACCCCGTTGCGGGCGTCGACCAGGATGATCGCCAGCTCGGCGGTGGAGGCGCCGGTGACCATGTTGCGGGTGTACTGCACATGGCCCGGGGTGTCGGCCAGGATGAACCGGCGCTTCGGGGTGGCGAAGTAGCGGTACGCCACGTCGATGGTGATGCCCTGCTCGCGTTCGGCGCGCAGGCCGTCGGTGAGGAGGGCCAGGTCGGGAGCGTCCTTGCCCCGGCTCAGGGACGCCTGTTCGACGGCCTCCAGCTGGTCGGCGAGGACCGACTTGGAGTCGTGCAGCAGCCGTCCGACGAGGGTGGACTTGCCGTCGTCGACGGAGCCGGCGGTGGCGAACCGCAGGGTGTCGATGGTCGTGCTCATGCTTAGAAGTACCCCTCGCGCTTGCGGTCTTCCATCGCGGCCTCGGAGAGCTTGTCGTCGGCCCGGGTGGCGCCGCGCTCGGTGAGCCGGGAGGCGGCGATCTCGGCGATCACCTTCTCGATGCTGTCCGCGTCGGAGTCGACCGCGCCGGTGCAGGACATGTCGCCGACGGTCCGGTAGCGCACCTGGCGCTTCTCGACGGTTTCGTTCTCGCGCGGCCCGCCCCACTCGCCGGCCGTCAGCCACATCCCGCCGCGCATGAAGACCTCGCGGTGGTGGGCGAAGTAGATCTGCGGCAGCTCGATCTCCTCGCGGGCGATGTACTGCCAGACGTCCAGCTCGGTCCAGTTGCTCAGGGGAAACACGCGGACGTGTTCGCCGGGGGCGTGGCGGCCGTTGTAGAGGTTCCACAGCTCGGGGCGCTGGCGGCGCGGGTCCCACTGGGAGAACTCGTCGCGCAGGGAGAACACCCGCTCCTTCGCGCGGGCCTTCTCCTCGTCGCGGCGGCCGCCGCCGAAGACCGCGTCGAACTTCTCGCTCTGGATCTTCTCGGTCAGCGGCACGGTCTGGAGGGGGTTGCGGGTGCCGTCGGGGCGTTCGCGGAGCACACCGCGGTCGATGTAGTCCTGTACGGAGGCCACGTGGAGGCGCAGCCCATGTGCGGTCACCACACGGTCCCGGTACTCAAGGACCTCGGCGAAGTTGTGCCCGGTGTCCACGTGCAGCAGGGAGAACGGGATCGCCGCCGGGGCGAACGCCTTGAGCGCGAGGTGCAGCATGACGATGGAGTCCTTGCCGCCGGAGAACAGGATCACCGGCCGTTCGAACTCGCCCGCCACCTCGCGGAAGATGTGGACCGCCTCGGACTCCAGCGCGTCCAGGTGGGACAGCGTGAAGGTGCTCATGCCAGCCCCCGCTCCACCAGCAGCGCGTGCACCGCGTCCGCCGACTCCTGCGGGGTCTGCTCCTGGGTGCGCAGCACCAGCGCCGGGTCGACGGGCGGCTCGTACGGGTCGTCGACACCGGTCAGCCCGGTCAGCTCACCGGCGGCCTGCCTGGCGTACAGGCCCTTCACGTCCCGCTCGCTGCACACCTCGACCGGGGTCGCCACATGCACCTCCAGGTACGGCGTCCCGCTCTTCTCGTGCCGGCCACGCACCGCCTCGCGGCTGTCGGCGTAGGGGGCGATGACCGGGACGACGGAGAGCACGCCGTTGCGCGCGAGCACCTCGGAGACCAGGCCGATGCGCTGCACGTTGGTGTTGCGGTCCGCCCGGGAGAAGCCGAGACCGGCCGAGAGGAAGCGGCGTATCTCGTCGCCGTCGAGAACCTCCACGCGATGTCCTTCGGCCTTGAGCCGGTCGCCGAGGAGGCGGGCGATCGTCGTCTTGCCCGCACTCGGCAGTCCCGTCAGCCAGACCGTGGCTCCCTGAGCCCTTGGCGTGGTGGTCATGCGCAACAGACCTCTTCCTTACCTACTCGTCAAACTCGCGTACGACCCGTCGAAGAGTAGGTAAGAAGTCTGAGAGGAGTGGTTAAGGAAGCTGAGGTTTAACTGAGTGACTCCTGGTACGCAAGAGGTCACAGAGTCCTGCAATGAACATTTCACAAAGGGCCGTCTGCCTGTTCACAGAGCCGGTCACGGAGCCGTTCACAGAGCCGGTCACAGGCCGGCGAAGGTGCCCCCGGCCTCCCGCAGCCGTGCGTGCAGGGCGCGGAAGACGGCCGCCGAGCGGGTGCCGGGCCAGTCGGCGGGCAGCAGGCCCGTCGGCAGTCCGGGGTCGGTGTACGGCAGGTGGCGCCAGGAGTCGAGGGCGCGGAGGTAGTCGCGGTAGGCGTCCTCGGGCGGGGTGTCCGACCGGTGTTCCCAGCCGCGCAGCACCGGCTCGTGGGCGTCGAGGAACTGCTCGTGCGTCTTGGCGATCGCCGTCAGGTCCCACCAGCGGGCGACCGCCTCGGTGGTGGGTGCGAAGCCGAGGTGGTCACCCCGGAAGAAGTCCACGTACGGGTCGAGGCCGAGCCGGCGCAGGGTGTGCCGGGTCTCCTCGAACAGCCGGGCCGGGGCGATCCACACGCCCGGCGCGGCCGTGCCGAAGCCGAGTCCGGCCAGCCGGGAGCGCAGCACGTGCCGCTTCTGCCGCTCCGACTCGGGCACCGAGAACACCGCGAGCACCCAGCCCTGGTCCTGCGGCGGTGCGTCGGCGTACACCCGGCGGTCGCCGTCTTCGAGCAACTGGCGTGCTTCGGCGGAGAGTTCGTAGCCTGCGGTGCCCTGCGCGGTACGGGCCGGGGCCAGCAGCCCGCGCCGTTTCAGCCGGGACACCGACGAACGGACGGAGGGGGCGTCCACGCCCACGGCGTCCAGCAGCCGGATCAGCTCGGCGACGGGCACCGGGCCGGGCAGGAAGCGGCCGTAGGCGCCGTAGAGCGTGACGATGAGGGACCTCGGGGCGTGTTGCTCGGGCACGTTGATCATTTTAGGTCCCCGGCATCGCTGCTGGTCACCTTCGGTGCACGGCTGAACGTGAGTCAGGATTCCGGGGCCCGTCCAGGGTGCCCGGTGTCCGGTGCCTGTGTCCGGTGCCTGTGCCCCGTGCCGGGTCAGGCGGCGACGGCGACGGCGAGGCGGTCGGCCGGGCCGCGGTGCGGCGGGACCACGCTGCCGTCGGGGTGCAGCTCGCCCGTGTCGTCGAAGACGATCGCCCCGTCGCACCGCAGGGTCCAGCCCTGCTCGGGGTGGGCGGCGACGATGTGCGCCAGGCCGCGGTCGGCCGTCGCGCTCGGGGACTGGTGGTAACACATGGCGCACCTCCACGGGTCTGCCTACGGCACGGTCGCCGACCGGCATGACCAGACCATGCTCCTGCCGTGAACGCCGGGGAACCTCCTGCCGCGACCTGTGACAACACGCGGACAACTCCCGGACGCTTCCACGACGGTCGCCGCGGCTCCGGGATACGACCGGCGTCCCGGATGCGGCGGGACGCGCCACCGAAGGGGTGACGATCACGCTTCCGGGCCCGGCCGCCCGGTATCCAGGGCATGCCCCCACCTCACGATCCGGGAAGGAAACCATGCCCGTACGCCCCGTCCTCGCCGCGGCCCTCGGTTCCGTCGCCCTGCTGTGCGCCGCCGTCGCCCCCGCGACCGCCACCCCCGGCGAGTCCGTCACCGTCGACCGCACCGGCCGTCTCGCCTCCGACGGCACCGTCACCCTCTCCGGCACCTACACCTGCACCGGTGCCTCCGGACCGGTGTTCATCAGCTCCTCGGTCAGCCAGGACTCCCCGAACTACAAGCACGGCATCGGGGGCACCCGGGCCCTCTGCGACGGCGCCGAGCACCGCTGGGAGAACACCGGCAAGGTCACCTCGGAGAAGCTGGCGCCGCGCGCCGCCCACGTCGAGGCCACGATCATGGAGCTGCGCTCCACGGGCGGCCTGCCGCTGCCGTCCTTCCACGCTACCGGCCAACAGGACATCACCCTCACCAGGGCCTGACCCGGACGCGGGCACCGGGCCCCGGTGCCGCCGGGCCCCGGTGCCGCCGGGCCCCGGTGCCGCCGGGGCCCGGTGCCGCCGTGCCCGGTCAGCGGGTCAGCGGGCCAGCAGCTTTCGCAGCGCCGCGGTGACCTCGTCCGGCGCCTCCTCAGCCATGAAGTGCCCGCACGTCACCGTGTGGTGCTCCAGGTCCGGGGCCCAGGCCCGCCACACCGCGGCCGCGTCGTAGCCGAGCGCGGCACCCCAGTCCTGCTGGAGCACGGTGACCGGCATGGTCAGGACGTTCCCGGCGGTCCGGTCGTCCAGGTCGTGGCCGGCGTCGATACCGGCCGAGGCCCGGTAGTCGGCCACGATGGAGGGCACCGCCTCCCGGCAGGCCGCGAGATAGGCGGCGCGGACGTCACCCGGGATCGCGGCGGGGTCGCGGGTCCACAGGTCGAGGAAGTGGCCGAAGAACAAATCAGGGGCCGCACCGATCAACTCCTCCGGCAGGCCCGGCGGCTGGGCCATCAGATACAGATGGAAGGCGACGGCGGCGGTGGCGCCGTGCAGCACCTCCCACATGTCCAGGGTGGGCAGCACGTCCAGCAGCGCCAGGTGCGTGACCGCGTCCGGGTGGTCGAGCCCGGCCCGGAAGGCGACCAGCGCGCCCCGGTCGTGCCCGGCGAGCGCGAAACGCTCGTGGCCGAGGGCCCGGGCGAGCGCCACGACGTCGGAGGCCATGGTCCGCTTCGCGTACGACGTCCCGTCCGGGTCGGCCGGCTTGTCGCTGGCGCCGTAGCCGCGCAGGTCGGGACAGATCACGGTGTGCCCGTCCGCGAGGGCGGCGGCCACGTGCCGCCACATCAGATGGGTCTGCGGGAAACCGTGCAGCAGGACGACCGGGCTGCCGGTGCCGCCGACGGCCGTGTGCAGGGCGACGCCGTCCGCGACCGGGACACGGTGCTGCTGAAAACCTGGGATGTTCATGCGCCGAGGCTCCCGTGCCCGGATCAGCAGTGGATCAGCAGCACGTACGGTGGGCGGGTGAGGATCGACCAGGTCGCCTTCGGGGTGCTCGGATCCGTGACGGCCGAGCGGGCCGGTCGTCCGCTCGCCCTGAAGGGCCTCCGGCACCGTGCCGTACTGGCCCGGCTGATCGTCGCCCGCAGACGCGTGGTGCCCGTGGCCCGGCTGGTCGCCGACCTCTGGGAGGAACCGCCGCCGACCGCCGTCGGCGCCGTCCGCACCTTCGTGGGCGATCTGCGGCGGGCCCTCGAACCCGACCGGCCGTCCCGTGCCCCGGCCCGGCTGCTGGTCACCGACGGCCCCGGCTACGCCCTGCGCGCCGAAGCGGTCGACGCCTGGCGGTTCGAGCGGGCCGTGGCGGCCGCCGGACAGGAGGAGCCCGGCCGGGCCGCGGGGCTGCTGAGAGAGGCGCTGGAGCTGTGGCGGGGGCCCGCCTATGCCGAGTTCGCGGACGAGGAGTGGTGCCGGGGCGAGCGGGCCCGGCTGGCCGAGCTGCGGCTGCGGGCCGTGGAGCAGCGGGCCGAGGCGCTGCTGGCGGCGGGCCGGGCGGCCGAGGCGGTGCCCGATCTGGACGCCCACCTCACCGGGCACCCGTGGCGTGAGGAGGCCTGGCGGCTGCTGGCGCTCGCCCTCTACCGGACCGGCCGCCAGGGCGACGCCCTCGCGGTACTGCGCCGGGCCCGCGCGACCCTCGCCGGACAGCTGGGCGTCGACCCGGGCCGGGCGCTGCGCCGGCTGGAGGCCGACGTGCTCGCCCAGGCCCCCGGCCTGGACGCCCCCACCGCCCCGGAGGCCACGGCGGCCCGGGTCTGGTCCCGGGCCGCCGAGGCCTACGACCGTACCGTCGCCGCCGGTGCCCGGGCCCGGCTCGAATCGACCGTCGGACTGCTGCGCACCCTCGCGGTGACCGGCTCCGGCGGGCTGGCCGCCGCCCGCGAACACCGGCTCGAAGCGATCACCGCGGCCGAGGAGTCCGGCGACCCGGAACTCACCGCCCGGGTCATCGGCGCCTACGACGTCCCCGCGATCTGGCCCCGGTCCGACGACGAGACGGGCGCCCGTCGCATCGTCCGGGCCGCCGAACGGGCACTGGCCCGCCTCCCCGCCACCCCGGCCCAGGACGCGGCCCGCTGCCGGCTGCTCGCCACCGTCGCCCTGGAGTCACGCGGCACCAGGTCCGGCCGCGCCGTGCAGGCCGCCGCCGAGGCGGAGCTCCTCGCCCGCCGCCTGGACGACCCGGCGCTGCTCGCCTTCGCCCTCAACGGCGTCTTCATGCAGTCCTGCACCCGGGCCGGCCTCGCCCCGCGCCGCGACGCCGTCGGCACCGAACTGGTCACCCTCTCGGCCAGGCACGGCCTGGTCACCTACGAGGTGCTCGGCCACCTGATCCGGGTACAGGCGCGGGCCGCGCTCGCCGACTTCACCACGGCCGACGAACACGCGGCGGCGGCCGACCGGCTGGCCGACCGCCATGAACTGCCGCTGGTCCGGGTGTTCACGGAGGGATACCGGGCACTGCGCCTGGCGGCGACGGGTGGGACGGGGCACCGCGGGGGAGAAACCGACAGCGTGCGGGGGAGGGGCGTACCGGTCTCCGGCAGACAGGCCGGGCGGGGTGGTGGGCCGGATTCCGGCCGGGGTGGAGCAGCGGATCGGAGCGGCCGACCGGTGCCCGGCGCCGACCTCGCCACGGCCCGCCGGATCGACGGGCCCGCGCCCGTCGTCGGCCCCCGCGCGGCCCGCGGGGCCGGAACGCGGGCCGCCCCTGCCGATGCCGTCGAGGCCGCCTACCGCGAGGTCGGCCGGCTCCTGGACGGGTCCGGTATGCCCGGGGTGCGCGACGGACTGCTTCCCCTCGCGCTGCTCTGCCTCCGCCTGGCGGGACGGCCGTACGGAATCCGGGACGCCGTCGACCCGGACGCCGTCGACCCGGGCGCCGACTGGGGGCCGTATCTCCCCTGGATCCGGCCCGCGCTCGCCCTCGCCGACGACGACGAAGGGGCAGCCCGCGATGCGCTGCACGGGCTGCCCGAGCCTCCTGCCGACCTCGTGCAGGAGGCGCTGTGGTGTGTCGCGGCGGCCGTCGCCCTGGAACTCGGCGACCGTGCGGCCCTGCGCCGCTGCCGGGCGGCTCTTCGCCCGGCAGCCGGTCAACTCGCCGGTGCGGGCAGCGGGTTGCTGACGGCCGGGCCGGTCGACGGCTGGCTGTCGGCGATCGGGGACGCCCTCGGCGCCCCGTAAGGGGCGCGGGGCTGTATCCATCTGCGGCTCCGCCGCGTGGGCGCGACCAGCCACGATGGCGCCGCAGTCGACAGACGGCAGGTCGCGTCGCGGCCCTTCCAGCGGAACGCTCAGGCGGCCAGCTCCTTCTTGATGCGGTCCAGCATGAACGCCGAGGAGTCCCGCGCCCGTTCCTCCCAGGCGAAGACACAGGCGGTGGCGACACCGTCGAAGTCCAGCTCGCGCAGGGTGCCGAAGAAGGCGTCCCAGTCGACCTCGCCCTGGCCGATGTCCAGGTGCTGGTGGATCCGGGCCGTGGTGCCGGGCGGGTTGAGGATGTAGCGCAGCCCGCTGGAGCCCTTGTGGTTGAAGGAGTCCGCGATGTGCACGTGCCGCAGCTTGTCGCCGGCGTAGCGCATCATCGCCGCGATGTCGGCCGTGGGGTCGGCGCCGGAGAGGTGGAAGGAGTGCGGGGCGCAGTAGAGGTAGTTCACCCACGGCCTGTTGATCGCGCGGACCAGGTCGACCGCGGGGGTGTTCTCCTCGCAGAAGTCGTCCGGGTGGGCCTCCAGGTTGAGAGCGATGCCCTCACGCTCGAAGAGGGGGAGGAGTTCCTCCAGGGAGCGCCAGAAGGCGGCCTCGCTCTCCGTCGCGCGCTCCGGGCGGCCGTTGAACTCGCTGTTGATCAGGGTGCATTCGAGGTCGGCCGTGATCTCGATCATCCGCTTCCAGTAGCGGACGGCCGCCTGCCGCTCCGTCTCGTCCGGGGACGACCACTTGTACAGCGGCAGCACCGAGGACAGCTTCACGCCGTGTGTGCGCAGGGAGTTCTTCAGCCCGGCGATCCGCCCGTCGTCCGCGCGCGGGTGCAGGAAGAACGGCATGAAGTCGTCACGCGGCGACAACTCGATGTACTCGTAGCCGAGTTCGGCCACCGTGCGCACCATGTCGTCGATCGGCAGGGCGCGGAACATGTACGGGTCGAGGGCGATCTTCACGCGGTACCTCCGTAGAAGGCCGGGCGGGGCTTGAGGTCGGTGGCGACGACGGTGCCCGAGTCCAGGGCCTCGACGGTCGCCGCGGTGATGGTGGTCGCGGCGTAGCCGTCCCAGGCCGAGGGACCGGTGGGCTCCTCGCCCGCCGCGACGCCGGCGATCCACTCGCGGAACTCGGTGTCGAAGGCGTCCCGGAAGCGGCCCACCCAGTCCGTGAGCACGGCCGTGCTGTGCTGACCGGCGGTGCGGACGCCGACCGCGGCCGGGTCGGGCAGCCGGACCAGGCCCTCCTCACCCACCGCCTCGCACTGGATGTCGTAGCCGTACCGGCAGTTGACGAAGACCTCCAGGTCGATGCGGACGCCCTTGGCGGTCTCGAAGAGCATGATCTGCGGGTCCTTCAGGTGCTCGAACCGCTTGCTCGTGGCGCGCGGGGTGATCACCTGGGTGGAGACGATCTCGTCGTCGAGGAGCCAGCGCAGCACGTCGACCTCGTGCACCGCCGTGTCCAGCGCGGCCATCGCGGAGGTGTACGACTCCGGGACGGTGGGGTTGCGGTGGGCGCAGTGCACGATCAGCGGTTCGCCGATCCGGCCGGAGTCGATGACCTCCTTCAGCTGCCGGTACCCGGCGTCGTAGCGGCGCATGAAGCCGACCTGCACCAGGCGGCGGCCGTGTGCCTGCTCCGCCTCGACGATCCTCAGGCAGTCCTCGGCGGTGGTGGCGAGGGGCTTCTCGCAGAAGACGGGCTTCCCGGCGGCGACCGCGTCGAGGACGTGTTCGGCGTGGGTGGGGCCCCAGGAGGTGACGAGTACGGCGTCCACGTCGTCCGCCGCGACCACGGCCGCGCCGTCGGGCAGCACCCGGGCGCCGGCCGGCTCCGCGGCCTCGGCGGCGCGGGCCGGGTCGATGTCGGTGACCGCGGTGACGCGGGCTCCGGTGACGGTGTGGGTGAGGCGCTGGATGTGCTCTTTGCCGATCCAGCCGGCACCGATGACTCCTACACGTACGGTCATGGTCGTCCCTTCAGGGGGTCAGGAGAAGCGCGCCCGGAGTTCGGCTTCGAGGGTTTCGAGGGTTTCGAGGGTGCGGCCCTTGGTCTCGGGGACGTAGAGCTTCACGAAGGTGAGCGAGAGGATCCCCGCCACCACGAAGAGGAAGAAGGTGTCGGAGATCCCGATGGCGGAGACCGACGACGGGAAGACCAGGCCGATCACGAAGTTGGTCAGCGGGAGACCGCGGCGGAGGGCTGGTCCGTGAGGGGGGCGACGGCCTCGGGGGCGGTGGCCTGAATCGCGTCGTCCCTGACGTTCATGGGCCGCCCCCTCACCGGTCGAGGGCGGGGCGCCGGGTTCCCGACAGCCCCTGGCCGTTCAGGTACTCACGCGTGCTGGTGGCGATGGGCAGCGGTACCTCGGGGGCGCACGGGTACAGGTCCTGCTCGACGATCACGAACAGCTCGGCGTCGAGTCCGGCCAGCTCGGCGATCACGTCGGCGGGGTTCGGCACGCCGGCCGGCGGTGAGACGCACACGCCACGCTTCACGGCCTCGCCGAAGCCGAGGTCCTCCGCCGCGACCTCGGCGAGGATCTCCGGGTCCATCTGCTTGATGTGGACGTAGCCGACACGCTCGCCGAAGCGGCGGATCAGGTCGACGTTGTCACCACCGCCGTAGGCCACGTGCCCGGTGTCCAGGCACAGGTTCGTGTACCGGCCGTCGGACTCGTTGAGCAGCCGCTCGATCTCCGGCTGGGTCTGGATGTGGCTGTCGGCGTGCGGGTGGACGACCAGCCGTACGTCGTACTCGTCGAGGAGCAGCCGGCCCAGCCGGTCGGCGGCCTTGCCGAAGCCCGCCCACTGCCCGGCGGTCAGCTCGGGCGACTCGGTGAACGCGCCGGTCTTCTCGTCCCGGTACATGGGCGGGATGAGGACCAGGTGGTGGGCGCCCGCGGCCTGGGTCAGCGTGGCGACCTGTCGCACATGGGCGAGCATCTCGTCCCAGGCCTCGGGACGGTGCAGCGCACCGAACGCGGTACCGCCGGAGACCTTGAGCCCACGGGCGTCGAGTTCTTCCCTGAGCCGCCGCGGGTCGGTGGGGAGGTAGCCGTAGGGGCCGAGCTCGAACCACTCGTAGCCGGCCTGTTTCAGCTCGTCGAGGAAGCGGGTGTACGGGACCTGGTGCTCGTCCTCGGGGAACCAGATGCCCCAGGAGTCGGGTGCCGAGCCCAGGCACAGGTTGCCGGCGGTGGTGCGGAGGGCGGATGGCGCCGTTGCCATGGAGTGTCCTTCGGGGGAGGGGACTCTGTCGCGTGAGGCGGACCTTTGTCGCGCTCTACTAGCGCGCTCTAGTGCGAGTACGATGACCTCTGTCCGAATGTCATGTCAATACCTTGTTGCTGGGGGATTTCCGGGAACTTCCCGGGGCAGGCCCTAGGGTGGGCTCCGTCGAAGGGTGGGTGCACAGGTGGATGCAGCGGGCAGGCGGCGGCCGACGATGGCCGACGTCGCCGACAGGGCGGGTGTCTCCCGGGCGCTGGTGTCGATCGTGTTCCGCAACCAGCCCGGTGCGAGCCAGGAGACGCGCGAGCGGGTGCTGCGGGTCGCCGACGAGATCGGCTACCGCCCGGACAGCGCGGCCCGGCTGCTGGCCCGGGGCCGCAGCCGCACGCTCGGCGTGATGTTCACCGTCCACCAGACCTTCCACACCGATCTCATCGAGGGCATCTACCCGGAGGCCGAGCGGCTCGGCTACGACGTGCTGCTCTCCGCCGCCGCCCAGGGCCGCAGCGAGGAGAAGGCGGTGGAGGCGCTGCTCGGTCACCGCTGCGAGGCGCTGATCCTGCTCGGCCCGGACGCGGACCCCGCCTACCTGGACGAGCTCGGCCGTCGTGTCGTGACCGTGTCGGTCAGCAGCCGGGTGCCGCGGGCCCGGGTGGACTTCGTGCACAGCGCGGAGAGCAAGGGTGTCCGGCAGGCCATGGACTACCTGGTCGAGCTCGGGCATCGCAGGATCGTGCACATCGACGGCGGCCGGGGTCCCGGTTCGGCCGAGCGGCGGCGCTCCTACCGGGCCGCGATGCGCAGGCACGGACTGGAGTCGGAGACCCGGGTGATACCCGGTGCGCACACCGAGCAGTCCGGCATCGAGACCGGGCGGCTGCTGCTCGCGGAGCGCGACCGCGGGCTGCCGCTGCCGACGGCGGTGCTGGCAGGCAACGACCGTTGCGCCATGGGCGTGTTGATGGCGATGACGCGGGGTGGTGTCGAGGTCCCCGGAGACGTCTCCGTGGTCGGCTTCGACGACAGCCATCTCTCCCACCTCATGCCGATCGGCCTCACCACCGTCCGTCAGGACGCGCGGCTGATGGCCGAGTACGCGGTGCGGTTCGCCGTGGAGCGGCTGGAGGAGCCCGAACTGGAGCCGCGGGAGGCGGTGCTGGACCCGAAACTGGTGGTACGCGGCACGAGCGGGCCGCCCCCGCAGGGGGCCGGCCCGCTCGTCCGGTGATCGCTGACTGAGCGTCAGCGGGTGCCGTTGGCGGCGAACTCGGCGATGGATTCGGCGTTGTCCTTGGTGACGAACGCGGGCCCGGTCAGGACGGGTTCGGCGCCGCCGCCGCTGTAGTTGCCGTTGTTCTTGTAGAGCCACAGGGAGTCGACGGCGAGGTAGCCCTGGAGGTAGGGCTGCTGGTCGACCGCGAACTCGACCGAGCTGTCCTGGATGGCGGACACCAGGTCCTTGTTGAGGTCGAAGGTGGCGACCTCGGCCTTGCTGCCGGCGTCCTTGACGGACTGGATGGCGGTCAGTGCGATGGGGGCGCCGAGGGTGACGACCTGGTCGATCGAGGAGTCCTGCTGGAGCTTGGCGGTGATGGTGGACTTGACCGAGGGCATGTCGGTGCCGTTGACATAGATCTTGTCGGTCTTGCCCTTGAAGCCCTTGGTCAGACCCGCGCAGCGGGCCTCCAGGGCGACCTGGCCCTGGGCCTGCACGACACACAGGGCGTGCTTGGCGCCAAGCTGGTTGAGGCGCTGGCCGAAGGCCTCACCTGCGATGTTCTCGTCCTGGCCGAAGTACTCGAGCATGCCGAGCTTCTTCCAGGCGTCCAGACCGGAGTTGAAGCCGACGACCGGGATGTTCGCGGCCTTGGCCTTGGTCACCACCGCCTTCAGGGCGTCGGGTGTGGCCGCGGTGAGGGCGATTCCGTCGACCTTCTGGTCGATCGCGTTCTGCACCAGGTTGGCCTGGTTGGCGGCGCTGGGGTCGGCGGAGTAGACCAGTTTGATGTTGTCCTTGGCGGCGGCCGCGGCCGCGCCCTTGCGGATCAGGTCCCAGAAGGTGTCGCCGGGCTGGGCGTGGGTGATCATGGCCACCGTCATGCGGGGCGTGGACGCCTTGCCGGCGGCCGCGGCGGTGCCGCTGTCCTCGGACTTCTTGCCGCCGGAGCTGCTGGAGCAGCCTGCGGCGAGCAGGACGCCCGCGAGAACGGTGGCGGCCATGGCGGCGGCTCGGTGGTTTCTGTGCATGTCCCTTGCACCTCGCTGTGCGGTCTGGGTCGGCTCTGCGGAGCTGAACGAGCGGTGAATGGCGGGGAGGGGGGAGGGAGTGCCCTCGGCGGTCCGGTCGTCCGGTGGTCCGGCGCCGGGGCGTGGCGGATCGGGGAGTCGTGAAACGTGAGGGGTGGACCGCCGGCGGTGGGGGCTGTGGCACCGGTGGCCGACCGGTTGCCTCGCACGGGCGGGGACGGAGCTCCGTGCCGACGGTCAGGGGTACGACCGCCGGCGGTTCGTGTCTGCGCTAGAGCGCTTTATTAGCGCGCTCTAGTGACACGTACTATGGGGGCGCCCTCAGGGGATGTCAATGACTTTGTCATGACGTTCCAACAAAGGGGGTGGGGGTGCCGCGGGCCGCTGTGTCTGGGGCGCGCAGCTGACCGGCAGGCATGCCGATGCCCGCCGCGCCTGTGAGGGTGGCGGGCGGTGCGAAGCGAGGGAGACGGCCTTCTCGGCCGGGGTCGACGCGGGGTGAGGCGGCCCAGGGGCCTGGGGCGGCCGGGGCCGGGAGAGCTCGCGCGGGGACACCCCCGTCGCCCCCGCGCGAGCTTGTTCGAGGGGAACCTCGGTCAGAAGCCGCAGGAGTAGTTGGAGCCGTTCCCGGGAAGCAGGGAGTCCTTCACCCAGCCGACCGTGCCGTCGTCGATGTTCCAGAGCCAGGTCCAAGTGCCGCCGTCGCCGGAGGTGTAGCAGTAGTACATGAGCGTGTCCTGGTTGTCGGCCCAGCCCTTCACGGCGCAGCTGGTGCTGGAGCCGCTGCGCATGTTGGCGGAGACACCCTTCGTCATCGTGACTTCGGTGCCGTCGTTCAGCGGACCGGTCCTGCCGCAGTAGGCGCTCGCCGAGGCCGGACCCGCGGCGGTGACGACCAGGCCCGCGGGGACGGCCAGCACCCCTATCGTCAGTGCCGCCAGCTTCGCGCGGAATGTTGCTCGCATGTGCTCGTTCCTTCCTGTGGGACTACGGGATTTCCGTGGGAACGCCGGTCAGCAGCCCGGAAAGCGCAGCCAGGGCCAGGTCTTGGGGCCGACGCTGCCGTCCTCTTTGAGGGCGGCCTCGCAGATGTCGTTGGTGTCGTGCTGGAAAGCCCTGGCCGCGGCCTGGGACTTGGAGCCGAAGATCCCGTCGACGGTCCCCGGGTCGTATCCCCGGTACTTGAGGAGGCACTGGGCCTCCTTGCCGGCGGCGGTCACCTGCGAGGTGGACGGAATCACGGTGTCGCCCTTGTAGTAGCCGGCTGTCAGTGGGCCGAATCCGCCGGTCACGTTGCAGGCGTAGACCGTGGCCGGGGTGGCCGCGGTGGCCTCGGTCCCGACGGCGAACTGGCCGGCGACCGTGCCGCCCAGGAGGACGGCCGCGGCGAGCGCGAGCGACGTACGCCTGTGCGCCCTTGTGCCTGCCGTCGCGGCGCCTGCCGTCGTGCTGACTGTCATGGAATCCCCCGGAATCCGTTGTGGTCGGTGCGCGGCCCATCGTGGTCGGCTCGCCGCCCAACCGGCCACAGATCAAAGCGAGTTGGGACAACCGGGGATGATCCCCGTGCTGAGCTGCAGGGACGTCGCGCGGGACGACGGGACGGCGGGATGTGCAGATATCGTGAAGGCGGGAAGTGCGTGGGAAGTGCGTGAGACGGGGGCTGGACGGGTGCGCGACGGCGTACGCGAAGGGTTGGGGCATGTCGCGATGGAAGGCGCTGCCCGAGTCGTTGGATCCCCGGATCCGCCGACTCGTGGTCGAGTTGCGCCGGTTGAAGGACCACAGCGGGCTGAGCATGGCCGCGTTGGCGTCCAGGACGGGGTTCAGCAAGTCGTCCTGGGAGCGCTATCTCAACGGCAAGGTGACACCGCCCCGGCAGGCCGTCGAGACCATGGCCGACGTGTGCGGCGGGGACCGGATCGGCCTGGCGGCGCTGTGGGAGGTGGCCACCTCCCACTCCGCGCCGGGTCCCACGGCACCGGCTCCGCGGGAGCCGGAACAGCCGACGGCCTCCCGGGCGGCGCCCGAGGAGCCCCGGGAGTCGACGGCCCCCGGCGGTCGACGGGACGACGGCGGACCGGACGCCGACAGGCCGGACACCGGCGGACCGGACACCGGCGGACCGGACGACGGCAGGCCGGACGACGGCCGGACTCCGCGCCGGGCGCGGCCGGTCGCGACGGTCGCCGGTGTGGCCGTGGTGGCGGCGGGGCTCGCCGTGCTTGCGGCGGTGGCGGTGGCCATCGCCTGGCCGGGGTCCCCGTCGGCGGAGCCGGAGCCTCGCGCGGCCACCGCGACGACGAAGGTGCCTACCTCCACCTACTCCGCGAAGACGTTCCCGTGCTACTTCACCCTGCACGACGGCCTGTTGTACGCCGGTCACAGCACGACCCTCACCGACGAGTACCACGTCGGCATCACCGTCGAGGCGGTGGCGGAGGTGCAGTGCCTGGTCAGACGGCACGGTTTCGACCCGCAGGGGATCGACGGCTCGTTCGGGCCCAACACCAGGGCCGCGGTCCGGGCGTTCCAGCGGTCCCGCGGGCTGGCCGACGACGGCATCGTGGGCCCCATGACCTGGCGTGAGCTCAGGAAGCCGGGTGACTGAGGGCGCCCGGCCGGGCCCCGGCCGTGAGCCGCGGGCGGTCGGCGCCCCCGAGGTCCGCCACCTTGTGGAACGGCTGCGGGGGGCACGGGAGGGGACCGGGCTGAGCTTCGCCGCACTGGCGGCCAGGACCGCGTACAGCAAGTCGTCCTGGGAGCGGTATCTCAACGGCAAGACACTCCCGCCCCGGGACGCGGTGGAGACGCTGGCGAATCTGAGCGGCGCGGATCCCGTACGGCTGCTCGCCCTGTGGCAGCTCGCCGACCGAGCATGGAGCGGCCGCGACGCACGCGCCACCGACCAGGGGACCGCCGACCAGCGGACCGCCGACCCCGCGGAAGTCGCGCCCGGCACGGACGCGCCCCGAGAGACGCGAGCGGATCCCGCGGTCGGGAACCCGCCCCCTGGGCAGTCCGACGAGCCCGCCCCCACCCGGAGCGCCACCGTACGGCGGTCCCCGGAAGGCGACGGCGGGCCGGAACCCCAGGGCCGGAGACCGCACCGCGGCACTGTCCTGCTCGTGGCGGCGGGGACCGCGCTGGCCACCGCCCTCGGTGTGGGCGCCGTGGCGTGGACGTACGGCGGCTGGCACCGGGAACCGGCGTCGAGACCCACCAGCGGTACCTGCCGGGGGGAGAACTGCACGGACCGGGACGCCGAACAGCACGACACGGACTGCTGGACGGACGCGGGCACCCGGGCGCGCCGGGAGATCGCCGGACGGATCGTGGAACTCCGCTTCAGCCCGACGTGCCGGGCGGCCTGGGGCCGGATCACGGCACCGCGCAGCGGGGACCGGGTGCAGGTCGACACCACCGACGGACGGCACCAGTCACGGCTGGTGCTCGTGCCGGGCCGGTACCTCTACACCCTGATGATCGGCCTTGGACACCCGACCGAGGCACGGGCCTGCATCGAACTGCCCGACGGCTCGTCCGCCTGCACCGGCTGGGGCCACTGACACCACACCGGCCGACTGCCGGCCGCCCCCCGGAAAGGCTCCGGAGAGGCCCCGGAGAGGCCGCCGCACCCTGCTGCCCGCTGCCGGGCGCGGCGGCGTCGGTGGGTCAGATGTCCCGGAAGATCTCGATCTGTGCACCGATCGTGTTGAGGCGTTCGGCGAGGTCCTCGTAACCGCGGTTGATGACGTACACGTTGCGCAGGACGGACGTGCCCTCGGCAGCCATCATGGCCAGCAGGACGACCACGGCGGGGCGCAGGGCAGGCGGGCACATCATCTCGGCGGCGCGCCAGCGGGTCGGGCCCTCCACCAGGACGCGGTGCGGGTCGAGGAGCTGGAGGCGGCCACCGAGGCGGTTCAGGTCGGTGAGGTAGATCGCGCGGTTGTCGTAGACCCAGTCGTGGATGAGGGTCTTGCCCTGGGCGACCGCCGCGATGGCGGCGAAGAACGGGACGTTGTCGATGTTCAGGCCGGGGAAGGGCATCGGGTGGATCTTGTCGATCGGCGCCTCCAGCTTGGAGGGGCGGACCGTGAGGTCGATCAGGCGGGTACGGCCGTTGTCCGCGAAGTACTCGGGGCTGCGGTCGTGGTCGAGGCCCATCTCCTCCAGGACGGCGAGTTCGATCTCCAGGAACTCGATGGGAACGCGGCGGACCGTCAGTTCGGACTCGGTGACGACGGCCGCGGCCAGCAGGCTCATCGCCTCGACCGGGTCCTCGGAGGGGGAGTAGTCCACGTCCACGTCGATGTTCGGGACGCCGTGCACGGTCAGGGTCGTGGTCCCGATGCCCTCGACCTTGACGCCGAGTGCCTCCAGGAAGAAGCAGAGGTCCTGGACCATGTAGTTGGAGGACGCGTTGCGGATGACCGTCACGCCGTCGTGGCGGGCCGCGGCCAGCAGCGCGTTCTCGGTCACCGTGTCGCCGCGCTCGGTCAGGACGATCGGACGGTCGGGGCGGATCGCCCGGTCGACCTGTGCGTGGTACTGCCCCTCGGTCGCCGCGATGTCCAGGCCGAACCGGCGCAGCGCGATCATGTGCGGCTCGATGGTCCGCGTCCCGAGGTCGCAGCCGCCGGCGTACGGCAGCTTGAAGTGGTCCATGCGGTGCAGCAGCGGGCCGAAGAACATGATGATCGAGCGGGTGCGTACGGCGGCCTCGGCGTCGATCGACGCCATGTCGAGGTCGGCGGGCGGCACCAGTTCCAGGTCGACGCCGTCGTTGATCCAGCGGGTGCGCACGCCGATGGAGTTGAGCACCTCCAGCAGGCGGTACACCTCCTCGATCCGGGCCACCCGGCGCAGCACCGTGCGCCCCTTGTTGAGCAGCGAGGCGCACAGCAGGGCCACGCACGCGTTCTTGCTGGTCTTCACGTCGATCGCGCCGGACAGCCGGCGGCCGCCCACCACCCGCAGATGCATCGGGCCCGCGTAGCCCAGTGAGACGATCTCGCTGTCCAGGGCTTCACCGATTCGAGCGATCATCTCAAGGCTGATGTTTTGGTTGCCGCGCTCGATGCGGTTGACAGCGCTCTGACTGGTGCCGAGCGCCTCCGCGAGCTGTGTCTGTGTCCAGCCACGGTGTTGCCGGGCGTCACGGATGAGCTTGCCGATGCGTACGAGGTAGTCGTCTGCCATGAGGCCGAGGTTATCTCAGATATGAGATGGCGCCCGCTGCGGGGTCCGTTCGGGTGATGCTCCGTCAACGGGCCTGGTCGTTCGGTCCGTCGACCATCGTTCCGATGCGCGCAGGGGTGGGGTGAGACCGCGTCAAGGCGGCTCCCGACGTCTGGTCAGGAATTCCGTCGGCCGTTGTCCGGAGGCCTTTCCTTCGCACACCGGAGTGGTGCCCGCCGCCACCCGCCGGCATGTGTCACAAGGCTCAATCCGGAGGTACGGGAAATTCCCCAGGCGGCCATGGTGACCGCCCCGCACATCGGAAATCCGGAAGTCCCGAGGGTCACCCCGCTCGGGTCCCTCACTGCCGATCAGAGAACGGCCGCCCTGACGCCCGAAGGCGAGAATCCCAAGCCGTCCTCGCGATCATCCACAACGGAATCTGATTCACGGCCCGTTGCTCCCGAGGCTGCCAACGATGCCCTGCCGAAAGGTGCACCGACGCCGGCCGACTGGAATTCCCGAACTCTCACCGCACACTCGGGGAATCGCATATGTCTCGAAGGATTTGGGTGGCGGAGGCGTGGCGGGCGACGGTGACGCATACGGCCGCGCTCTGCAGATTCCGGACGGGAAACCGGAGCCCGGCACGGCTGCCGGCAGGGGCGTGTGGCGGCAGGCGCCCGCGGTCCTCAAGGCCCATCCGGGTGACACCCCGACCTGCCGCTGACTGGCCGCCCCGGTGCCCGGTGCGTTTACGGGCCGCTGACCGATCCCGGTGTGGTCTTCGCAGGTCGGGATCGAGTTCTCCTGACCGGCGAGCCAGGTCTCGCGGACCGGCTGACGGCGCACGGGTGTCGGCGCACGGGGTGCCGGCGTCGGCGTTCGACGGCGTGCTGAGCGGCCGTGAGCCAGGTGCTGCGGCGAGCGGTCGCGGTACCGCTGGACTACGGCCGACTGCCGTCCTGCCGGGCCCTGTGCGATATCTTTTCCGGGGCCAGTGTGCCGTGGATTCACCGGCCTCCTTATCCGCCGATCCACAGGTCGCCAGATACGGTAAGGAGAGGTTCTCCGAGATCGACTTCCGTGGCTGTGTCGCGGCGAACCGCCGGATCATCTCCCAACTTCTGCCGACCCGCGATGAAGTACGCATGACCGGTCCCTGAACGGATCTCGCCATCCGCCTTCCGGAACAACTCCAGCTCTCCAGCCGTACCCGTCCCGGACTTCTCCCGGACGAGTACTCCATCACCGGAAACTACTTCGAGGTGACAGTGTCACCGACCTGTCTGGCCGCCCGCGTCGACACCGAGCTCACGGTTTCCGGAATGCTGCGGATCGATTCCGTACTCGTAGCCAAGCGCCGTGAATTGTCGGGCGTCCGCGCCGGCCGTTCCAAGGCCGCCGCCGAAATGGCACAAGAGACGCGGAAATCCTGTCCGTTGTATGTGAGGATCCAGGGCCACCGGTTCGTCGACGGGTTCGGCCCCTTCGCCGACGGCATCCATGCGACGGGCGGTCCCGGGTGCCGGGGCGCGGTCACCGAGGTTGCCATCGGCACCGGCGTGCTGTCCGCCGACCGGGTGGACCGGAGCCTGAACTGCCTGTTCAACGGGGGTGCCGCCGACGTCCGTCCGGGGGTGGGCAACGGCCTGCCCGGTATGCACTCCGACTTCATCTCGCACGAGGCCCGACTTGACACGCTATGAGTCGATTTACGACACGCCGACGATACGCCTTGTGGGTTCCCTGCACCTCCGTCCGGAGCCGGCCGACGGCGCCCGGGTGATCGACGACACCGCCTTCGGTCATCATCAGATCGCGGGCCGCTCGGCGACGCGGCGGGTGGTCTCATCGTGATCGAAGCCAAGCCGCATGAGGTGATCGCGCTCCGGTCGGGATTCATGGGGAACGTGCCCGCCACTCGTCGCTCACCAGTACCAGTCGGTGAAGTTCCGCTGCCTGCGATGCGCGGGGGGCGACCGCGACGCCCGGCCGGCCTCGAACCGCACTGACCCCGTCGCGGACAGCGGGCCCTCACGCTTGACACCATCCGGCCTGATCGACCGCCCCGGTGATCCGCTGCATCCATCCCGGCCCCCATGGCCGAGCACCGACGCGGTACGGCGACCGCAGGCAAGGCGCGGCAGCGGCGCCTCGGAAAGGCCGAGACGCCGCGCTACTTGCCCGAGAAAGACCGAGACGCGGCTATGGATGCCCCGGAGAGAGCGGGAACGCCCCGGGTTTGCCGAGGCGCCACATCGGGTCCGGGCATGACCAACCGGCGCCTGTGTACTAGAGTTATCTCGACATCGAGATATCTGCCCGGGCGCACCGCAGCCGCCAGCTAAGTAAGGCATGCCTAACTTAGCCTGACCTTACTGGATCGGCCAAGTCGGCGTGGCGGCACGATTGACGGTGGTACGCGCACATCAATGAAGGAGACTGTCGTGTCGGCGAACAGCTTCGACGCCCGCAGCACGCTGCAGGTGGGCGACGAGTCGTACGAGATCTTCCGGCTGGACAAGGTGGAAGGCTCGGCTCGCCTTCCGTACAGCCTGAAGGTGCTGCTGGAGAACCTGCTCCGCACGGAGGACGGCGCGAACATCACCGCCGACCACATCCGTGCCCTCGGCGGCTGGGACTCGCAGGCCCAGCCCAGCCAGGAGATCCAGTTCACGCCGGCCCGCGTGATCATGCAGGACTTCACCGGTGTTCCGTGTGTCGTCGACCTCGCGACCATGCGTGAGGCCGTCAAGGAGCTCGGCGGCGACCCGGCGAAGATCAACCCGCTGGCCCCGGCCGAGCTGGTCATCGACCACTCCGTCATCGCCGACAAGTTCGGCACCAACGACGCCTTCAAGCAGAACGTCGAGCTGGAGTACGGCCGCAACAAGGAGCGCTACCAGTTCCTGCGCTGGGGCCAGACCGCGTTCGACGAGTTCAAGGTCGTACCCCCGGGCACCGGCATCGTCCACCAGGTGAACATCGAGCACCTGGCCCGGACCGTGATGGTGCGGGGCGGGCAGGCCTACCCGGACACCCTGGTCGGCACCGACTCGCACACCACCATGGTCAACGGCCTCGGCGTCCTCGGCTGGGGCGTCGGCGGCATCGAGGCCGAGGCCGCCATGCTCGGCCAGCCGGTGTCCATGCTCATCCCGCGCGTCGTCGGCTTCAAGCTGACCGGTGAGCTGAAGCCGGGCACGACCGCCACGGACCTCGTCCTCACCATCACCGAGATGCTCCGCAAGCACGGCGTCGTCGGCAAGTTCGTCGAGTTCTACGGCGAGGGCGTGGCCGCCACCTCCCTCGCCAACCGCGCCACCATCGGCAACATGTCGCCGGAGTTCGGCTCCACCGCCGCGATCTTCCCGATCGACGACGAGACCCTGAACTACCTGCGTCTGACCGGCCGTGATGCCCAGCAGGTCGCGCTCGTCGAGGCGTACGCCAAGGAGCAGGGCCTCTGGCTGGACCCGAAGGCCGAGCCCGACTTCTCCGAGAAGCTGGAGCTGGACCTCGCCACGGTCGTCCCCTCCATCGCCGGCCCGAAGCGTCCGCAGGACCGTATCGTCCTCGCCAACGCCGCCGAGCAGTTCAAGGCCGACGTACGCAACTACGTCGACACCGCCGACGAGGCGGGCAAGGAGTCCTTCCCGGCCTCCGACGCCCCGGCGTCCATCAACGGCGTCCCGTCCAACCCGGTCACCGTGACCGCCGCCGACGGCTCGACGTACGAGATCGACCACGGCGCGGTCACCGTCGCGGCCATCACCTCCTGCACCAACACCTCGAACCCGTACGTCATGGTCGCCGCCGCCCTGGTGGCCAAGAAGGCGGTCGAGAAGGGCCTGACCCGCAAGCCGTGGGTCAAGACCACCCTCGCCCCGGGTTCCAAGGTCGTCACCGACTACTTCGAGAAGGCGGGCCTGACCCCCTACCTCGACAAGGTCGGCTTCAACCTGGTCGGTTACGGCTGCACCACCTGCATCGGCAACTCCGGCCCGCTGCCGGAGGAGGTCTCCAAGGCCGTCAACGACCACGACCTGGCCGTGACCTCGGTCCTCTCGGGCAACCGGAACTTCGAGGGCCGGATCAACCCCGACGTCAAGATGAACTACCTGGCCTCCCCGCCCCTGGTCGTCGCCTACGCGCTCGCGGGCTCCATGAAGGTGGACATCACCAAGGACGCCCTCGGCACCGACCAGGACGGCAAGCCGGTCCACCTGGCCGACATCTGGCCGACCGAGGCCGAGGTCAACGAGGTCGTCGCCAACGCGATCGGCGAGGACATGTTCAACAAGTCCTACGCCGACGTCTTCGCCGGTGACGCCCAGTGGCAGTCGCTGCCGATCCCGACCGGCAACACCTTCGACTGGGACCCGCAGTCGACCTACGTCCGCAAGCCCCCGTACTTCGAGGGCATGGCCCACGAGCCGTCGCCCGTCACCGACATCGCCGGCGCCCGGGTCCTCGCCAAGCTCGGTGACTCGGTCACCACCGACCACATCTCCCCGGCCGGTGCCATCAAGGCCGACACCCCGGCCGGCAAGTACCTCACCGAGCACGGTGTGGAGCGTCGTGACTTCAACTCCTACGGCTCCCGCCGAGGCAACCACGAGGTCATGATCCGCGGCACGTTCGCCAACATCCGCCTGCGCAACCAGATCGCGCCGGGCACGGAGGGCGGCTACACCCGCGACTTCACCCAGGCCGACGCGCCGGTGGCGTTCATCTACGACGCCTCCCGCAACTACATCGAGCAGGGCATCCCGCTGGTCGTCCTGGCCGGCAAGGAGTACGGCTCCGGCTCGTCCCGCGACTGGGCCGCCAAGGGCACCGCGCTGCTCGGCGTCAAGGCCGTCATCGCCGAGTCGTACGAGCGCATCCACCGCTCGAACCTGATCGGCATGGGCGTGCTGCCGCTCCAGTTCCCGGAGGGCGCCACCGCCGAGTCCCTCGGCCTGACCGGCGAGGAGACCTTCTCCTTCACCGGTGTCGAGGAGCTCAACAACGGCACCACCCCGCGCACGGTCAAGGTCACCACCGACACGGGCGTCGAGTTCGACGCGGTCGTCCGGATCGACACCCCCGGTGAGGCCGACTACTACCGCAACGGCGGCATCATGCAGTACGTGCTGCGCAGCCTGATCCGCAAGTAGCGGATCGACGGTCGGGGCCGCGCTCCTCCGGGAGTGCGGCCCCGCACTGTTTTCTACAGCCAGCCGCGCTGAGCGGCCCGTAGCCCGAGCTGGAACCGGCTCGACGCCCCGAGACGTTCCTGCAGGTCGCTCACCCGCCGCCGCAGTGTTCGCAGACTCACCCCCAGATGACGGGCCACCGCCTCGTCCTTCATCCCGGCCGCCAGCAGCCGCGTCAGCGCCTGTTCGTCCGCGGAGAGTTCGCCGTTGACTTCGGGCCGGCCGAGCGGAGTCGCCTGCTGCCAGGCCAGCTCGAAGAGCTTCTGCAGGGCCTCGGTGACCGCCGAGTGCCATACGACGACGGCGCAGTAGCCGCCCGCCGCGGACGAGGTCAGCGGGAGCATCGCCCGGCGTCCGTCGACCACCAGCAGCTTGAGCGGCACGGACGGCAACACCCGGGCCTGCTCGCCGAGTTCGACCATCTTCCAGGCGCGGGACAGAGCGTTCGGATCCTCCAGGGCGCTCGCCGCGTAGAGGCCGCGTGAGACGATCCCGCGCTTGAGCAGATCGGCCTGGGAATCCACCTGCGGTGCGGGCGGGGCGAGGTACGGCGGGGTGTCGAACAGGCACACCTCGTGCTCGGCGCGGGCGTACATCTCCTCCAGCCGGGCCGCGATGGCGCCCTCGCCGGAGGCGACCTCGATCAGCCGGGTCGGCTCCTCGCGGAGCAGCCCGGCCTCGTACGCCGTGGCCATCTCCTCGGCGGTGGCGGCGAGCAGTTCGGATTCCGTCTCGCGCCGCCGGATCAGCGCACGGATCGCCACCCGCGGGTCGACCGCTCGTAACCCGCCCATGGAGTCGGGCGGTTGGAGCAGTCCAAGGGTGAGCAGCCGGTTGCAGGCCTCGCGCAGTTGGGCCGGTGTCGCCCTGGTCAGCAGCGCCCAGCCGGCCGCGCCGGCGTCGGGCTGATGCAGAATCGACTGGTACACCACCTCGTCGAAGGCGGAGACCCCCACCGCGGCCCAGGGGCTCGCGGCAGGGGTCTGTCTTGCAGGTTCTTGTGCCCTGTTCACCATGGCTCGCCACGGTAGAGGGTCTTTGTTAAGAATCCTTACAGTGGCTCGGGGCGTTGCTCACTTCAGGCCGAACGCCCGCAGCACGGTCTGGTCGATCACGTTGCCGTCCAGGTCGGCGGCCCGCACCCGCAGCGACACCGTCCCGGCGCCCTTCGCCGGCCTGAACCGCGCCGTGCCGTTCCGGACCTTCACCTCCTTCCAGGACGTGCCGTCGTCGTAGGAGACCCAGGCCTGCAGACTGCTCGCCCGCACGCTCCCCAGCTGGTCGGCGACCGGCAGCGCGATCTTCACCGTGTGCCCGCGGTCGGCCCGGTTGAGCAGGTCCAGGCCCTTCGGGCTGATGCCGACCGTGAGCAGCGGCAGCGCCGTCCTGGTGTCGGTGTGCGCCGAGGAGAAGGTCCACTCGGTGTGCGTGCTCGTCGAGTACCTGGCCCACTCCGCCCTGCGCTGTACGTCCAGTTCGAAGCGGTACGCGGTCTTGTCCGCCGCCACGTCGAAGGTGCCGTAGCCGCCGAGCGTGGAGTCGCCGACCAGTTGCCCGTCCGCGTAGAGCTTGCCCTTCGCGGTGTTGTCGATGCCGTCGATGGCTCCGTAGTGGCCCGGCGTGGAGTCGGTCAACTCCGGCACCCGGAAGGTGAGTCTGTCTCCGTCGCGCGCGGAGAGCCCGTACTCCTGGCTGCTGCCCGGCCGGACGACCTGGCGCAGCCAGTCCTCGGCGGGCTCCGTTCCCGGCTCGGTGAAGGTGCGCAGCGGGCTCCACTCGCCCTTCAGCGTGTCCCACTTCGGATAGACGACGTGCCAGGTACGGGTGTCGGGGTCGACGTAGTAGTACTCGTCGCGCTCCGTGCCCAACTGCGTGGGCACACTGGTCTCGATGCCGAAGCGCTGCCAGGGCCGGAAGGTGTACAGGGTGTCCGCGCCCATGTCGCCTGCCGTGGCACCGTAGTAACGCGCCGTCCGCTTCACCGTGTCGGACTTGTCCAGGCGGTAGGTCTGGTTCGCGGTGATGGCACCGCTCTGCGCGGCGAGCAGGTTGTAGACGTAGGGGCTGGTCGGCGTGCCGTTCAGCTTCAGCCTGACCTTCTTGCCGGTCTTCAGCAGGCTGCCGAGCGCGGCGCCCTGCTCGCCGGTGGCGATCATCAGCGGGACGGTGGTCGCCCGGTCCACCGCCTCGATCCAGAAGCCGGGGGTCTTGCGGTAGGCGATCAGGTAACCCGCCCCGGCCTTGGTCGCGTTGTCCAGCGCGGACTGTGCCCGCTCCGTGGCGCCGAGCGCGACCACCGCCACCTTGCCCTTCACGTCGAGCCCCGCGAAGTCGGCCTCGGTACCGCCGCCTGCGTCCACCGCCTGGACCGTGTGCTCACCGCTGAACTTCAACGGGAAGTCCTCGTACGTCTGGCAGTAGTAGAGCGAGGAGAGCGACGTCTTCTGCGAACCGGTGACGCTCGCCGTCAACTCCTTCGCGTACAGGCGGAACTTGGCGTAGAAGCTCAGAGTGCCCTCGGTGACCTGCTGGGTCGGCGCCACGTAGACGTGATCGGTCCAGAAGCCCTGGCTGTAGGTGAGCCCCCAGGCGCTGCCCGGCCCGCTGCGGTACCAGTTGGTGCTGAAGCCCTGGAACTCGGAGTCCTCCTTGGTCTTCGGCTTGATCTCCACCGCCTTGCGGGCGTCGAGCACCACTGCGGTGTCCCCGTCGACCTTGATCTCCGGGTTGCCGACGATCGACGTACCCACGGCCAGACCGCCCGCGTCCCGGTCCGGGATCCAGGTCGCGATGGAGTAGGTGCCGGCCGGCACCCGCCAGGTCCAGCCGGTGCCGATGAAGCCGTACTCGTCGGGGTAGGCGCCGTTCAGCTCCTGGAGCGTGTAGATCGACGCCCCGGTGGACGGATTGCCCTCGCGGTCCAGGATCGAGAGCTTGAGGTCGTACGTCTTCGGTGCCTTCTCGAAGCCGACGCCCGTGGTGACCTGGACGCCGTCGGCGGTCGCCGTGACATGGCCCGTGTAGCGGCCGTGGGCCTCCTGCGCCGGGTCGACGGTGACCGGGAGCGTGGCGGTGCCGTGCGCGGGCACGGTCAGCGAACCGGCGCCCAGCGTGAGGTCGGCGAGCGACGACGAGACCTTCAACTCCACCGCGCTGTCAGTGGTGTTGGTGTACGTGATGTCCTTGCTGACGACCCCGGTGTCGCCGTCCTCGAACTCGCCGAAGCTCAGCGTCGGGGTCGCGAAGACGTCCTGCTCGACGGCCCGCACCGCGTCGACCCGGCCGTCGCCCTGCTCGAACACGGAGTTGTCGGGGTTCGTCTTCGCGGTGCTGGCGAGGGCCTCCTTGATCTGCTCGCCCGTCCAGTCCGGATGCGCCTCGGCGACCAGCGCCGCCGTGCCCGCGACATGCGGGGTCGCCATCGAGGTGCCGCTCGCCGTCGTGTAGTAGTCGTCGACCGGCGTACTGCCAGGCATGCTGGTGCCCGCGGCGCGGGCCGCCGTGATGTTCACGCCCGGCGCGGTGATCTCCGGCTTGACCGCGTAGTCGCCGATGCGCGGTCCCCGGCTGGAGAAGGAGGCCAGCTTGTCCGACTTGTCGACCGCGCCCACCGTCAGCGCGGAGTCGGCGATGCCCGGGGTGCCCACGGTCTGCTCGCCCGGCCCCGCGTTGCCCGCCGCGATCACGAACAGCGTGCCGGTGGCCGCGGACAGGTCGTCGACGGTCTCGCTGAGCACGTCCGAGGGGCCGGACGCCGTACCGCCCAGGGACATCGAGACGATCTTCGCGCCGGAGTGCGCCGCCCACTCCATGCCCGCGATGATCCAGGAGGACTGACCACTGCCCGTGTTGTCCAGCACCTTGCCGACCAGCAACTGGGCGCCCGGCGCCACCCCCTTGTACCGGCCGCCCGAGGCGGCGCCCGAGCCGACGATCGTGGACGCCACATGGGTGCCGTGGCCGAAGCCGTCCTGCACGGTCTCGTCCGGTACGAAGCTCTCCGAACCGGCGATCTTCCCGGCCAGGTCCGGGTGCCCGAGGTCCACGCCCGTGTCCAGGACCGCGACCTTCACGCCCGTGCCGTCGTAGCCCGCCTTCCAGACCTCGGGCGCGCCGATCTGCGGCACGCTCACGTCGAGGGACGCCTTCACCTTGGCGTCCAGCCAGATCTTGTCGATGCCGTCGCCGAGCCGCCGCGCGGCCTTCGCGGTGGGCGCGGTGCCGAGCGGCGGTGCGATGTCCGACCAGAACGCGGTCGACTTCCTCGCGCTGAGCGCCGCGCCGTCGATCCCGGGCAGTGCCAGCATCCGGCGCGTACCTTCGGGGGTCTCGGAGCCCTTGGTGTACGTCGCGATGACCGGGGTGCTGCCGGTCTTCGCGTCCGTGTACCCCTGTGCGACCAGCTGGGAGACGTTGAACAGGGCCGGGTCGAGGCGGCCCGCCTTGATCAACGGGATGGCGTCCGCCGGCAGGACGCTGATCTCGCCGTTCTTCTCGCTCGACAGGAAGGTGGCGGCCTCGCGGCCCTTGCCGCGCCGGACGTCGACGGCGTTCTTGCCATCCGGTCCGACGGTGAGGGTCACGGTGTCGCCGGTGATGAGGGTGACTGTCTGCGGTGGAGTGGTGGTGCTCGGACCCGTGAGGGGTGTGACGGGTGTGGTGACCAGTGACCCCGGAGCGGCTGTCGCGGGCGTGACCGCCCCCGCGAGCAGTCCCGCCGCTCCTGCCACGGCCCACAGGACGTGGAGTCTTCGCATGGGTGGACGTCCTCCCCTGAACGCGGAAACGCTTCCGCCCGGTAAGCGGAAGCCAGAGATCAGAGTGAGCGCCGGGGCGGTGGCCGCTCAAGGGAACACGGTGACCGGAGGGTGCCAATGCCCACTTCGGTCAACGGAGTTGACGGAGAGACCCAGCCCGGCGGACCCGGTCGCCCGCGGTCCTCGCGTCCGCGTTCCGGCCGCCGCGCCCGTGCTGTCACGGCTTCGGCTCAGTCGGAACACAGGATTCCCTCAGCGAACCGGCACAGACTTGCTACATGTCTGCCACCGCAGGGGTCCGAACCGGCCGAGTCCGCGTCCTGATCGTCGACGACGAGCCCGGTCTCACCGAGCTGCTCTCCGCCGCCGTCGCCGACGCGGGCTGGCGGCCCTACCCCGCGCTCGACGGGCAGACGGCACTGCGGCTGGCCCGCGGCTGCGCCCCGCACGCGGTGGTGCTCGACGGAATGCTGCCCGACCTCGACGGCCTCCAGGTACTGCGCAGACTCCGCTACGAGATGCCGAGGCTGCCCGTCCTGATGCTCACCGCCCGCGACGCCATCGAACACCGTATCGACGGACTCGAAGCCGGGGCCGACGACTACGTCACCAAGCCCTTCTCCCTGGAGGAGGTCGTACTGCGGCTGCGCGGACTCCTGCGCCGGGCCGGTACCGAACAGCCGCCCGCCGACGACTCGGTGCGGGTCCTCGGCGACCTGGTGCTCACCGGCGAGTCCCGCGAGGTGCAGCGGGCCGGCACCCCGATCAAGCTCACCGCCAAGGAGTTCGACCTGCTCAGCCTGCTCCTGGACCATCCGCGCCAGGTGCTCAGCAAGGCCCAGATCCTCGACCACGTCTGGAGCACCTCCTTCGACGGGGGCGGCAACCTCGTCGAGGTCTACATCTCCAGCCTGCGCCGCAAGATCGACCGGGGCCGGGCGCCGATGATCCACACCGTGCGCGGCATGGGCTACGTCGTCCGGCCCGTGGAGGAGAGCAGATGACCGCCCGGCTGCGGAGCCGGTCGCTGCGCACGCGACTGCTCATCTTCATCACCGCCGTCCTCGTCTGCGTGTGCGCCGCGATGGCCCTGACCACGGTGTTCGCCCAACGCGCCTATCTCATGGGCAACTTGGACAACCAGGTGAGCGACGCGGCCGAGCGCGGCGTCGGCGGTGCCGCCCTGCACCCGGAACTCACCCGCGACCTGACCTTCCTCAACGAGAGCGGCCACCCGGCCGGCATGCTCGCCGCCCGCCTGGACGCCAAGGGCGACATCATCAACGCGGCCGTCGTCAGCCAGGACGCCCCGCCGCGTTCCCTCAGCACCGCCCAGACCAGCGCCCTCAAGGGCCTCGCACAGGACGGCTCCACCCACACCCGCCAGGTCCCCGGCCTGGGCACCTACCGGGTCACCGCCCTGAACGCGAGCGGTGTCCGCGTCCTGGCCGGGCTCCCCATGGACGACGTACTGGACACCATCAGCGGCCTGGTGGAGGTCGAGATCGGGGTCGCGGCGGTCGGCCTCACGGTCGCGGGCTGTGTGTGCGCGGTGGTGATACGACGGCAGCTGCGGCCTCTCGGCCGGGTCGCCGCCACCGCCGTCGAGGTCTCCCATGCGCCGCTCGGCCGGGGCCAGGTGACCGGCCTGACCCGGGTCCCCGAGCGGGACACCGACCCCGGCAGCGAGGCCGGCCAGGTCGGCGCCGCCCTCAACCGCATGATCGACCACGTCGAGGCGTCCTTGGCGGAACGCCAGCGCAGCGAGGAACAGGTCCGCCGGAGCGAGGAGCGCATGCGGCGCTTCCTCGCCGACGCCAGCCACGAACTGCGCACCCCGCTCGCCTCGATCGCCGGGTACGCCGAGCTGATGAACCGCGGCACGGACCGCATCGAGCCCGGCCTGGCGTGGCGCCGGGTCAACGCCGAGTCGGCCCGGATGCGCAGCCTGGTGGAGGACCTGCTGCTGCTGGCCCGCCTCGACGAGGGCCGCCCGCTGCAGTGCGCCGAGGTGGACATGGCCGCACTGGTCGCGGAGGCCGTGTGGGACGCGCGGGCGGCCGGCGCCGGGCACGTCTGGCAGCTCGAACTCGGCCTCGACGGCCCCTCGCTGGTGCTCGGCGACGAGGCCCGCCTGCACCAGGTGGTGGCCAACCTGCTGGCCAACGCGCGGGTCCACACCCCCGTCGGCACCACCGTGACCGCCACGGTCGAAGTCACCCCCACCACCTGCGTGATCCGGGTCCGCGACGACGGCCCCGGCATCCCGCCCGCCGTCCTTCCGACCGTCTTCGAACGCTTCACCCGGGCCGACACCTCCCGCACCCGCGCCGGCGTCCTGGCGGGCGGCTCGGGCCTGGGCCTCGCGATCGCCTCGGCCATCACCACGGCCCACGGCGGCCACATCGACGTGGAGAGCACCCCGGGCCGCACGGAGTTCACCCTGGAACTCCCGGTCACCGAACTCCCGCCGGCCGGAACGGCGATCAGCGCCCGCACGGCACCCGTGTAGCGGAGCACCGTGCGGGCGCGGACCTGGATCGCCGGGATCGCTAGGGAGTGGTCGTGAACGTGTCGAAGTCGGCCTCGCCGGTGGTGCCCGAGGCGTGCGAGGTCTGGGTCAGGCCGACGTCCTGGGTGGCCGCGGCGGTCGGGACGGTGATGGTGCCGACCAGGTTCCAGGTGGCGTCGTCGGTGGAGTAGTAGCCGCTGTACGTGGTGCCGTTGCGGACGAGTTTCAGCCACGACGGGTAGGTGGCGGAGCCGGTGGAGTCCTGGGAGTCCAGCTTGCCGTCGCCGTCGCTGTCCCAGTCGAGGAGGTAGCCGTTGGAGGGGGTCGCGACCAGGGCCAGATAGCCGGCGGAGGTGTCGGGCTGGGTGATGTCGTTGCGGACCATGATCCCGGCCTTCGCCCAGACGCTCGTGTTCGACTGGGAGTCCAGCTTCACGGTGGTCACGGAACCGTCGTGCTCGGCACCGGGCAGATAGACCGTGCCGTATTCGTTGGTGCCGTTGTAGAGGTCGGCGCCCTGGGCGCGGATGCCGAGCCGGCTGCCGGACTCGCTGAAGCTCGCCGTGGTGGAGGCGAACGTCCGGTACGGGGCCGTCACCTGGTGGTTGACGGTGATCGTGTCACCGACGTTGAGCCTGGTCCTCCCGCCCGACCGGAAGCGGTAGGCGGCCGTCCCCTGGAAGTCGCTGGAGGCGAAGAGCTCCGCCGAGGGCGGGATGGTGACGGAGTAGGTGGCCTCCAGCGCGTGACCGCCCCGGATCGTCCGGGCCGACGTCGGCGACTTCGTGGTGATCTTCGCGCCGGACGGCCCGGTGAGGGTCAGGCCGGTGTCGGTGATCGGCCGCGACCCGTTGTCGGACAGGACCGCGGTCACGGTACGCGTGGTGCTGTCGCTCGCCGCGGGGGCCCAGTTCAGCGCCAGTGAGACGTCCGGAGCCGCACCGGCCACCGCATGGCGGCTGGGGTGCACCCGGTACAGGACCACCCCGTGCGGCGGCACATCGGCGGCGATCCGGCCCGCGGACTCGGTCAGCCGGTGGCTCCACAGCTCCCGCAGGGCGTAGTCGCGCGCCGCGGGCAGGCCCAGCGCGGCCGCCGTCGTGGCGACCTCCCGGGGAGCCGAACCGGTGTTGAACAGGCCGACCACGACGTCCCCGTCGGGCTCGGTCTTCGCGAACACCTGGGAGTTCGGGTCCGAGGAGATCCGCTGGGCGTCGATGCCGTCCTGGTCGACCGCGAGCACGTCGGTGTTCTTCAGCAGGGCGAGGTCGGCGGGGTCGAGGTGGGTGAGGTCGGTGCCGAGGACCAGCGGGGAGGCGGCCAGCGACCACAGGCTCATCTGCGTCCTGCGCTCGTCGGGGGTCAGGCCGTTGTTGTCGCCGTTGCCGATCTCGAGGGAGTCGTAGTCGTTGTACCCGCCGGGACCGCCGTACGGGGCCCACGCGGCGACCTGGTCGAACCGCGAGGCGACCGAGGCCCAGGTGGTCAGCGGATAGCTGCTGCCGTCCGGCCCGCAGTAGCACTCGATGTCGCCGCCGGTGCGCCAGCCGTTGGACAGCTTGGCCCAGGTGGCCGCGTTGTTGATGTCGAGGTTGTTGGACAGCTCCAGATGGATGGGCCGCCCGGTGTGCCGCAGAGCGTCCGACCAGGCCTGCACGTCCTGCTGGTCGGGGGTGCCGACGCCGTCGATCTTCAGATAGTCGATTCCCCAGCCGGCGAACTGACCGGCCCAGGAGTCGATGAACGCCTGTGCGCCGGGCTTGGTGTAGTCGATGCCCACCATGCCGCCGCAGTTGTAGTTGTTCTCCGTCGCCGTGGTGGCGATGTCCCGGGCGTGGTACGAGGTTCCCTGGATCGCGGTGTTCTTGGCGACCGCCTGCTGGGAGATGCCGGGAGTGACGTACAGGCCGAACTTCAGCCCGAGGGAGTGGACGTAGTCGGCCACGACCTGGATGCCGTTCTCGCCGTGGGCGGACGGGAACTTGGCGGGGTCGGTGACCCAGCGGCCGTACTGGTCGACGTCCGGCCCCTGGCTGCCCGGGCACTGGTACCAGAAGTCGTCGACGTTGGCATAGACGAACCCGTTCTTCGCGAGCCCGCTGTCCTTGAGCGCCTTCGCCTGCGCTTCTATGGTCTGCGCGGTCGGATTGCGGCGGACGAAGCTCCAACTGCTCCAACCGAGCACGGGTTTGAGTCCGACACCGTTGTCATCGGCTTGCGCGGAGCCCGCTCCCGCGCCGGTGATTCCCGTGGCGAGCAGCAGCGCTCCGGTGAACACGGCCAGCACGCCGCGTATCTGTCTTGTCATGAGTTCTTCCTCCATCGCAGCGCCCTGACAGCGCGACGGTCGGTATCGGAAGGTCGATGGCTCAGAAACCGTCAAGAATCAACTCTGTGGCCGCGTCAAGTGAACATGACCGAACTCCAGTCACCACATAGCGCGGTTGGCCAAAAAAGAGTCAAGGCTGTGCGCCCGCTGTGGTGATCCGGCCGTCCGACTTCGTCGGCCGTCCGGCGTTTACAGCGGTCCCCGTTCGCGCTAGCTTCACGGGAGAGTGGGGTGGGAGCGCTCCCATATGCTTCGGCGGACCGGAACCCGTCGACGCGCCGGGCTCGCTTCCACCCCGCGTTCGTCTCCATGACCCGCGCACGGCCAGCCATCCCACACAGAGGTAGGTCTGTCATGCCTATGACAAAAAGGCAACTCCTCTCCGGCCTCCCCCGATTACCCCTCCCCACCCGGGGCCGGGCCCTGTTCCTCGCCCTCCTCGCCCTGCTCACCACGGTCCCCGCCCTCGCCCTGATCCTGGTCGCCGGCGCCCCGGCCCAGGCGCACGGCACCCCGATGAAGCCCGGCAGTCGTACCTTCCTGTGCTGGCAGGACGCGCTCACCGACACCGGGGAGATCAAGCCCGTCAACCCGGCGTGCAAGGCGGCCCAGCAGGTCAGCGGGACCACGCCGTTCTACAACTGGTTCTCCGTGCTGCGCTCGGACGGCGCCGGCCGCACCCGCGGCTTCGTCCCGGACGGCTCGCTGTGCAGTGGTGGCAACCCCAACTTCACCGGCTTCGACCTGCCCCGCGACGACTGGCCGGTCACGCATCTGACCTCCGGCGCCACCGTCGACTTCTCCTACAACGCCTGGGCGGCGCACCCGGGTTGGTTCTACGTCTACGTCACCAAGGACGGCTACGACCCGACCCGGCCGCTCACCTGGGACGACATGGAGGACACGCCGTTCCTGACCGTCGACCACCCGCCGCTCAACGGCACCCCGGGCACGGTCGAGGCCAACTACTCCTGGACCGGGCAGCTTCCGGCCGACAAGACCGGGCGGCACGTCATCTGCATGGTGTGGCAGCGCTCGGACAGCACGGAGACCTTCTACTCCTGCTCGGACGTCGTCTTCGACGGCGGCAACGGCGAGGTCACCGGCATCCACGACCCGGGCAACCCCGGCCAGCCCCCGCCCGGCACCTGCACCGCCACCCGGACCACGACCAACAGCTGGCCCGGCGGCTACCAGTCCGAGGTCACCGTCACCAACAGCGGTGATGTGGCGATGCTGGGCTGGATGGTCAACTGGACGCTTCCGGCGGGTCAGTCGGTGGCCAGCCTGTGGAACGGCAACGCGACCTACGGCGGACAGGACGTGATGGTCCACAACGCCGACTGGAACGGCTCGCTCAGCCCCGGCCGGAGCACGACGTTCGGCTACGTCGTCCAGGGCGACGGCGGGGACAGCGCGACCGGCCTGCCGTGTCAGGTCGGTTGACGTACGCGATCCGCTCTGGGCGGACCCGGTGTCGATGCGCACCGGGTCCGCGAGCCGGGCAGGCGAGGGGGGGTGGGTAGGCCTGTCCGGATGGGGGTTGCTCGAAGTGCCTCGTGGGTGTCCTGCTGTGCGGCTTGTGTCGACGCCGTGGTGGGCGACAACGTTGTCTCATGGTCTGTACATGACTTTACCGTCTCAACCGACAACGATGTCAAGGCATTTCGGATCGCCCGACCGGGTGAACCGGGCCGGTGCCCTCCGGGGCATGCGCGGTCTTCCGTGGTACCGGTGGCGCACGTTACTGTCCCTGCGGCTTGTGCGACCTGTGGTGCGCGACCCGTCCGGAGGAGGAAGGGCCGCGTCATGCGTTTCCGACCCATGTCCCTGCTGCTGGCCGCGGTACTCGCGGCCGGCGGTTCCCCCACGCTCGGCTTCGCTCGCGCGGGGGGACCCCCATCCCCCGCGCTCGCGGCGACCGCAAGCGCACCCCCCGAACTGGTCAAGGACCCCACGGCGTTCGTCGATCCGCTGATCGGCAGCAAGAACGGCGGCGACACCTTCCCGGGCGCCGTCGTGCCGTTCGGCATGCTCTCCTGGAGCCCGGAGAACACCAGAGGCGACGCGACGAGAACGGCCGCACCGGGCGGCTACCAGTACGACGCCACCCGCATCCGCGGCTTCAGCCTGACCCACATGTCCGGCACCGGCTGCGCGGGCGGCAGCGGCGACATCCCGTTCTTCCCGTACGCCGGCGAGGTCACCTCCTCCCCGGCTAGCGACACCAAGGACGCGGTGTACGCCTCGGACTTCAGCCACGCCGACGAGACCGCCGAGCCCGGCCACTACAAGGTGGGCCTCGCCTCCGGCGTCACCGCCGACCTCACCGTGACCGCCCGCACCGGCTCGGCCCGCTTCACCTACCCGGCCGACAAGCCCGCCTCCCTGCTGATCCGCACCGCCAACTCCGAGGTGGGCTCGGCCGATTCGACGGTGACCATCGACCCGCAGGCCCGTACCGTCTCCGGCTCGGTCACCTCCGGGGACTTCTGCGGCTACCTCGACCCCGAGGGCCAACGCTCCTACTACACCCTCTACTTCACCGCCCACTTCGACCGCGCCTTCACCACCACCGGCACCTGGCAGGACGACAGGCTGAGCCCGGGTTCGACGACCGCCTCCGGCGGCACCGGAGGCTTCTCCGCCAACGGCGGGCGGCCCGTCGCCGGCAAGGGGGCCGGCGGATACGTGCAGTTCGCGCCCGGCTCGGGACCGGTGAACGTCAAGGTCGGTATCTCGTACGTCAGCCGGACCGCCGCCGAGGCGAGCCTGAGGGCGGAGAACCCGCCGCGACGCTCCTTCGACGCCGTCCGCGACGCGGCCCACCGCGCCTGGCGCGAGCGCCTCGACGCCATCCGGGTCGGCGGCGGCACCGACGCCGACCGCACCACCTTCTACACCGCGCTCTACCACTCCCTCTTCCACCCGAACGTCATCAGCGACGCCGACGGCCGCTACCGGGGCAGCGACGACAAGGTCCACCGGGTCGCCCGCGGCCACCGGGCGCAGTACGGCACCTTCTCCGGCTGGGACGTCTACCGTGACCAGGTCCAGCTGCTCACCCTGCTGGACCCCGGGACCGGCTCGGACATCGCCCAGTCGCTCTACGAACTCGCCCGGCAGAACGGCGGGGTCTGGGACCGCTGGCTGCACGGCGCGAGCGGCACCCACGTCATGAACGGCGACCCGTCACCGACCGCCCTCGCCGGCATCCGGGCCTTCGGCGGCACCGACTTCGACCTGAAGGGCGCGCTGGACTCGCTGGTGAAGGCGGCGACGGTGCCGACGGCCCAGGACCTGTCGGCGGCCGGCAAGCCGGTGCTGTCGGTCGGCCAACGTCCGTCTCTCGACAAGTACCTGGACGAGCACTACATGCCGTCCGTGTCCAACGCCTGGGGCGGCGCCGCCGAGACCCTGGAGATGTCCACCGCCGACTTCTCCCTCTCCCAACTCGCCGCGGCAGCGGGGGAGAAGAACACTGCAGCGGCCTTCGCCGACCGCTCCCAGTGGTGGCAGAACAACTTCGACATCGCCGCCGATCCCACCGGCGGCTACATCGCCAACCGCAAGGCCGACGGCAGCTGGATCACCGGCTTCACCCCGGGTACCGGCAACGGGTTCGTGGAGGGCACGGCCGCCCAGTACACCTGGATGGTCCAGCACAACCCGGCCGGGCTCTTCGCCGCGATGGGCGGCACCGACCAGGCCCTCGCCCGCCTCGACGCCTTCTTCCACGACAGCGACGGCAGCTGGGCCTTCACCGGCAGCGGCGGCGACAAGTCCGAGCTGGACAACGAGCCCTCGCTCAACGTGCCCTACCTGTACGACTACGCCGGTGCCCCCTACAAGACGCAGGAGACCGTCCGTGCGGCGATGACACAGCTCTGGTCGACGCAGCCCGGCGGTATCCCCGGCAACGACGACCTCGGCGCGATGTCCTCCTGGTACGTCTTCTCCGCGCTCGGCATGTACCCGCAGGTCCCCTCCCGGGCCGAACTCGTCCTCGCCTCACCCCTGTTCGAGCGGGTGGAGATCGACCGCCCGGACGGCAACGACATCTCGATCCACGCGCAGGGAGCGGCCGCCGGCGCCCCGTACGTCCAGTCCCTGAAGGTCAACGGCCGTACCAGCGACCGTCCCTGGCTCGACAGCTCTTTCGTCCGCGACGGCGGCCGGCTCGACTACACCCTCTCCACCACTTCGAACCGCACCTGGGGCACGTCCTCCGCACCCCCGTCCTTCCGCCAGGGCGAGCAGCCGTACCAGATCGGCGTCGGTCCCACGGCGGCGACGATCGCCCCCGGTGACAGCGCGAAGGTGGACATCCGCGCCCTCTCCCTGACGGGCGGCACCGGCCCGGAGGTCCGCTTCCGCGTCGAGACCCCGGACGGGGTCCGGGCCACGCCCGCCGAGGGCACGATGACCGACGGCTCCCGGCAGATCACCCTCACCACCGCACCAGACGTCCCGCAGGGCTACTACGACGTGCGGGTCACGGTGACCTCCGCCGACACGTCCTACTCCCAGCCGGTCGCCCTCACCGTCGCCGCGCCCGGCACCCTCCTCGCCGCCTACGACAACACCGGTGTCTCGGACGACTCCGGCGACCACGACGAGGCCGACTTCGACGGCGGCGGCTGGAGCTACTCCCGCCAGGCCCTCGCGGCGGCCGGCCTCACCGCGGGCGGCCAGGGCGCGCTCGACGGCCTCGCCTACACCTGGCCGAACGCCCCGGCAGGCCGCCCCGACAACGCGACGGCCACCGCCCGGACCATCGAACTCCCCACCCCTGCTGCCAGGTTGTCCTTCATCGGCAGCGCCACCAACGGCAACCAGCCGGGCCGGGCGACCGTCACCTACACCGACGGCACGACCGACACGATCGACCTCTCCTTCACCGACTGGACCATCGGCGGTGGCGGCGGAACCGTCCAGTACGGCAACGAGATCGTGGCGAGGACCGCGTACCGCAACGTCGCGGGCGCGGACAAGGACCCGGTGGCAACCTACGTCTTCGCGACCAGGCCGTTCACGGCCCCGGACGGCAGGACCGTCAAGAGCGTCCGGCTTCCCGACAACAGCGACCTGCACGTGTTCACTCTCGCCATCGGCTGAGCCGGACAAGAGAGGGGGCGGACCCGAACGGGCCCGCCCCCTTTTTTCGTGCCGCTGTCTCAGGCCAGCAGTTCCACCTCCGCCAGCGTCGATTCACTGTCCAGGACCAGCCGGTAGTGCGGGTACGTCCCGGGTTTCTGGATCGTGAACGCTCGTGTCTGGAGGTCCCAGGCGAAGGTCTCGCCCGAACGGCGGTCCACCGTCTGCCAGTTGGTGCCGTCCGTCGAGGCCTGGAGGGTCCAGCCCGTCGGGGCCCTCGTGTGGTCCGACGGGGAGGTGAGGGTGTACTGGATGCCCTTGGCCGAGCCCGTCACCGGCAGGTCCACCGACGTCACCGTCTCCTGTGTCGCCGAGGTGTTGTCGAACAGGGCGCCGTTGGCCTTCAGGACGTCCGCGCGCGGGGTCGGGACCTTGTCGTCCTTGGTGATCGAGACGGGGGCGGCGTTCTTGCCGGTGCCCCATGTCGACGGCTTCGGGCCCATCGTGAAGTCGATGACACCGCCCTTGGAGATCAGGGAGTGGGGCAGCGAAGTCGACGTCCAGATACGGCCGTTGACGCGGACGCCCTGGACGTAGACGTTCTGCGCGCTGTTCCTCGGCGCCCTGATCACCAGGTCGTGGCCGTTCTCCAGGTGGACGGTCGCCTTCTTGAACAGCGGGGAGCCGATGGTGTAGTCGCCGCTGCCCATCACCAGCGGGTAGAAGCCGAGGGCCGAGAAGAGGTACCAGGCGGACTGCTCGCCGTTGTCCTCGTCGCCGTGGTAGCCCTGACCGATCTCGCTGCCGAGGTAGAGCCGGGAGAGCGCCTCACGGACGTAGGACTGCGCCTTCCAGGGCTCGCCGGCCGCGTCGTACATGTAGATGACGTGGTGGGCGACCTGGTTGGAGTGGCCGTACATGCCCATCCGGACGTCCCGGGCCTCGGTCATCTCGTGGATGACCCCGCCGTAGGAGCCGACGAAGTCGGGGGAGGCCGTCTCGGGCGTCGCGAAGAACTCGTCGAGTTTGTCGGCGAGGCCGGACCGGCCGCCGTACAGGTTGGCGAGGCCCCGGCTGTCCTGCGGAGCGGTGAAGGCGTAACCCCAGCCGTTGGTCTCGGTGTAGTCGTAGCCCCACACGCGTGGGTCGTACGACGACGAGTCCACCCGCCAGTCGCCCTGGGCGTCCTTGCCCTGGAAGAAGCCGGCCTTGGAGTCGAAGAGGTCCACGTAGTCCTGGGCGCGGTTGAGGAAGTAGTCCGACTCCTCCTTGTAGCGCTTCTCGCCCGTCTTCTTGTACAGCGCCTTGCCCATCTGGGCGATGCCGTAGTCGTTGACGTAGCCCTCCATCGCCCACGACAGGCCCTCGCGGGTGTCGTCGCTGGTGTAGCCGAGGAAGGGGGAGGTGGACATGCCCTTGCGGCCGACGCCCGAAGAGGGCGGGACCACCGTCGCGTTCTTCAGGGCCGCGTCGTACGCCGCCTTCGCGTCGAACTTCACGCCCTTGACGTACGCGTCCGCGAACGCCACGTCCGAGGAGGTGCCCGTCATCAGGTCGGCGTAGCCGGGGGACGACCAGCGCGAGGTCCAGCCGCCGTCCTTGTACTGCTGCACGAACCCGTCGACCATCTCGCCCGCCTGACTTGGTGTCAGGAGTGAGTACGCGGGCCAGGTCGTGCGATAGGTGTCCCAGAAGCCGTTGTTGACGTACACCTTGCCGTCCACGATCTTCGCGCCGGTGTGTGTCGGGGTGTCCTGGCTGGTCATCGGCGAGAAGGGGGAGGCGTACTGGTACGTGGAACCGACCTTCTCGAAGCCGGAGTTGGGGTACAGGTACAGCCGGTACATGCTGGAGTAGAGGGTGGTCAGCTGGTCGGCCGTGGCGCCCTCCACCTCCACCTTGCCGAGCAGCTTGTCCCAGACCTTCCGGGCCTGCGCCTTGACCGTGTCGAAGGAGGTGCCGTCCGGGATCTCCTGGCGCAGGTTGTCCTTGGCCTGGTCGACGCTGATGAGGGAGGTGGCCAGGCGGAGCGTGACGGTGTGGTCGGAGCCCGCGTCGAAGCGCAGGTAGCCCTTCACCCCGCTGGAGTCGCCGTCCGTCACGGGCTTGTCGAAGACGCCGTAGACGAAGAGGCGGGTCGCGCCCGTCGACAGGCCCGACTTGACGTCGGAGTACCCGGTGACGATCCCGTGCTCCTTGTCGAGGGTCAGGCCCGCCTGCTCGGTCACGTTGTCGAAGATCACGCTCGCGTCGTCGCCCGGGTAGGTGAAGCGCAGCGCGGCCGCGTGGTCGGTCGGTGTTATCTCGGCCTTGAGGCCGTTCTCGAACGTGACCCCGTAGTAGTACGGCCGCGCGGTCTCGTTCTCGTGCCGGAAGGCCAGTTCGCGGGCGTCCCGGCCGGTGTCCGGGGTGCCGGAGGCGACGGACGGCATCAGCTGGAAGGTCTGCCGGTCGCCCATCCAGGGGCTCGGCTCATGGCTCGCGCTGAACGCCTGGATCGTCGGCAGGTTGTCGTCGTCGTTGGCGCGTGCGTACTCGTACAGCCAGCTCTCCGAGGACGCGTTGGTCACCGGCGTCCAGAAGTTGAAGCCGTGCGGCACGGCCGTCGCCGGGAAGTCGTTGCCGCGCGAGAAGCTGCCGCTGGAGTTGGTGCCGCGGGTGGTCAGCGCGTAGTCGGACAGATGTGCCTTCGGCTTCTCGGGAGCCACCGGCTTCAGGGACACGTCGTCGATCCAGCCGCGGAACTTGGCCGGCCCGGCGGGGGAGTCGTAGCCCACCAGGATCCGGTCGACGGTCTTGCCGGCCGCGACCGAACCGATCACCGACGACACGTTGTTCCACTGGTTGACGTACAGCGCCTTGGACGCGCCCTGCGCGCGGGGCGACAGCCCGAACCCGTGCTGGTCGACGGCGCCGAGGTCGCTCAGGTAGGTGCCGTCCGTGAAGGCCAGGTCCACCGCCACGTTCGTGGCGTCGTAGTCGAGGTCGCCGTCGGCCATCGAGGGGAAGATCCGGTAGCCCAGCTTAGTGTCGCGGCCGACCTTGACGTTCACGTCGAAGACCTTGTTGTACGAGTACGCCCGGCCGCTCGCCGTGTGCCGCCCGGCGTAGCGCAGCGCATGCGTTCCGGTGAACCCGGCCCGTGCCTTGGCGGTCGGCGAGCCGCTGGGGCCCTTGTCGACCAGCGAGAGCATGTCCTGGGGGACGGGACCGCCGCTGCCGCCCGTGGAGAACTGCAGGTCGGCGATCTGCAGGATGTCGGAGGCGCCGTTGTTCCTCGTGACGTCGAGCCGGAAGTGCTGGTACTCGGCGGGCGCGGAGAGGTCGTACGACTTGGTCTGGAACCGCTCCGAGAAGGACTCGCCGGTCCGGGTGTCGACGGTCTTCCAGTCCTTGCCGTCCGTCGAGCCCTGGAGGGTCCAGTCCTTCGGGTCGCGTTCGTCGTAGTCGTTCGCCGAGGTGAGGGCGTAGGTGACCAGCTTGATGGGCTTGTCGAAGTCGAACTCGACCCAGCCGGTGGGCTCGAAGGTGAGCCACTTGGTGCCCGGCTCACCGTCGACGAGGTTCTCCTTGACCTCGCCCGCGCCGGTGTTCTCGCCGCTCGCCCGCACGTCGGTCACGTGGTCGGTGACATTGCCGGGGATGCCGGTGCTGTAGCCGCCGTCCACACCCGAGGCTCGTGGAGCGCCGCCCGGGTCCGTGTCGACGGTGTCGGTCCAGTCCGGTGACGGATCGCCAGACTCGAACGAGGATGCGAACTGGGTCGCGGCGGCCGGTGCCTTCGCCGGCAGGGCGACCGCGGTTCCCTGGGAGCCCAGGGTCATGACTACGGCGGCCGCGATCACGACCGCCGTACCAGGTCCGTGTCCTGTTCTTCGCTGCGTTCTCCGCTGCATCACAACGGGTACCCTCCCTGCCACACGAGACAACGTTGTCAGCTGCTGGCGCAGGAACCAGTAGGTGGTCAAGTGGCCCGTGATGTCAAGGGTGTTGGGTGCGGCATTCAGGGGTGTATGTCGGCTCTTTTTCCGGCAAGGCGTACAGAGATCGCTCATATTTCCGACAGGTCTCAACTAGGAAAAGACCCGTGGCCAACCTTGCATTCGATCTTGCCCCGCTGGCGGGAAGTGGACTATACCTGTCGGCGTTTCCCGCATGACTTCCTGCACGACCCAGCACTACCCGACCGCGGTGCCGGGAAGGATCCGGTTCACCGCCTGAGTCCTGGAGAAGGCGTGGACTTGAGCATGGGATCCCCTTCCGCAGCGAACCATGGTTCCGAGGGCGTCGGCCGGCGCGATCTGATCAAGCGTTCGGCCGCACTCGGCCTGATTTCGGTCCCCACCGTCGGATTCCTCTCCGCCTGTGCCAGCAGTGGCGGTGGCGGCCAGTCCAAGGACAAGGCCGGCAAGAAGACGACCAAGAACCCGCTGGGCGTCAACGAGACCGCGCAGATGGAATTCGTCCTCTTCGACGGCGGTTTCGGCAAGGAGTACGCCCAGGACGCGGTGAAGATCTACGAGAAGAACTTCCCGAAGGCCAAGGTCAAGTTCTCCGCCACCCAGAAGATCCAGTCCACCCTCCAGCCGCGCTTCAACCAGGGCACCCCGCCGGACCTCATCGACAACTCCGGCGCCGAGCAGATGGACATGGGTGTGCTCGTCGGCAAGAGCCAGCTCGCCGATCTCACCCCGCTCCTCGACGCCCCGTCGTACGACGACCCGAACAAGAAGGTCCGCGACACACTGCGTCCCGGCATCGTCGAGATGGGCCAGTTCGACGGCGACCCGGTCTGGATCATGTACTACGCCTACACGGTCTACGGCGTCTGGTACTCGCAGAAGGCCCTGGACTCGCTCGACGCGGAGTACCCGCAGACCTGGGACCAGATGATCGCCGTCTGCGAGAAGGCCAAGAAGAAGGGCATGGCCGGCTGGACCTACGCGGGCAAGTACCCGTACTACATCCCCTTCTCGCTCTACCCGATGATCGGCAAGGTCGGCGGCGTCGAGGTCCTGAACGCGATCGACAACCTGGAGCCGAACGCCTGGAAGCACCCGGCCGTCAAGGCGTGTTTCGAGGCCTACTACGAGCTCTACAAGAAGGGGTACATCCTCAAGGGCACCCCCGGCCTCGACCACATCCAGTCGCAGACCGCCTGGGCGCAGGGCAAGGCCCTGTTCATCCCGAACGGCTCCTGGGTGGAGAACGAGTCGGCGAACGTCATCCCCTCCGACTTCAACCTGGCCGTCTCCGCGCCCACCGGCATCGACAAGAACGACAAGATGCCGTTCGGCACCATCTGGGCCTCCGGCGGCGAGCCGTTCATCGTCCCGGCCAAGGCCGCGAACGCCCAGGGCGGCATGGAGCAGCTGCGCATCATGCTCAGCGAGGCCTCTTCGAAGAACTTCACGACGAAGGTGAAGTCGCTGACCGCCTACAACGGCGGCACCGACGGCATCACCCTCACCCCGGGCCTCACCTCCGGCGTTGCCGCGCTGAAGCTGGCCGGGTCGAACGTGGTCAACCCGCGGCTCCAGGACTGGTACGTGCAGCTCCAGAAGGAGAAGATCGGAGTCGCCGGCCTCGGCGAGATGATGGCCGGCCGGCTCACCCCGGCGGAGGCCGTCAAGAAGATCCAGGGCTATGCCGACGAGGCCGCCAAGGACACCACGATCAAGCACTACAAGCACCCGTAACACTCACCCTCACGGCACCGGAGTGGCGATGCAGCACGGCAAGTACCGGTTCATTGTGGGGTTTCTGGCGTTGCCCCTCGGACTGTACGCGCTCTTCGTGGTGTGGCCGTTCGTCCAGTCCATCTACTACTCGTTCACGGACTGGACCGGCCTGAGCCCCGAATTCAAGATGGTCGGCCTGGACAATTACCGGCGGATGCTGCACGACGACATCTTCTGGAAGTCCTTGCAGCACAGCTTGATGTTCGCGATCGTGCTGCCGCTGGTGACGATCAGCCTGGCACTGTTCTTCGCCTTCATGATCAATGTGGGCGGCCGGAGAAGGAAGGGCGGCCCGGTCATCTCCGGGGTCCGGGGCTCTTCCTTCTACAAGATCGTCTACTTCTTCCCGCAGGTGCTGTCGATCGCGATCGTCTCGCTGCTGTTCGCCTTCGCCTACAACCCCGACAGCGGTGCGATCAATTCACTGCTGCGGGGAATTGGTCTGGACAGTATCCAGCCGCTCTGGCTCGGCGACCCGAGCCTCGCCCTGTGGTGCGTGATGGCCGTACTGGTCTGGTCCACGGTCGGATTCTTCGTGGTCCTCTTCTCGGCGGGCATGGCGTCCATCCCCACGGACCTCTACGAGGCCGCCCTGCTCGACGGCGCCGGCCGCGCCACCACCTTCTTCCGCCTCACCCTGCCGCTGCTCTGGGACACCGTGCAGTCCGGCTGGGTCTACATGGGCATCCTCGCGCTCGGCGCCGAGTCGTTCGCAGTCGTACAGATCATGACGACCGGACCGGGCGGCCCCGACTACTCGACGACCGTGATGGTCCTGTACGTGTACCAGAAGGCGTTCCGGGACGGTCAGGCCGCCTACGCCACCACCATCGGCGTCGCCCTGCTGGTCGTCACGCTCGCCTTCGCGGCGATCGTGATGCGGCTGGGCCGTCGCGAGCGGCTGGAGTACTGAAGCGATGACGACGACCGAGACCGACACCACCGTCACGAAGATCGACGTCCCCGCGCCGAAGCCGCCCCGGCGGCAGCGCGAGGGCGGGGTCCTCAACGTCTTCTCCCACGGTGTCCTGATCATCTGGGCGTTCATGGTGGTCACGCCGCTGCTGTGGGCGGTGATGACGTCCTTCAAGGACGACCGGTCCATCTTCAGCTCGCCCTGGGCGCTGCCCGGCAGGCTGCACTTCGACAACTGGTCGCGGGCCTGGACCCAGGCCAACATGAGCGACTACTTCCTGAACACCGTCCTGGTGGTCGGCGCCTCGCTCATCGGCACCCTGGTCCTCGGCTCGATGGCGGCCTACGTCCTGGCCCGCTTCGACTTCCCGGGCAACCGGTTCATCTACTACCTGTTCATCGGCGGCATGAGCTTCCCGATCATGCTCGCGCTGGTCCCGCTCTTCTACGTCGTGAACAACATGGGCCTGCTGAACACGCTGCACGGCCTGATCCTGGTCTACATCGCGTACTCGCTGCCGTTCACGGTCTTCTTCCTCACGGCGTTCTTCCGCACGCTGCCCACGTCCGTGGCCGAGGCGGCCTTCGTCGACGGCGCCTCGCACACCCGTACGTTCTTCCAGATCATGCTGCCGATGGCGAAGCCCGGCCTGATCAGCGTGGGGATCTTCAACTTCCTCGGCCAGTGGAACCAGTACATGCTCCCGACGGTCCTCAACACGGACCCCGACAAACACGTCCTCACCCAGGGCCTGGTCCAGCTGGCGGTCAGCCAGGGCTACAAGGGCGACTGGTCCGGCCTCTTCGCCGGCCTGGTGATGGCGATGCTCCCGGTCCTGGCGGCGTACATCATCTTCCAGCGCCAGGTGGTGGCGGGGCTGACGGCGGGAGCTTTGAAGTAACGAAGCGTTTGCGCCCCCAAAGGGGCGCGGGGCTGTATTCAATATGCGGCTCCGCCGCGTGGGCGCGACCAGCCACAACGTACCCGCACCTGACCACGGCCCCCCATCGGCACCCCCTGACCAGTGGCCTAGACATGTCCGTCGCATGTCCCTCAGGCAACCCCCGAACCGCCAACGATTTCTGTCAAGGACTTGACGGCGGTAACCCGTTCAGCAGAGCTTGGAGTTCATAACTTGTAAGTGACCCGGTCTCAGTGAGGTGACCTGGGTCACGTTGGCGGCACCGTGGCCGCCTCCGATGGCGGGAGTGGATGGGTCGATGGAGACTCCGGGGTCGCAGTCGTCGCTGCACCGAGCCAACCTGGAACGTGTCGTACGGGCCGTACGTCTGGCCGGATCGCTCACGCAGGCGGAGATCGCGCGCACGACCGGCCTGTCGGCTGCGACGGTCTCCAACATCGTGCGCGAGCTCAAGGACGGCGGAACCGTCGAGGTCACGCCCACGTCGGCGGGCGGCCGCAGGGCCCGCAGCGTGAGTCTGAGCGGTGACGCCGGCATCGTCATCGGGATCGACTTCGGCCACACCCACCTGCGCGTGGCGATCGGCAACCTCGCCCACCAGGTGCTGGCCGAGGAGTCCGAGCCCCTCGACGTGGACGCGTCGTCCAGCCAGGGCTTCGACAGGGCGGAAGAGCTGGTCAACCGCCTGATCGCGGCGACCGGAGTGGACCGCTCGAAGATCGCCGGCGTGGGCGTCGGCGTCCCCGGCCCGATCGACGTGGAGTCCGGCACCCTGGGCTCCAGCGCCATCCTGCCCGGCTGGATCGGCGCGAGACCCGCGGAGGAGCTGCGGCTGCGCCTCGGCGTCCCCGTGCACGTGGACAACGACGCCAACCTCGGAGCCCTCGGTGAGCTGGTCTGGGGCAGCGGCAAGGGTGTACGTGATCTTGCTTACATCAAGGTCGCCAGCGGTGTCGGCGCCGGTCTGGTGATCAACGGGAAGATCTACCGGGGCCCCGGCGGCACGGCGGGTGAAATAGGACATATCACGCTCGACGAGTCCGGCCCGGTCTGCCGCTGCGGCAACCGCGGCTGCCTGGAGACCTTCGCGTCGGCCCGCTACGTGCTGCCGCTGCTCCAGCCCAGTCACGGCACCGACCTGACCATGGAAGGCGTCGTACGGCTGGCCCGGGACGGTGACCCCGGCTGCCGTCGGGTGATCGGGGATGTCGGACGTCACATCGGCAGCGGTGTGGCCAATCTCTGCAACCTGCTGAACCCGAGCCGGGTGGTCCTCGGCGGCGATCTCGCCGAGGCCGGAGAGCTGGTCCTGGGGCCCATCAGGGAGTCCGTGAGCCGCTATGCGATCCCCAGTGCGGCGCGCCAGCTCTCGGTGCTTCCGGGGGCGCTCGGCGGTCGTGCGGAGGTGCTCGGCGCGCTCGCTCTCGCGCTCAGCGAGATGGGCGATTCGACCCTTTTGGACGGGTCGTTGCCCGCTGTCGCACCTGCCTTCACTTAGAGAACGAATGGCGCCGTTGCCATCTCGTTAAGTATTTACTTCTTGACGTCGAACTTTCGGCCGAGTTGACTTCGAGCCACCTCGGCCGCAGCGTTGCGGCCCTGTCAGGGAGGCACCCCCAATGAACGCAACGATGCGTAGAGTCGTGATCGGCACCGCCGCGGTTTCCATGGCGCTGTCGCTCGCCGCCTGTGGCAAGGCCGGCGATGACAAGAAGAGCGACTCGTCGAGCAGCAGCTCCTCCGGTAGCAAGACCATCGGCCTGCTGCTCCCCGACAGCGTGACCGCTCGCTACGAGAAGTTCGACAAGCCGTACTTCGAGCAGCAGGTCAGCTCGCTGTGTGCCGACTGCAAGGTCGAGTACGCGAACGCTGCCGGTGACGCGGCCAAGCAGGCCCAGCAGGTCAGCAGCATGGTCACCAAGGGCGTGAAGGTCATCGTGATCTCCGCCCAGGACTCCGCGGCCATCAAGTCCTCCATCGACGCCGCCGTGGCCAAGGGCATCAAGGTCGTCGCGTACGACCGCCTCGCCCAGGGCAACGTCTCTGCCTACGTCTCGTTCGACAACGTCAAGGTCGGCCAGCTCCAGGGCCAGGCCCTGCTGGATGCCCTCGGCTCCAAGGCGACCACCAAGTCCAAGATCGTCATGATCAACGGTGACGACGCCGACCCGAACGCCGCCATGTTCAAGAAGGGCGCGCACGAGGCCCTCGACGGCAAGGTCGACATCGCCTACGAGCAGTCCGGTCTGTGGAAGGACACGGTCGCCGCGCAGAAGGTGAAGGCTGCCATCACGCAGCTCGGTGCCAAGAACATCGCGGGCGTCTACTCCGCCAACGACGGCATGGCCGGTGGTATCGCCACCACCCTCAAGGGCTCCGGCATCAGCGGCATCCCGCTGACCGGTCAGGACGCGGAGCTCGCGGGTATCCAGCGCATCGTCGCCGGCACCCAGTCCTCCACCGTCTACAAGGCGTTCAAGCCGGAGGCCGACGCCGCCGCCACCATCGCGGTGGACCTGCTGCAGGGCAAGAGCATCACCTCGCTCGCCACCACCACGCAGACCAGCGGCTCCGGCAACAAGGTTCCCTCGCAGCTGCTGACCCCGGTGTCGGTCACCAAGGCCAACATCAAGGACACGGTGATCAAGGACGGTCTGTACACCGTCTCCGACATCTGCACCAGCGAGTTCGCCAAGGCCTGCAAGGCTGCCGGCCTGCAGTAGTCCGGCCCCGGAGCCGCAAGGCTCCGGCCGTCAGCGCCCGGGTGATCGCAGTACGACACCCGGGCCCCGGCCGCCCGACGAACCCAGGCTCCTCCGCAAGGCGCCCCGGTCCGTCCGACGGTCTCGCGAAACCCCTCCGACGCCCGCTCCGGCCTTCATACCCCGCTGCCGGAGCGGGCGTCGGACGGACCCGTTGCCAAGCGCAGCGGATTCGCGCATGTTCATCTTGTAAACCGCGTGCGTACACCGAAGACAACCCGAGGTACCGCACGACCCTCCGCGCCTGATCACCAAGCGCGGCATCCCCGCCGGTCAGGCGGCGAAGGAGATGGTTCACGTGTCCGCTACGCCCGTGCTGGCGTTGCGCGGAGTCTCCAAGCGATTCGGTGCGGTCCAGGCACTCACCGATGTCGAACTGGAGGTTCACGCCGGAGAAGTGGTCGCCCTGGTGGGCGACAACGGCGCAGGAAAGTCGACCCTGGTCAAGACGATCGCCGGTGTGCACCCCATCGATGAGGGCGTCATCGAGTGGAACGGCAACCCGGTCAGCATCAACAAGCCGCACGACGCCCAGGGGCTCGGCGTCGCGACGGTCTACCAGGACCTCGCGCTCTGCGACAACCTCGACGTGGTCGGCAACCTCTTCCTCGGCCGTGAGCTGCTGCACCGCGGCGTCATCGACGAGGTGACGATGGAGAAGCAGGCCCGCGAGCTGCTGAGCACGCTCTCCATCCGCATCCCGAGCGTGCGCATCCCGATCGCCAGCCTCTCCGGCGGCCAGCGCCAGGTCGTGGCCATCGCCCGCGCCCTGATCGGCGACCCCAAGGTCGTCATCCTCGACGAGCCCACCGCCGCCCTCGGTGTCGAGCAGACCGCGCAGGTCCTCGACCTGGTCGAGCGGCTGCGCGAGCGCAACCTCGCCGTCATTCTCATCAGCCACAACATGGCCGACGTGAAGGCGGTCGCGGACACCGTCGCCGTGCTGCGTCTGGGCAAGAACAATGGTTTCTTCCCCGTGAAGAGCACCAGTCAGGAAGAGATCATCGCGGCGATCACGGGTGCCACGGACAACGCCGTGACCCGTCGTTCGGAGCGTCGCACCCCGGAGGCGGCAAAGTGAGCGAGACGTCCAAGACCGTGCAGGGCGACGAGTCGCCCAAGATCGACAAGGTCGACAAGACCGAGCCGACCGGGGCCCCGGCCGCGGCGGCCCCCGCCGACCCCACGGCCGCGCCGGTGACGGTCGTCGACCCGCGCCTGCTGGTCCGTGAAGAGGGCTTCAAGGGCTACATCACGGAGTTCAAGCGCCGGGTGAAGGGCGGCGAGCTGGGCTCGCTGCCGGTGGTCGTCGGCCTGATCATCATCTGGACCATCTTCCAGGTGAAGAACAGCCTGTTCCTCAGCGCGGACAACCTCTCCAACATCAGCTACTTCCTCGCGGCCACCGGCATGCTCGCCATCGGCCTGGTGTTCGTGCTGCTGCTCGGCGAGATCGACCTCTCCGTCGGCTCGGTGAGCGGTCTGGCCTCCACGGTGTTCGCCGTCTTCGTGGTCAACCACGGGATGAACCAGTGGCTGGCGCTGATCCTCACGATCATCACGGGCATCGGCATCGGTGCGCTGCACGGCTGGTTCTTCGCCAAGATCGGCGTACCCGCGTTCGTGGTCACCCTGGCCGGCTTCCTCGGCTGGAACGGTCTGATGCTGTGGCTGCTGGGCGACAGCGGCACGATCAACATCCCGGCCGACAGCGGTCCGGTGCACATCCTCGGCCAGAGCTCCTTCTTCATGGACCAGGCCATCATCGGTGCGTACCTGCTGGCCGGCCTCGGTGTCGTGCTGTCGGCCCTGGGCCAGTTCAACGAGCAGCGCCGGCGCCGTGCGGCGGGCGTGCCGTTCCGGCCCACCAGCGAGATCGTGGTCCGCGTCGCGCTGCTCGCGATCGCGTCCTTCGTCGCGGCGGCCGTGCTGAACAACGCGGCCGGTGTCTCCAACGCGCTGGTGATCTTCCTCGCGTCGCTGGTGATCGTCGACTTCGTGCTGCGTCGTACGACGTACGGCCGCAAGGTGTTCGCGGTCGGTGGCGGCATCGAGGCCGCGCGCCGTGCCGGTATCAGCGTGCCGCTGGTCCGCATCACCGTGTTCGCGATCTCCGGTGGCTTCGCGGCCATCGGCGGTATGTTCTTCGCCGGTCAGACGGCGAGCGCGACGCTCAACGCCGGTGGCGGCAACACCCTGATGCTCGCCATCGCGGCGGCCGTCATCGGTGGTACGTCGCTGTTCGGTGGCCGCGGTACCGTCTGGTCCGCCCTCCTGGGCATGCTGGTCATCCAGTCCATCCAGACCGGCCTCGACCTGCTGAACATGAACACGTCGATCCAGTACATGATCACGGGTGGCGTTCTGCTGGGTGCCGTTGTCATCGACTCGGTCTCCCGTAAGAGCCAGAAGGCGGCGGGGCGCGGATAGCGCCTATCGCCGTCGGGGTGCGGTGACATTGCGTCTGCCGGTCCTTTGTGGCTGGTCGCGCAGTTCCCCGCGCCCCTAGGTTTCCGACTGTGCCCGGCACTGAACAGTGCCGGGCACAGTTGTGTCATAGGAAGGGCTCTCGATGGGTACGGCCGTTCGCGTGACGTATGACGTACAGCCCGCGCGTCGGCCGCCCGGGCGGAACATTAGACTCGACAGGCCCGGCAACAGCTCGATCAGCTCTACTGCAAGGAGGCACGGGTGCCGCTGCTGACCCGTATCAGGGGACCGCGCGATCTGGACCGGCTCAGCCCCGAGGAGCTGGTCCAGCTGGCAGAGGAGATCCGGACCTTCCTCGTGGAAGCGGTCTCCAAGACCGGCGGACACCTTGGTCCCAACCTGGGCGTGGTCGAGCTCACCATCGCCCTGCACCGCGTCTTCGACTCCCCGAAGGACAAGGTGCTGTGGGACACCGGCCACCAGTCCTACGTGCACAAGCTGCTCACCGGCCGCCAGGACTTCTCCCGGCTGAAGCAGAAGGGCGGCCTGTCCGGCTACCCCTCGCAGGCCGAGTCCGAGCACGACGTCATCGAGAACAGCCACGCCTCCACGGTCCTCGGCTGGGCCGACGGCATCGCCAAGGGCAACCAGCTGCTCGAACGCGACAGCCACGTCGTCGCCGTGATCGGTGACGGCGCCCTCACCGGCGGCATGGCCTGGGAGGCGCTGAACAACATCGCCGACGCCAAGGACCGCCCGCTGGTCATCGTCGTCAACGACAACGAACGGTCGTACGCCCCGACCATCGGCGGCCTCGCCAACCACCTGGCCACCCTGCGCACGACGGACGGGTACGAGCGGTTCCTGGCCCGGGGCAAGGACCTGCTGGAGCGCACCCCGGTCGTCGGAAGGCCGCTCTACGACACCCTGCACGGCGCCAAGAAGGGGCTGAAGGACTTCATCGCCCCGCAGGGCATGTTCGAGGACCTGGGCCTGAAGTACGTCGGCCCGATCGACGGCCACGACATGGAGGCCCTGGAGTCGGCCCTCGCCCGGGCCAAACGGTTCGGCGGCCCGGTGATCGTGCACTGCCTCACCGAGAAGGGCCGCGGCTACCAGCCCGCCCTCCAGGACGAGGCCGACCGCTTCCACGGCATCGGCCCCATCCACCCCGACACCGGCCTGCCGGTCAAGGCCTCCGGCGCCGACTGGACCTCCGTCTTCGGCGACGAGATGGTGAAGCTCGGCAGGGAGCGCGAGGACATCGTCGCCATCACGGCGGCCATGCTCCAGCCGGTCGGCCTGAAGAAGTTCGCGGACACCTTCCCGGACCGCATCTACGACGTCGGCATCGCCGAGCAGCACGGCGCCGTCTCCGCGGCGGGCCTCGCCACGGCCGGCCTGCGCCCCGTCTTCGCCGTGTACGCCACCTTCCTCAACCGCGCCTTCGACCAGGTGCTGATGGACGTGGCCCTGCACAGGTGCGGAGTGACGTTCGTCCTGGACCGGGCCGGCGTCACCGGCACCGACGGCGCCTCCCACAACGGCATGTGGGACATGTCGATCCTCCAGGTCGTCCCCGGCCTCAGGCTCGCCGCCCCGCGCGACGCCGACCAGGTCCGCGCCCAGCTCCGCGAGGCCGTCGAGGTCGACGACGCCCCGACGGTCGTCCGTTTCTCGAAGGGCGCGGTCGGCCCCGCCGTGGCCGCCGTCGGCAAGGTCGGCGGCATGGACGTGCTCCGCGAGCCCGGCACCGACACCCCTGACGTGCTCCTGGTCTCCGTGGGCGCCCTCGCTCCCATGTGCCTGGAGATCGCCGGCCTCCTCGACAAGCAGGGCATCTCGACGACCGTGGTCGACCCGCGCTGGGTCAAGCCGGTGGACGAGGCCATGGCACCGCTGGCCGAGCGCCACCGGGTGGTCGTGACCGTGGAGGACAACATCCGCGTCGGCGGCGTGGGCTCCGCCGTCGCACAGGCCCTGCGTGACGCGGGCGTGGACGTACCGCTGCGCGACTTCGGCATCCCGCCCCGCTTCCTGGACCACGCGTCGAGGGCCGAGGTCATGGCGGAGATCGGCCTCACGGCCCCGGACATCGCCCGCCAGGTCACGGGCCTGGTGGCGAAGCTGGACGGTCAGCCGGCGGATGTCAGCTCCGTGGAGCCTGCAAGAGACTGAGGTGCAGCGCCCCTGAAAGGGGCGCGGGGAACTGCGCGCTGAGCCCCCACCGGGCCCGCACCCCCCACCAAACCCGCACCACCCCGATGGGTCGGTTTCACCACTCCTCCAAGTGGCGAAACCGACCCATTTGCGTGAACCTGCCCTTGCCGGGGCAAACGCACCCCCCCCGGCCCTCTCGATCATGTCGAGGACGACAAACGTGGGAGGTAGGCACGTGAGCAGTACGCTCTTCAGGACCAAGAACGTCGAACAGTCCATCAAGGACACCGAGGAACCGGAGCACGCGCTCAAGAAGTCGCTGTCGGCCCTGGACCTCACGGTCTTCGGCGTGGGTGTCATCATCGGCACCGGCATCTTCGTCCTGACCGGCACGGCCGCCAAGAACACCGCGGGGCCCGCTGTCGCCCTCTCCTTCGTCGTGGCCGGCGTCGTCTGCGGCCTCGCCGCACTCTGCTACGCCGAGTTCGCCTCCACCGTCCCGGTCGCCGGTTCGGCGTACACCTTCTCGTACGCATCCCTCGGCGAGTTCCCCGCCTGGATCATCGGCTGGGACCTGGTCCTTGAGCTGGCGCTGGGCACCGCGGTGGTCGCCGTCGGCTGGTCGGGGTACATCCACTCGCTGCTCGACAACGCCGGCTGGCATCTGCCCGGGTACCTCAGCGGCCGCGACGGCGCCCACGGCTTCGGCTTCGACATCCTCGCCGCCGCCCTGGTCCTCGTGCTCACCGCGATCCTCGTCGTCGGCATGAAGCTCTCCGCCCGGGTCACCTCGGTCGTGGTCGCCATCAAGGTGGCCGTCGTCCTGGTCGTCATCATCGCGGGCGCCTTCTTCATCCACAGCGGCAACTACAGCCCCTTCATCCCGCCCAAGGAGCCCGTGCCGGCGGGCGGCAACCTCAAGGCCCCGCTGATCCAGCTGATGTTCGGCTGGGCGCCCTCCAACTTCGGCGTGATGGGCATCTTCACCGCCGCGTCGGTCGTCTTCTTCGCCTTCATCGGCTTCGACGTCGTCGCCACCGCCGCCGAGGAGACCCGCAACCCCCAGCGTGACGTGCCGCGCGGCATCATCGGCTCCCTCATCATCTGCACCTTGCTGTACGTCGCCGTGGCGGTCGTGGTGACCGGCATGCAGAAGTACAGCGAACTGTCCGTGGACGCCCCGCTGGCGGACGCGTTCAAGGCCACCGGGCACCCCTGGTTCGCCGGCCTGATCAGCTTCGGCGCCGCCGTCGGCCTCACCACCGTGTGCATGATCCTGCTGCTCGGCCAGTCCCGGGTGTTCTTCGCGATGAGCCGGGACGGACTGCTGCCCCGCTTCTTCTCGCACACCCACCCGAAGTTCCGCACGCCGTACCGGCCGACCATCCTCCTCGGCGTCGTCATCGCGATCGTCGCCGGCTTCACCAGTCTCAGCGAACTCGCCGAGCTCGTGAACATCGGCACGCTCTTCGCCTTCATCGTCGTCGCTATCAGTGTGGTCATCCTGCGCAACACCCGGCCCGACCTGGAGCGGTCCTTCCGCACCCCCTGGGTGCCGGTGCTGCCGATCGTGTCCGTGCTGGCCTCGCTGTGGCTGATGCTCAACCTGCCCGCCGAGACCTGGCTGCGGTTCGCCATCTGGATGGTCATCGGTTTCTTCGTCTACTTCCTCTACGGCCGCTCGCACAGCCGCCTCGCCCAGGCCGAGCGGACCCCCGCCGACACTCCGTGACCGGCAGGCTCGCCACTCCGGCCCCGTATGTCCCGTCCGGGTGGGACTGCGGGGCCGGATAGCGTGCTCCCCATGCTTCTCGTGCCCCTTGCCCCGCCACCGTCCGTAGTCGCAGGGAAGGGGTACTGGACGCGGCTGCTGCCGCTGCTCGCCGTCCTGGCCTGTGTGACCCGGGTGCCGTCCTTCGTCCGGCCGCTGTGGAACCCGGACGAGGGCTATCTCGCCGTCCAGGCACGCCTGCTGGCGCGCGGCGGGCAGCTGTACGAGACGGTCGTGGACCGCAAGCCGCCGCTGCTGCCGTGGCTGTACGAGGGGACGTTCGCGGTCTTCGGGTCCGGGTCGCTCACCCCGGTCCGGGTTTTCGCCGTGCTGGCCCAGCTGGCCACCGCCGTACTGCTCGCGTCGATCGCCCGGCGGCGCTGGGGCGACCGCGCGGGGCGTACCGCCGGGGCGCTGTACCTGCTGGTCTCGGTCGGGCTCAACCCCGAGGACGCGCAGGCGGCCACCTTCGAGGTGTTCATGCTGCCCTGCACGGCCGCCGCGATGTGGTGCGCCGACCGCCGCCGCTGGGGAGCGGCCGGTGCCGCCGTCGCCTGTGCCTTCCTCACCAAACAGACCGGCGGTGCGGTCCTGCTGCCGGTGCTCTATCTGCTCAACCGGTACGGCGGCCCGCGCGCGGGCCTGCTCAGACTGGCGGCCGGCGCTGCCCTGCCCGTGCTGGGCGTGGCCCTGGCCACCGACCCGGCGGGCTTCGCCTTCTGGACGGTCACCGGCTCCGGTGCCTACGCCTCCTTCACCGGCTCCGAACTCCATGTCCTGGCGCGGGCGTTGACCAACACCGCGATCCTCGGCGCGGCCTCGGCCGGCCTGCTCCCGCCCATCGTGCGGGCCCTGCGCATCGCCCGCACCGGCGCCGGCGACCTGTGGCTGTGGCTGGCCGCGTCGGCGGTCGCCGTCACCCTCGGCTTCCACTTCTTCGGCCACTACTTCCTGCAACTCACCCCGCCCCTGGCGCTGTTGGCCACGGCAGCGCTGCAGATCCTGCCGTGGGAACGGACCTCGGCCGCGGTCCTCGCCTCGGCCTGCGCCTGCGCCCTGTTCCTGACCTGGGGCGTCCTGGCCCCCCGGCCCGAACTCGCGCACGCCCAGCGGCTGGCGCTCACCCTCGACCGCCGTACCGCTCCCGGCGACCGGGTCCTGGTCTGGGGCATACACCCGGAGACGTACTGGCTCGCCGACCGCACCCCCGCCACCCGCTACCTCACCGCCGGCCTCCTCACCAACTTCAGCGGCGGCCGGGACGGCCCGCAGGTCGGCGAGAAGTACGCCGTCGAGGGCACCTGGCCGGTCTTCCGCGCGGAGCTGGCCGACCGGGCGCCGGCCCTGGTGATCGACGACTCCCGGGGCAAGCCGTACGGTCCCGACCGCGTCCCCAGCCTGCGCCGGCTGCTCGCGGCCGGGTACGAGCAGGCGGGCGAGGTGGACGGCGCGGTGCTGTATGTCAGGGCGCCGAGCGCCCCGTAAGGGGCGCGGGGCTGTATTCATATGCGGCTCCGCCGCGCGGGCGCGACCAGCCCCCACCGGCCCGCGGTGAACGAACTGCCCAACCAGCGGAGCGCTCAGTGCAGCAGGGCGCTCGGCCCGATCACCTCGGCGCCCAACTCCGTCACCCGGCGCCGCAGTTCACGGTCGGCGGTGACGACGAGCCGGGGCCGGCCGGGATCCTCGGCGGCCAGCTCCACGATCCGGTCGTCGCCGCTGCCGGATGCCGACTCCACCCGCACCCCGGGCACGGAGGCCACCCCGCGGGCCGCGCCCTCGACGACGAGCACCAGCTCCACCGGGGTCGGACGGCCCGGCAGCCCCTGCTCGGCCAGCCGGTCGCGCAGCCGCTCGGCGGCTCCCCTGCGGTCCCGCCACCAGCCGTCCGGCCGTGACCCGACGACGTTCGCGCCGTCGACGATCACCAGCAGCGGAGCATCGTCTTCCATGCCCCAAGCCTCGCACGCCCGGGGCCCCGCCACTGCCGCGAACGGCCCCGCTTAGAGTGAAGCGGTGAACGGCGACTGGCTCCTCCGCGGCCGCGACGGCCGGCTCAGTGTCTATCTGCCGTCGGGCGACGCCGTGCTGTGCCGGGCCGAGCGCGGCCCCGGCAGCCCCTGGGGCACTCCCCGGAAAATGGGCGGCGACCAGCGGCTGCACCCCGGCTTCTCGGTGGGGCAGGGGGCCGACGGATACGCCCACCTGGTCGCCTGGCGGCCCACCGTGCAGGGCGAGTCGGGTCTCGTCCACTCCACGCACTACCGGCCGCATCTGGCCGCCCTGGACTGGCAGTCCATCGGCCATCCGAGCAGGAAGGGCGACGTCACCGGTTCCCCGGCCGTCGCGGTGGACGCGCAGGGCCGCGCCCATGTCTTCGTCCGCAACCGGGGGCGCGGGGTGAGCATGGTCGCCCAGAAGGCGAAGGGCGGCTGGGAACCGTGGCGGGACCTGAAGGGGCGGCTGGTCGAGGACGGGCTCGCGGCGGTGACCGGTGAGTCGGGGCGGGTCGAGGTGTACGCGGCCGTGCCCGGCGGGATCGTGCACTGGCGCCAGGAGGCGGCCGGGAAGCCGCCCGTACTCCTTGAGGCCCTGGAGACCCCGGTCCGGCCGGGCACCCTCACCGCCCTCGCCACCTCGCCGGAGAGCACGACCCTCTACTACACCGACGAGTCCGGCGACCTCTGCGCCTGGCGTCCGGGCGGCAAGCCGTACACCCTGCTGCCCTCCGCCGGGCCCGGCCCGGTCGCCGCGGTCCGCTGCGAACTCGACGGGTACGACTGCACCCTGCTCGCCCAGCGCTCGGCGAGCGGCCGGGTGGCCTTCGCCGCGTATCCGACCGAGGACGAACAGGCGGGCGCCTGGTGGACCGAGTCCGGCCCGCAGCTTCCCGCGGACGCGACGGTCGCCCTCACCACGGACGCGGAGGGCCGGGTGACCGCGGCGAGCCAGTCCCCGTCCACCGGCCAACTCCTCCTCACCCACCGCAAGGACGAGCCGGGGCTGGCGCTGCAGGCCTGGCAGGAGGTCTGAGACGTACTCCGGGCCGTCACGAACGGTGTGCGTGCGCCATGATGACGACCGTGGAAAACCAGACACTCATCGACACCTGGCAGCGTCTGCTCACCGGCTCCGGCAAGTCCTGGGTGCTGTTCGAGCACGGCACCTGCGTGGTACTCGAACACCCCACCGGTGACGTCGCCGAGCAGGCCGTCGGTATCCTCCGCGAGTTCGGCCCCATGCATGTCGCCACCGCGGCGGGTGACTTCCGTGTGCTCGAACTCAACCAGGGCGAGGGCTGGTTGGTGACGAGCCATCATCCGGACGTCGTCACCTTCGTGCCGCGCGACGATCCCGAGGACCCTTCCCACCTGGCCGTCGGCATCCTGGGCCGCTCCCGCCGCGACCGCGACGGCACGGAACTGAGAGTCGTCCACGTGGAGGCGGCCCCGCCCGCCTGAAGCGGGTGCGGCTGGTGCGTCCCCCGGCACACCGATGCCCGGCGCACCAGTCGGTGTGCCGAGCATCGTGTCCGTACGGATGCGGCTACGCCGGGACGCTCGCCACGCCCGGGGCCAGGAACTTCTTGCCGTTCACGCGCTCCGAGACGCCCTCGCGGTCCAGGTACGGCGTGATGCCGCCCAGGTGGAAGGGCCAGCCGGCGCCCGTGATCAGGCAGAGGTCGATGTCCTGCGCCTCGGCGACGACACCCTCGTCGAGCATGAGCCCGATCTCCTGGGCGACGGCGTCGAGCACGCGGTCGCGGACCTGCTCCTCGCTGAGGACCGAGTCGCCCTGCTTCAGCAGCGCGGCGACCTCGGGGTCCAGCTCCGGCTTCCCGCTGTCGTACACGTAGAAGCCGCGCTTGCCGGCCTTGACGACGGCCGCGAGGTTCGGGGAGACCGTGAAGCGGTCAGGGAAGGCCCGGTTGAGGGTCTCCGAGACGTGCAGGCCGATGGCGGGACCGACCAGCTCCAGCAGGACCAGCGGGGACATCGGCAGGCCCAGCGGCTCGACCGCCTTCTCGGCGACCTCGACCGGGGTGCCCTCGTCGATGACGTTCTGGATCTCGCCCATGAAGCGGGTGAGGATACGGTTCACGACGAACGCCGGGGCGTCCTTGACCAGAACCGCGGTCTTCTTCAGCTTCTTGGCGACGGCGAAGGCCGTGGCCAGGGAGGCGTCGTCGGTCTGCTCGCCGCGGACGATCTCAAGGAGCGGCAGGATCGCGACCGGGTTGAAGAAGTGGAAGCCCACGACCCGCTCGGGGTTCTTGAGCTTCGACGCCATCTCCGTCACCGACAGCGAGGAGGTGTTGGTGGCGAGGATCGCATGCGCCGGGGCGACCGCCTCGACCTCCGCGAACACCTGCTGCTTGACGCCGATCTCCTCGAAGACCGCCTCGATGATGAAGTCGGCGTCGGCGAAGCCCTCGGCCTTGTCCAGGACACCCGTCACCAGCGCCTTGAGGCGGTTGGCCTTGTCCTGGTTGATACGGCCCTTGCCGAGCAGCTTGTCGATCTCGGCGTGGACGTAGCCCACACCCTTGTCGACGCGCTCCTGGTCGATGTCGGTCAGTACGACCGGCACCTCCAGGCGGCGCAGGAAGAGCAACGCGAGCTGCGAGGCCATGAGGCCCGCGCCCACGACGCCCACCTTGGTGACCGGACGCGCCAGGTTCTTGTCGGGCGCACCCGCCGGACGCTTGCCGCGCTTCTGCACCAGGTTGAACGCGTAGATGCCGGCGCGCAGTTCACCGCCCATGATCAGGTCGGCGAGCGCCAGGTCCTCGGCGTCGTAACCCTGCTGGAGGTCGCCGTTCTTGGCGGCGGCGATGATGTCCAGGGCGCGGTAGGCGGCCGGGGCGGCGCCGTGCACCTTGGAGTCCGCGATGAACCGGCCGCGCGCGACGGCCTGGTCCCAGGCCTCGCCGCGGTCGATCACCGGGCGCTCGACCTCGATGTCGCCCTTCAGCACCTGGGCGGTCCAGATCAGCGACTGCTCCAGGAAGTCGGCGCCCTCGAAGACGGCGTCGGCGATGCCGAGGTCGAAGACCTGCTGACCCTTGAGCTGCTTGTTCTGGTTGAGGCTGTTCTCGATGATCACCGAGACGGCCTTGTCGGCGCCGATCAGGTTCGGCAGCAGCGCGCAGCCGCCCCAGCCCGGGACCAGACCGAGGAAGACCTCGGGCAGCGAGAACGCCGGGATGGCCTTCGAGACGGTCCGGTACGCGCAGTGCAGACCGACCTCGACGCCACCGCCCATGGCGGCACCGTTGTAGTACGCGAAGGTCGGCACCGCGAGGCCCGACAGCCGCTTGAAGACCTCGTGGCCGCCCTTGCCGATGGCCAGCGCGTGCTCGTGCTCCTTGAGGAGCTCTACGCCCTTGAGGTCGGCGCCGACCGCGAAGATGAACGGCTTGCCGGTGATGCCGATACCGACGATCGTGCCGTCGGCGGCCTCCTTCTCCACCTGGTCGATGGCGGTGTTGAGGTTCGCCAGCGAAGCCGGGCCGAAGGTGGTCGGCTTGGTGTGGTCCAGGCCGTTGTCCAGGGTGATCAGCGCGAAGCGGCCGGCCCCGGACGGCAGGTCGAAGTGGCGTACGTGCGCCGACGTGACGACCTCGTCGGGGAACAGGTCCGAGGCCTGCTTCAGAAGCTCGGTGGTGGTGCTCACTTGTCCCCCTCGAAGTGCGGGTTCTCCCAGATGACCGTCGCGCCCATGCCGAAGCCGACGCACATGGTGTTCAGGCCGTAGCGGACGTTCGGGTGCTCCTCGAACTGGCGGGCCAGCTGCGTCATCAGACGCACACCCGAGGAGGCCAGCGGGTGACCGAAGGCGATGGCGCCGCCGTACTGGTTGACGCGCTCGTCGTCGTCCGCGATGCCGTAGTGGTCGAGGAAGGCCAGCACCTGGACGGCGAAGGCCTCGTTGATCTCGAAGAGACCGATGTCGGAGATCGACAGACCCGCCTGCGCGAGGGCCTTCTCCGTGGCCGGGATCGGGCCGTAGCCCATGACCTCCGGCTCGACACCCGCGAAGGAGTACGCCACGAGACGCATCTTCACCGGCAGGTTGTTCTCGCGGGCGAAGTCCTCGGAGGCGATGAGCGAGGCGGTCGCACCGTCGTTGAGACCGGCCGCGTTACCGGCGGTGACCCGGCCGTGGACGCGGAACGGCGTCTTGAGACCGGTGAGGTTCTCCAGCGTCGTGCCCGGGCGCATCGGCTCGTCGGCCGTCACGAGACCCCAACCGGTCTCGCCGCCTTCCGGGTTCGTCCGGCGCACCGAGATCGGCACCAGGTCGGCCTGGATCTTGCCGTCGGCGTACGCCTTGGCGGCCTTCTCCTGCGAGCGCACGGCGTACTCGTCCGCGCGCAGCTTGGTGATCTGCGGGTAGCGGTCGTGCAGGTTCTCGGCGGTCATGCCCATGAACAGGGCCGACTCGTCGACCAGCTTCTCGCTGACGAACCGCGGGTTCGGGTCCACGCCCTCGCCCATCGGGTGCCGGCCCATGTGCTCGACACCGCCGGCGATGGCGACGTCGTACGCGCCGAAGGCGACGGAACCGGCGACCGTGGTGACGGCGGTCAGGGCGCCGGCGCACATACGGTCGATGGAGTAGCCGGGCACGGAGGTCGGCAGGCCCGCGAGGATGCCCGCGGTACGGCCGATGGTCAGACCCTGGTCACCGATCTGCGTGGTCGCGGCGATGGCGACCTCGTCGATCTTCTTGGTGTCCAGCCCGGGGTTGCGGCGCAGCAGCTCCCGGATCGCCTTCACGACGAGGTCGTCGGCACGGGTCTCGTGGTAGATGCCCTTCGGGCCCGCCTTGCCGAACGGGGTACGGACGCCGTCGACGAAGACGACATCCCTGACGGTACGAGGCACGATTGGCTCTCCTCCAGGGTGCGGGATGGCACTGCTGCATGCGCTGAGCGCGCGCTCAGGCCCATGCTACTTATGAGTAACGTGACTGCCCAGTCCTGACGGAGGGAGCGGCGAACGTCACATGGCAGGGCGCCTGTGCCGGAGCGCCCCTTCAGGGGCGCGGGGCCGTATCGACAGGCGGCTCCGCCGCTTGGGCGTGCATGCCCCACCGCGACCCGCAGCCCCGTAAGGACCTTGCCGGGGCGGTGCAGTGGGCCCTCCTGGCGGTCTTCGTGACACCGTCTCGATCAACGCCCAGTTCCAGGATGCGGGCGTTCCCGGCCAGCAGGTGCCGGGTGCGGGCGGGGCGGGACCGGGGCGCGGGTGGTGTGCGCACAGGGGCTCCTCTCGGGTGGTGGTGGGTGCGTGCGGATGGCTGCCGGGTCATGAACGGTCCTGGAAGAAGGGGCTGTTGGGCGTGGCCCACGGGACCGGCAGGCCGGCGGGCCGGTGGCGGCCGGTCGTGGTCCGTGGTGCTCCGTCGGCCGGCGTCATGACGGGCGCCGCGAGCGCGCAGATCAGCCGCGGCCCGTCGCCGGCCGTGTCGTCGCCGTACGCGAGCCGCGTGGTGGCCGGGCCGCACACCACGCCGAGCGCGTCGAGCACCCGGGTCGTGTAGCGCGCGAGGGCCGTTGCCGACGGGCCGCTCTGCGCGCGCGGACCGGCCTGAAGGTCCACCCGCAGGCCGGTGACGACGTGCTCGGGCCGTCCGTCCGGGCCCGGGCGGGTGACGGTGTCGACCGTGTACCGGTGGCGACCGGGCAGCTCGCTGAGGACCAGGTGCGGGCTTCCGGAGTACTGGGCGGCCGCATGCCACAGGGCCGGCCAGGCCGCGCCGATCCGGCGTTCGTCCGCGCACTCCACCGCGTCGACCGGGGTTCCGGCGGCTGCCGGGGCAAGCAGGAAGCCGGCCGCGGGGCAGGACCGCGCCCAGGTCACGGCGTCGGCCAGACGCGCGGTGCGGATGCTCCGCAGCGCCGGGATCCCCAGCCGGGACAGCCGGGCCGCCTGGGCGCCGCGGTCGTACCGCAGCGGCGAGGACGCCGGATCGGGCCCGGGCAGTCCGAGCTGCCAGGCGATCCGCTCGGCCAGCTCGGTACCTTCGGCACCGCCCGCGACGACGGCCGACACCCCGAGCGCCCGCAGCGCCTTGACCGTCTGCCGCAGCCCCCGGTGCACGACCCTGTCGCCGTACCCCACGGGCAGCGTCGCGTTCCGGTACGCCGGCGGGCGCAGCCGGTGCTCCGGGAGGACGGCCACGGTCCGCCAGCCGTGCCGGGCGAAGGCCTGCTGATACGGGCCCCCGCCGTCGTACGGGGCGACCACCGCCGCGGCGCCGGCGGCGGGACCGGCCCGCAGCACGGCCGCGGCGGCGTAGAAGGAGGGGACGGTGGTCATGGCGGCAGGCTCCCGAGCGGGTGGGGTGGCTGGCTGCTGGACGGGGTCAGCGGGTGCCGACGGGGGCGGAGCCACGGTTCGGCTCGCCGCCCGGCCGCTGAAAGTGTCTGAAAGGGCACTGCCGCGCTGTGTCCGGCGGCGGTGCCGTCCGCCCGCCCCGGTGTTCGCCGGGCACCTGTGAACGGCCACGTGCGTGCACGAAGACTCCCCTCGGTGAAGCGGGGGCCGGCAGCCCGGGCAGTCCTCCAGGGCAGGGGGCCGGCCCCGCGGATCCTGGCTGAGACTGTCCTTGAGCAGGCGTGTGCCATGACGCCCGCTCGATGCGCCCCCGTGCATTGGCTGGGTGGTGATCTGGGTGGTGTTTCCGTCCCCTGTGCCACCGGGTCTCGTTCGGACCGAGTGGTCTCTTCTGCTCCGTCCCTCGTCTGTTGTGGCAGAACAGCACGCTGATCCCTCAACTGCGGGGCGTTTTCCCGGATTCGGGCGCCAATCACCCTGCTTGGGCGGCCGGCCAGGCGCTCACGGCAACCAGGATGTCTCGCCGTAAAGGGAGAGATGTCCCGGTTGTTCGGATGGTTCCTGTGCCAGAAGGGACCGCTCGGTCTGTTCTGTCAGGCGCCCAGTCTGGAACTCGGGCCCGGTCACGTCAAGCGAATGTCGGTCGCGGGCGGTGTCCGGCGTGACCCTCGAACAATCCCGTGGGCCCTCGCCCGGTCCGATCTTCGGGGTAGTATCGGGAGGCCGAATTAACGCGTACTCGGCCATTCCGGACAAAGTCTGTTCGGCCGTGAATTCGTGAATCCGTGAATCTGTGAACCCGTGAATGGGTCTCGAAGGCGAGATCGAATGAGCAACCCGCGCAGACCGCGGCGTCAGCAACAGCGCGCCATCGACACGAGGCAGCGAATCCTCGACGCCGCCGGCGCGCTCTTTGTGAGGGACAGCTACGACGGGACGTCGGTCGGCGACCTCATCACTGCCGCACGGACCAGCAAAGGGGCCTTCTACAGGCATTTCCCGGGTGGAAAGATCGAAGTGGCGACGGCCATCATGCAGGACACGCTGTCCATGGACGGTCTGCGAGAGCAGCGGATCATGCTCCAGGAAGTGGTCGACATCGGGATGATCCTGGCCTACCGCATCTCCCGCGAGAACGCACTTCAGGCCGCCTGGAAACTGTCCTTCCACAGTAATGCGCCGGAGACCTATGGAACCCCGTGGCCCGAGTGGATCGCTTTCAATACGGGGCAGCTCACCGAAGCGCGGCGACGCGGAGAGCTGAAGAAATTCGTCGATGTGGAACAGCAGGCCTACCAAATCGCGGGCGACTGGGCCGGAACGGTGCTCATCTCGAACATCGTCGACCGGCACCTGGGGAATGTCGAAGCGCGGATCTCGCGCATGTACCGCAATCTGTTGACCGCCATCGCGGTCCCGGACCTCCTGCCCGAGATCGACTTCTCCGTGAACCGGGGCGGACATCTCTACACCGCGTTCCTCGAAGGCCCGGCCGGCCGGGCCGACGAGGCCGGTCCGGAACCGTCGCAGGACGAACCGGTCGGAGACGGCCAAATGTGAGTGCCGGGTGCCGGGTGCCGGTGTCCGCCGCCTCGTCCGCCTAGGCGGACAGCGCCGCCACCAGCACCGGTGTCACCTGCTCCACCTGCCAGGGCCGCGCGCCGTACCCCGCCAGCGCGGCTCCCACGGTCTCCGCGTCGACCGCCTTCGGCGGCTCCCAGCAGAGCCTGCGCACGGTGTCCGGCGCGATCAGGTTCTCCTGCGGCATGGTGAGCTGCTCGGCCAGCGCGGAGACCGCGGCCCGGGCCGCCGACAGGCGAGCCGCGGCGGCGGGATCCTTGTCGGCCCATGCCCGGGGCGGCGGCGGCCCCGTGACCGGCTGCCCCGGCTGCGGCAGCGCGGCGTCCGGCAGCGCCTTGGCGCGGTCCACCGCCGCCTGCCACTGCTCCAGCTGCCGCCGCCCCATCCGGTGGCCGTAGCCGTTCAGCCCCGCCAGGGCGTGCACATTGGGCGGCAACGCCAGCGCCGCCTCCACGATCGCCGTGTCACTGAGCACCTTGCCCGGCGACACGTCCCGCTTCTGCGCGATCCGGTCCCGGGTCTCCCACAGCTCCCGTACCACCCCGAGCTGCCGGCGCCGGCGCACCTTGTGCATCCCCGACGTCCGGCGCCAGGGGTCCTTTCTCGGCTCGGCCGGCGGCGCCGCCGCGATCGCGTCGAACTCCTGCCGCGCCCACTCCAGCTTGCCCTGCCGGTCCAGCTCCTTCTCCAGGGCGTCCCGCAGGTCGACGAGCAGCTCGACGTCCAGCGCCGCGTACCGCAGCCAGGGCTCGGGCAGCGGCCGGGTCGACCAGTCGACGGCGGAGTGGCCCTTTTCGAGCACGAAACCGAGGACGCCCTCGACCATCGCGCCCAGCCCGACCCGGGGGAACCCGGCGAGCCGCCCGGCCAGCTCGGTGTCGAAGAGGCTGCTGGGCGTCATGCCTATCTCGCGCAGGCAGGGCAGGTCCTGGGTGGCCGCGTGCAGCACCCACTCGACGCCGGCCAGCGCCTCGCCGAGGCCCGACAGGTCGGGGCAGGCGACGGGGTCGATCAGTGCGGTCCCGGCGCCCTCGCGGCGCAGCTGGACGAGGTAGGCGCGCTGGCCGTAGCGGTAGCCGGAGGCGCGCTCGGCGTCGACGGCGACGGGGCCGGAGCCGGCGGCGAAGGCGGCGATCACGCGGGCCAGCGCGGCCTCGTCCACGACCACCGGCGGAATGCCCTCACGGGGCTCCAGCAAAGGGATGGGCGCCCCCGTCACAGAAGATCCGGCGTCGTCCGGAGGAGTGCCCCCGGTGGTGCGCAGTGAACTGTCTGCTGCGGTGTCTTGGGCGTCGGTCACATGTCAAGGGTATCCGTGTGTGGACGGCGTGCCGGGAAGGTAAGTTTAGGGAGAGGACGCCGGGGGGTAGGAAAAAAAGCAGGGCCGGGGTATAAAAAAACAAAGAAAGGGGGTGCCAGGGTTTAGAAAATAACGCGGGCCACA
>NZ_JBHXLU010000034.1:9673-30853 GCF_042720695.1 Streptomyces sp. NPDC058457 | reverse complement strand
TTGTGTGTCGTGGGGGTGGTGCGGGGGGGTGGTCCCGGAGCTGAGCCGGGCCCCCACGCCGGAGGGTCGTAAACCAGTCAGGCCGGTGAAAGATCAGCTCCACGAACGGGGGACAGCGGGTTACGACATGACGGCGGACCAGTGGTCGGTCGGGTCACGTCGGTGAACGTACGACCGGTCGGTGACCGACGATCAGTGAGGCCGACGGTCGGGGAGGTCGGTCGGGGAGGCTGGTGATGAGTGGCCGACGTCCGGTGATCGGCCATCGGTGATCGTTGCAGGGGGATCGGCCATCGGTGGCCGGTGATCGGTGATCGGCCGGTCAGTGGATGATGCCGGTGCGCAGGGCGACGGCGACCATTCCGGCACGGTCGCCCGTGCCGAGCTTGCGGGCGATGCGGGCGAGGTGGCTCTTGACGGTGAGGGCGGACAGTCCCATCGAGACGCCGATCGCCTTGTTCGACTGGCCCTCCGCGACCAGCCGGAGCACCTCGACCTCACGGCCGGAGAGCTCGCGGTAGCCGCCCGGGTGACTCGGGGCACCCGGGGGGCGGCGGTGCATACGGGCGGCGGAGCCCATGGGGGCGGCACCGGGTCGGGAGGGGAGCCCGATGTTGGTGCGGGTGCCGGTGACGACGTAGCCCTTGACGCCGCCGGCCAGGGCGTTGCGCACGGCGCCGATGTCGTCGGCGGCGGACAGGGCCAGGCCGTTGGGCCAGCCTGCCGCGCGGGTCTCGGACAGGAGGGTCAGGCCGGAGCCGTCGGGGAGGTGGACGTCGGCGACGCAGATGTCGCGGGGGTTGCCGATGCGGGGACGAGCCTCCGCGATGGACGAGGCTTCGATGACATCGCGCACGCCGAGCGCCCACAGGTGGCGGGTGACGGTGGAGCGGACGCGCGGGTCGGCCACGACCACCATGGCGGTGGGCTTGTTCGGGCGGTAGGCGACCAGGCTTGCGGGCTGCTCGAGGAGAACGGACACCAGGCCTCCTGGGGTGGGGGACGGGGGCCGGCTTGTGGGGATGAAGCCGGGACGAACCGTGCTTTCAAGGTCACAGTCGTCTTCGGCACCAAACCCGTCCGCCTTTAGAGAATGATCACGATCTGGTGAGTAACAATACGTGCAATTCGGACACGCGATCGATCATCCGAAGATCGAATCGGTTCGGGCCGTTGCCGTACGGGACAGAAAGTGGCCGTATCGACAAAGAGATGGTCAATGAAGGGTGAGTCGACGGGACTCGGGTGGACAGGGTGAGTCGACGGGACCCGGGTGGACGGGTCCCCGATGAACGGCGGTGAGGGTTCAGCGCGCCTGCGGGTCGCGGCGCTGCGGCAGCGTGACCACCGAGGCGTCGCCGGGGGCGGCCGGCGGCAGACCTGCCACCTGGGCCAGCAGGTCGCACCAGGAGGCCAGGTGGGCCGCGGTGTCCGGGGTGCCGGTGCGGCCCTCCCGGGGCGTCCAGGAGGCCCGGATCTCGATCTGCGAGGCGGCGGGGCGCGCGGACAGCCCGCCGAAGTAGTGCGAACTGGCGCGCGTCACGGTCCCGCTCGGCTCGCCGTACGTGAGGCCGCGCGCCTGGAGGGCGCCGGTCAGCCACGCCCAGCAGACCTCCGGCAGCAGCGGATCGGCCGCCATCTCCGGCTCCAGCTCCGCGCGCACCAGTGTGACCAGCCGGAACGTGCCGTGCCAGGCGTCATGCCCGGCCGGGTCGTGCAGCAGCACCAGACGCCCGTCGGCGAGATCCTGGTCGCCGTCGACGACCGCAGCCTCGACGGCGTACGCGAACGGGGCGAGACGCTGCGGGGCGGGCGTCGGCTCCACCTCGACCTGCGGCCGCAGCCGGGCACCGCGCAGCGCGTCGACCGCGGCCCGGAAGGCCGGTGGTACCGGTGGCGCCGTACTCCCGGTATGTCCTTCGTCCTCCCCGTTGTCCTTCCCTTCGCCCATCCCGCCAGCGCCGTCCGACAGTCGTCCCTGAGCCGCAGCCATGCGGGGAAGAGTAAGGGGAACGACGCCTTCGTGCAGGGAGAGACACCACCTAAGGGCCACGTAAGGGCGCGGCCAGGTCGGCTTCCGGGGCGTGCGAGACTTGCCGTCGTGAGTGCGAACGGAAGCCCCACGGGCCAGCAGCCGACAGCGACGTACGACAGTGCCTTCCTGAAGGCGTGCAGGCGTGAACCCGTGCCGCACACCCCCGTCTGGTTCATGCGGCAGGCCGGCCGGTCGCTGCCGGAGTACCACAGGGTGCGCGAGGGCATCCCGATGCTGGAGTCGTGCACGCGGCCCGAGCTGGTCGCCGAGATCACACTCCAGCCCGTCCGCCGGCACAACGTGGACGCGGCGATCTACTTCAGCGACATCGTCGTCCCGCTCAAGGCCATCGGTGTCGACCTCGACATCAAGCCCGGCGTCGGCCCGGTCGTCGCGCACCCGATCCGTACCCGTGCCGACCTCGCCCAGCTCCGCGACCTCACCCCCGAGGACGTCTGGTACGTCACCGAGGCGATCGGCCTGCTCACCGCCGAGCTCGGCCCGACCCCGCTGATCGGCTTCGCCGGCGCCCCGTTCACCCTCGCGAGCTACCTCGTCGAGGGCGGCCCCTCGCGCACGTACGAGAACGCCAAGGCGATGATGTACGGCGACCCGGAGCTCTGGGCCGACCTGCTCGACCGCCTCGCCGACATCACGGCCGCGTTCCTCAAGGTGCAGATCGAGGCCGGCGCCTCCGCCGTCCAGCTCTTCGACTCCTGGGCCGGCGCGCTGGCCCCCGCCGACTACCGGCGCTCGGTGCTGCCCGCCTCGGCGAAGGTCTTCGACGCCGTCGCCGGATACGGCGTTCCGCGCATCCACTTCGGGGTCGGCACCGGCGAACTGCTGAAGCTCATGGGCGAGGCCGGCGCGGACGTCGTCGGCGTCGACTACCGGGTCCCGCTCGACGAGGCCGCCCGCCGGATCGGCCCCGGCAAGGCGCTCCAGGGCAACCTCGACCCGGCCGTCCTGTTCGCCGGCAAGGAAGCGGTGGAGACCAAGGCGCGCGAGGTGCTCGAAGCGGCGGCCGGTCTCGAAGGCCATGTCTTCAACCTGGGCCACGGCGTGATGCCGTCCACCGACCCGGACGCGCTGACCCGGCTCGTCGAGTTCGTCCACACCGAGACGGGGCGCTGACCCGATCCGCTACCAGCTGTGCCGGGGCCGGGCCCGTCTGCCGAACAGCAGGCCGCGCGGTTCCGGCGGCGGGGGCGTGCCCGGCTTGAGCGGCCAGGCGAGCACCATGCCCACCAGGAAGCCGACGATGTGCGCGGCGTACGCCACGGTCCCGGCGTCGGAGACACCCTCGCCGGACGAGTACACGGCCTGGAGCACGAACCAGAAGCCCAGCACCAGCCAGGCGGGCAGCCGCAGCGGCAGGAAGACCAGGAACGGCACCAGGACCCAGACCCTGGCCGTCGGGTAGAGGACGAGGTAGGCGCCCAGGACCCCGGCGATCGCGCCGGACGCGCCGATCAGCGGGTCGCCCGACGAGGCGTTGAGGAGCGCGAAGCCGTAGCCGGCCGCGTAGCCGCAGAACACGTAGAAGAGGAAGTACCGGATGTGGCCCATCCGGTCCTCGACGTTGTTGCCGAAGATCAGCAGGAACAGCATGTTGCCCAGCAGGTGCAGCCAGCTGCCGTGCAGGAACATCGCCGTGAAGACCGACAGCGCCGGTGACTTGTCGTAACCGGGCGGGCCGACGACACAGCCGGGGCCGTTCCGGCCGACGCCCACCTGGCCGGTCGGGACCACCTGCGGCAGCTGATGGTGGATCAGCTCCTTGGGTACCGCCGCGTAGTGGTCCATGAAGGCCTGCAGATGACACAGCTGCGCCAGATCGCTGCCGCCGGCCACGGAGTCGGCTATGCCGGGCGTGAACAGGAAGACGAGCACGTTCGCGGCGATCAGTGCGTACGTCACGTACGGCGTGCGACGCACCGGGTTCACGTCATGAACGGGGATGACCACAGCTGACTAGTGCCCAGGGCGGGGGCGCTCGAAGCGCGGGGTGTCGCCGTGAACGTCGGCACGCGCGCGTGCGTATGTCCCTGCGACCGACGTGAGGTTCAGGCGACGTGAGGAACAGGCGATGAACGAGCGGGTTACTCCTCAGGCATTCCCTCCCATGCAGGCGCTCCCCGACGGCGAGGCGGAGCTCTCCCTTGTCGTGAAGCTTCCCTGGGAGGACGTGGCGCGGCTCGGCCAGGAGGCGGGGCGGCTGGCCGCGCAGATGCAGCGGCCGGTGACGCTGGACGAGGCAGTCAGCAACCGGCTGCGGTCGACGCGACCCGCGGCCGCGCATGCGCGGCCGGGGACCGAGCAGGGGGGTGGGGTTGCCGCGGCTGCGCCGGGTGGCGCAGGGGTCACTTCGTTGCCGCGGATCAGCGGGACGGCTTGATCGCCGTTGCGGGGTGCGGGTGGGCTGTGGCTGGTCGCGCAGTTCCCCGCGCCCCTTGGTAGGCCGCCTGGGCGCTTCTCAGAAAGCCCCGCTGCGTACCTTGGCCGTCGCCTTGCGCGCGGCTACGAGTACCGGGTCCCACACGGGGGAGAACGGCGGGGCGTAGCCCAGGTCCAGGGCCGTCATCTGTTCCACCGTCATGTTGGCCGTGAGGGCGACGGCCGCGATGTCGACCCGTTTGCCCGCGCCCTCCCGCCCCACGATCTGGACGCCGAGCAGGCGGCCCGTCCGGCGTTCCGCGAGCATCTTGACCGTCATGGGGTTCGCGCCTGGGTAGTAGCCGGCGCGGCTCGTGGACTCGATGGTGACCGTCTCGAACTGCAGGCCCACCCGCAGGGCGTCCTTCTCGCGCAGACCGGTGCGCGCGATCTCCAGGTCGCAGACCTTGCTCACCGCCGTACCGACGACACCCGGGAACGTGGCGTAGCCGCCGCCCACGTTGGTGCCGATGACCTGGCCGTGCTTGTTGGCGTGGGTGCCCAGCGGGATGTACTGCTCCTGGCCCGAGACCAGGTTCAGGACCTCCACGCAGTCGCCGCCCGCCCAGATGTCCTCGTGCCCGCGCACCCGCATCGCGAGGTCGGTGAGCAGGCCGCCGTGCCCCCCGACGGGCAGGCCCGCCGCCTGGGCCAGGCCGGTCTCCGGGCGGACGCCGATGCCCAGGATCACCACGTCCGCCGGGTACTCGGCGTCCTCCGTGGCCACCGCGCGCACCCTGCCGTCCTGGCCGGTGAGCACCTTGGTGACCGCGGCGTCGTTCACCATGGTGATGCCGAGGCCCTCCATGGCCTCGTGCACCAGGCGGCCCATGTCCGGGTCGAGCGTGGACATCGGCTCGCTGCCGCGGTTGACGACCGTCACCTCGTAGCCCCGGTTGATGAGCGCCTCGGCCATCTCGACGCCGATGTAACCGGCGCCGACCACCACGGCCCGGCGGCCACGCGTGCGTGCCAGCGTGTCGAGGAGGGCCTGGCCGTCGTCCAGGGTCTGCACACCGTGCACCCCCGGCGCGTCCGCGCCCGGCATGTCGGGGCGGATCGGGCGGGCGCCGGTGCCGATGACGAGTCTGTCGTACGACGTCCAGGACTCGGCGCCGGAATCCACGTCACGCGCGCGTACCCGCTTCCCGGCCACGTCGATCTCCGTGACCTCGGTGCGCATCCGCAGGTCGATCGCGCGGGTCCGGTGCTCCTCGGGGGAGCGGGCGATCAGCTCGTCCCGCTCCCCGACGTCACCGCCGACCCAGTACGGGATGCCGCACGCCGAGTAGGAGGTGAAGTGGCCGCGTTCGAAGGCCACGATCTCCAGCTCGTCCGGTCCCCGCAGCCGGCGTGCCTGGGACGCCGCGGACATCCCCGCGGCGTCACCGCCGATCACGACCAGTCGTTCCCGCCCACCGCTCATGTTCATGCGAACACGCTACGGGGCGCGGGCATTTCGGGCTCGCTCAGGTCTCGCTGCCGGGCTGGGCGGGGGTACGACGCCTGCGTACGAGCTTCCACCACAGCAGCGCCGCCACGGCCGCCAGCGCCGCGAACGGCAGGGCCGCGCCCAGGGCCAGGGCGATCCAGCGGAGCATGGTGACGAAGACGTGCCAGCCGCCGGACACGGCGTCCACGAACCCCGGGCTGTCGTCCTTCGCGGCCTTCGCCACCGGCGTCCGGGTGAGGGACAGCGTGATCGTGGCCATGCTCGTGCGGTCCTTCAGGGACGCCTGCCGGGCGAGCAGCGCCTCCAGGTCTGCCTCCCGGCTGCTCAACTCCCCTTCCAGGGTGACCACGTCACTGAGCTTGGAGGCCCGGTCCATCAGCTCGCGGACCCGGGCCACGCTGGCCCGCTGCGACTTGATCCGGCTGTCCACGTCGACCACCTGGTCGGTGACGTCCTGCGCCTTCGCGGTGCGGTCGATCAGCTTGCCCGCGCCCTGGAGGCCGGTGAGCACCTCGTCGTACTTCCCGGTGGGGACCCGGAGGACCACCCGGGTGCGTTCGTTGCCCTCCGCGTCCCGGCTGGTGGTCTCGTTGCCGACGTAGCCGCCGGCGTCCTCCGCCGCGGTGCGGGCCTCGTCGAGGGCCTTGGGCACGTCCTTGACCTGCACGGTCAGCGAGGCGGTGCGGATGATCCGGTTCACCGTGAGATCGGGCGTCGTCCGGCCGGTCCCGCTGCCGCTGTCCTTGGCGCCTGCCGAGCCCGCCGCCTCCTGGGCCGCGCTGTTCACACCGGCCTTGGCATCGCTCGCGGAGCCTCCGTCGGCGCTGTCGTTCGCCCCGCATCCGGTGAGGACGAGGGCGGCGGAGAGCAGGAGGCCGGCGAGGGCGGGTCGTACGGGATGGCGCATGGTTCCCCCCGGGGGTCGTGATGACTGACCTTCCTTCGACGCCGGGGCGGGGCGGGACGTTTGGCGGCGCGGGTCCCGATGCGGTCACGGTCCGGACGCGTGCCGGTCACCGGGCCCGGGCGGGAGCGTCGGTGAGGTCTGAGAGAGTGGGGTTCATGAGCGCAACGGGTACGGGCACGGGGCAGGTCGTCGTCATCGGAGCCGGGATCGCGGGGCTGGCCGCGGCGCACCGGCTGCTGGAGCGCGGCGCGCGCGTGACCGTGCTGGAGGCGTCGGAGAGAGTCGGCGGCAAGCTGCTGCCCGGCGAGATCGCGGGCGTGCGGGTCGACCTGGGCGCCGAGTCGATGCTGGCCCGCCGGCCCGAGGCGGTCGCCCTGGCGCGCGAGGCCGGCCTCGGCGAGCGGCTCCAGCCGCCGGCCACCGCCTCCGCCTCCATCTGGACCCGGGGCGCCCTGCGCCCCATGCCCAAGGGCCATGTCATGGGCGTCCCCGGCACCGCCGCCGCACTGTCCGGGGTGCTGTCCGACGAGGGCATCGCCCGTATCGAGCGCGACGCCGACCTGCCCCGTACCGAGGTCGGCGACGACGTTGCGGTGGGGGAGTACGTGGCCGCCCGGCTGGGCCGGGAGGTCGTCGACCGGCTGGTCGAGCCCCTGCTCGGCGGGGTCTACGCGGGCGACGCGTACCGCATCTCGCTGCGCTCGGCGGTCCCGCAGCTCTACCAGGCGGCCAGGACCCACGACTCGCTGACGGAGGCCGTCCGCGAGATCCAGGCCAGGGCGGTCGCGGGCCGGCAGACCGGGCCGGTCTTCATGGGTATCGAGGGCGGCGTCGGCACCCTGCCGCTCGCGGTGGCCGAGTCGGTCCGGGCCCGCGGCGGCGAGATCGTCACCGGCGCGCCCGTGACGGAGCTGCGCCGGGTGCGGGCCGACCGGGCGGACGCGGCCGACCGCGACGGCTCCCGCACGCCGGACGCCGACGGTTCGCGCACCGCCTGGCGCATCGTCGCCGGTGACCGGGTCCTGCACGCCGACGCCGTGGTCGTCGCCGTTCCGGCGCCCGTCGCCGCCACCCTGCTGCGCGCCGAGGTGCCCGCCGCCGCGGCCGAACTGTCCGCCGTCGAGTACGCCTCGATGGCCCTGGTCACCCTCGCCTACCGCCGCGCCGACCTCGCCCTCCCCGAGGGCAGCGGCTTCCTCGTCCCGCCCGTCGACGGCCGCACCATCAAGGCCTCCACCTTCGCTTCCCAGAAGTGGGGCTGGATCGCCGACGAGAACCCGGACGTCGTCGTCCTGCGCACCTCGGTCGGCCGGTACGGCGAGACCGCGGTCCTCGGTCGCGAGGACGCCGGCCTCGTCGACCTCTCCCGGCACGACCTGCACGCGGCCACCGGCCTGGACGCGGCCCCCGTCGCCACCCGCGTCACCCGCTGGACCGACGGCCTTCCCCAGTACCCGGTCGGCCACCACGCGCGCGTGGCCCGCGTCCGCGAGCACGTCGGCAAGCTGCCGGGCCTCGCGGTGTGCGGGGCGCAGTACGACGGCGTGGGCATCCCCGCCTGCATCGCGAGCGCGTACGCCGCGGTGGACCAGCTGGCGGGCGACCTCGCCGGCGTCGAGGAGCTGACGGCCAACCCGGTGCAGAGCCTGCACGGCGGAGCGGGAGAATAGGGACCATGAGTGACGACGCCCCCACCACCGAGTCCGGCAGGATCCCGAACAAGGGCAAGCTGGCCAAGGACCTCAACGAGGTCATCCGCTACACCCTGTGGTCGGTCTTCAAGCTGAAGGACGTGCTGCCCGAGGACCGTGCCGGCTACGCGGACGAGGTCCAGGAGCTGTTCGACCAGCTCGCCGCCAAGGACGTGACCGTCCGCGGCACCTACGACCTCTCCGGGCTGCGCGCCGACGCCGACCTGATGATCTGGTGGCACGCCGAGACCAGCGACCAGCTGCAGGAGGCGTACAACCTCTTCCGCCGCACCAGGCTCGGCCGTGCCCTGACGCCGGTCTGGTCGAACATGGCGCTGCACCGCCCCGCCGAGTTCAACCGCTCGCACATCCCGGCGTTCCTCGCCGACGAGACCCCGCGCAACTACGTGAGCGTGTACCCGTTCGTGCGGTCGTACGACTGGTACCTGCTGCCCGACGAGGACCGCCGCCGGATGCTCGCCGACCACGGCAAGATGGCCCGCGGCTACCCGGACGTGCGCGCCAACACGGTCGCCTCGTTCTCGCTCGGCGACTACGAGTGGCTGCTGGCCTTCGAGGCCGACGAGCTGTACCGCATCGTCGACCTCATGCGCCACCTGCGTGCCTCCGAGGCCCGGATGCACGTCCGCGAGGAGGTCCCGTTCTACACGGGCCGCCGCAAGGACATCGCGGAGCTGGTCGCGGGCCTCGCCTGACCGGTCGTCAGCGCTGGCCGGCCTTGCCCTTCAGGGAGTCCCGCAGGTTCTTCCGCCGGACATGGTCGGCCGCCGGCTTCGGCTCACGGTGGCCCGCACAGGAGGCGCGCCGGTCCGGGAGCCTGCCCTCCAGCAGGTAGGCCTCCAGGTAGCCGTTCACGCACTTGTTGGGGCCGCCGCCGATGCCGTGCGTGCCCGCGTCCCGCTCGGTCACCAGTACCGAGTCGGCCAGCCGCCGGTTCATCTCCAGCGCGCCCGCGTACGGCGTGGCCGCGTCCCGCTCGGCCTGCAGGATGAGCGTCGGCGGCAGCTCACCTGGGCCCGTCCGTACGTCGAGGGCCTTCTGCCGGGGCACCGGCCAGTAGGCGCACGGCAGGTTCATGAAGGCGTTGTCCCAGGTCTCGAAGGGCGCCACGCGGGCGAGCCGGGTGTTGTCCCGGTCCCAGGTGGCGAAGTTCCTCGGCCAGGGGGCGTCGTTGCACTCGACGGCCGTGTAGACGGCGTTGCCGTTCTCCGCCTCGGCGGCCGTCTCCGTCACCGGCGCCGCCAGCCGGACCAGCGGCTTGGCGTCCCCCCTGAGGAACTTCGACAGCGCCTCCGCCCGGCTGGGCCAGTAGTCGTCGTAGTACCCGGCCGACAGGAACGCGCCCTGCAACTGCCCCGGCCCGACCTTCCCGCCGGCCGCCTTCTTGGCCAGCCGCCTGCTCGCCTTGTCGTAACTCGCCTGCACCTTCGCGGCCGTGTCACCGAGCCCGTACACGTCGTCGTGCTTGGCGATCCAGTCCCGGAAGTCCGCCCAGCGGCCCTCGAACGCGGCCGACTGCTCCAGGTTGTCCCGGTACCAGATCCGCTCGGGGTCCGGGTTCACCGCCGAGTCCAGCACCATCCGCCGTACGTGCGAGGGGAAGAGGGTCGCGTACAGCGCGCCGAAGTAGGTGCCGTACGAGGCGCCCATGAAGGTCAGCCGGTCCTCGCCGAGCGCCGCGCGCAGTACGTCCAGGTCCCGGGCGTTGTTGAGCGAGGTGTAGTGGCGCAGCCTGCTCCCGGAGCGCTTGAGGCAGCCCTGCGCGTATGCCTTCGCCTCCTTGATCCGTGCCTTCTTGTACGACGCGGAGGGATGCGTCGGCGACTGCGACGGCGCCTTGAAGAAGTGCTTGGGGTCGACGCAGGACAGCGGGGCGGAGCGGTCGACGCCGCGCGGGGCGTAGCCGACCAGGTCGTAGGCGGCGGCGATGCGCTTCCACTCGGGCAGCACGCCGATCATCGGGAAGATCATGCCGGAGGCGCCCGGGCCGCCCGGGTTGTAGACCAGGACGCCCTGCCGGGGCACCTTGCGCTTGCTGTTGTGCGGGTCCTTGTGGGTGGCCACCACCCGGCTGACGGTCAGCTTGATCTGCTTGCCGTCCGGGTGCGCGTAGTCCAGCGGGACGGTCACCGTGCCGCACCGGAAGGTGTCCGGCGCCTCCAGGTCGGCGGCGCACCGGCCGAAGTCGATGCCCTCCGCGCGCGCCCGCGCGGCGGCCACGGCGGTGCCGCGCAGTTCGGCCGCGGTCGTGTCCGGCACGCGGGGGGCGCTCCCGGCCGGGGCTGCGGCCAGGGTGGTCAGGATCAGGGACCCGGCTGCCGAGTACAGGGCGGGGGCTCTCATGGCGTATCCCTTCGGTGCACGGCTGCGGTGGCGTGGCGGCAAGGCACCGCAGCGACTGCACGGCAGCAATAAAAGGGATATTTCGACCGGTTGTCGGCGAAGGCAAGCACCATCGGGCCGGTGTCGGCGCATTGCCCCCTATGCGCCCCCGCTCACTCCCGCGGGAGCTGGTCCCGGTGTGCGAAGGCCGCACGCAGCTCCGGCTCGCCGATCGCGCGGATGCCGCGTACCGCGACGGACGTCAGCAGCGAGTGGTCGTCGGCCGTGCGGTTCACCCGCCGGTGCAGCACGCCGAGCAGCCGCTGCCCGGCTGGGGAGGCCCACCGCGAGTACGGGTGCACCTCGACCCGGGCGATGGCCAGGCAGCTCAGCGTCAGGGCGAGGGGCAGCGCGAACCAGACCGCGACCAGGTCGCGCGGCATCTCGGTCGGGGCGGGCAGCGTGAGCGCGGCGACGCCCAGCCCGAGGACCGCCAGTGCGGCGGCCCGGACCTGCCGGACACCGGACGCGACCGTGGTCCGCGCCGCCGCGTCGGGCACCGCGAGCCCCGCCCGCACCAGCCCCTCGCCGAGACTCCGCACGGCGTCCGTGTCGGCGGCCGCCGAGCGCACCGGCGCTATCCGCGACTGCCCCTCGGGCCCGATGGCCCCTATCACCGACCGCTCCATCTCGTCCCGCCCCCGCGGGTCCACGACGGTCGCCCAGCCGGTGTGGGCCAGCAGCAGCCGCCGTTGCCTGGCCATGGACACCAGCGTCAGATCGGCGACCCGCGCGGGCCCGCCGGACAGGAACGCGGCCTCGTACAGCGTCAGATCGTGTCCCCGGCCCGCGTCCGCGTCGACGACCGCCGTCCGTACGGCGGCCAGGCACAACCGGGTGCAGGCGGTGCCGGCGACGGCCCAGGCCAGGAGCAGGAGAAGGACCCAGAACATGACACGTTTCTATGCCAGCGGCCTGGCCACCGCCATGCCCTGTTCACATTCCGGACCGAGTGTTGTCGGTATGTGACGTTCCGCTTCCCCTGCAGGTCAGGGGTTCTGGGACGTCGGCTCGGGACTGGCGGTGGCGGGCGGCAGCGTGTACGTCGAGGACGGCGACGCCGCGGGTGCCGGCGCCGCCGCGACCGGGGTCGCGTCGGCGGGGGCGACGACGGGCGGCGAGGCCACGGGGGAGGGCGTGATGGCCAACTGCTGCGCCAGCGTGGCGAAGTCGACGTAGCCCGTCGCCTCCAGGACCTTGATGTGGTCGAGGACGGTGGTGTTGGCATCGTCGGCGAGGTCGCGGACCAGTGTGTTCTGGGTGGCGGCGCGGACCTGGGCGACCACGGAGAAGACCCGGCCGTGGGCCAGCCGCACGATGTTCGCGAACTCCCGGTCGAAGTCCTGCCCCTGCGCGGCGCTCAGGGTGGCGAGCCACTGCTGCTGCTGGGCGTTGGGCCCGTTCGGGATCGGCACGCCGAGCTGGGTGGCGACGGTGCGGACGTGGGCGTCGAGGGAGGTGTGCCCGTCGACGAGGTGCTGCCCGGCCGTCCGTACGGCCGCCGTGGTGCCCTTCTCCTCCGCCATCTCCCCGGCCGGCAGCTCCCAGAGCCCGGCGAGCCGGACCTTGACGATGAAGTCCCGGTCCTGCGCGGACAGCGGGCCGTACGCCGTCGACACGGTCTGGGCGCTGAGCACGTTCACCGAGCCGGTCGGGTCCGAGCGGTCGGCGTACGACCAGATCGGGAACACCAGGGCGGCGAGGGTCGCCGCGAGACAGACGATGATCAGCGAGGTACCGCTGAATATGCCTCGTCCCTGGACGGGGGGTCGGGGTCGCGCGCGCATGATGCCTCCTGCACCGCACGGTGGGGCTTCGCCGCGCGGGGTTGGCATATTACCGACGGGGAGCTTCGGCCGGACCTCGGGTGCGGGCCGGTGGGGGCTGGCCGCGCAGTTCCCCGCGCCCCTGACGGGGCGCTGTCCAGCCGTGTCCTGCGGCACCCGGCCAGCGCCGGTGAGCGTCCCCACCCCCCCGGCCGCTACCCCCGCCGCAGCAGCACCCTCCGGGCAAGCGATCGCCGAGGTGCCGACCCCGCCCGCTCCAGCCACCACTGCTCCAGTCGCCGGTGAGAAACCTTGTCCGTAGGCCGCCCTGCCCCCAGCAGCACCCCCGCGAACTCCAGCGCGTCCCGCCGGTAGCCCCCCGTCATCGGCCGCTCCTGCGCATACGCCAGGAACGCCGCCCGGTAACCCGCCCCCAGGATCTCCGGCAGCTCCGGCGCCACCTTCGCCACCACGTCCGCCCGCTTCGCCGCCAGTGCCCGCGCCTGCACCCCCATCCGCACCCGGTCGAACCCCTCCGGCACCGGTGTCCCCGCGACCAGCGAGGACAGCACCGCGGCCTGTGCGAGCCCGACCCGCTGCCGGGTGGCGTCGGGGACCTCGGGCGCGGTCGCCGTGGGCGAGGGCTCCCACTGCCCGCCGGCCACCGCACCCCCCGCCGCCACGGCCGCCCGGATCGCCGCGAGCTCCCGCTCCAGCTCGGCCGGTTCCGGGAAGTTCTCGTCCCGCTCCAGCAGCACACCCGGCGGCGCCACCCGGGACGCGAGGCCGGTCAGGATGTCCAGGACCGCAGGGGGCACCGGCTGGGCGTGGCTGTCGTGCCAGACGCCGTCCCGCTCGGAGCCGCCCGCGACATGGACGTAGGCGATGGCCTCGACGGGGAGTTCGGCGAGCGCCTCGGCCGGGTCCTCACCCCGGTTGACGTGGTTGGTGTGCAGGTTCGCCACGTCGATCAGCAGCCGTACCCCGGTGCGGTCCACGAGGTCGTACAGGAACTGCCCCTCGGTCATCTCCTCGCCCGGCCACGAGACGAGTGCGGCGATGTTCTCGACGGCGAGTGGCACGGGCAGTGCGGCCTGGGCGATCCGGACGTTCTCGCAGAGCACGTCGAGGGCGTCCCGGGTGCGGGGGACGGGGAGCAGATGGCCCGCTTCCAGGACGGGCGACACCGTGCGCGGGCCGCCCGCGCGGACGAACGCGATGTGCTCGGTGACCAGCGGCGAGCCCAGCGCCGCCACCCGCTCGGCGAGTGCGGCGAGCCGGTCCTCGTCCGGGCGGTCCGCGCCGCCGAGACCCAGCGAGACGCCGTGCGGCACGACCGTCACCCCGCGTTCGCGCAGCCGCCGCAGCGACTCGGGGAGGTGACCCGGGCAGGTGTTCTCGGCCACGACCTCGACCCAGTCGATGCCCGGCATGCGCTCCACGGCGTCCGCGATCTCCGGCCGCCAGCCGATGCCCGTTCCCAGCCGCTCCAAGGCCATGGCCGTCCCCCCTGCTGCTTCGAGTGAGGGGGGTATGGCCCCGGAGCGCGCCCGCGAACCGTGCTGCCTGCCGCTTCAGAGCAACATTTGAGGTTCGGGGTCGCGCTCCGGGGAGCTCTTCGGCTACTGGCCGAGCAGGCCGAGCGAGTCCGTGGGGTCCGGGCGAGCCGTGTTCACCGTGCCCGGCGCGCCGGGGGAGGGCTTGGACGAGGTCTGTACGTTGCCGCTGGCCTGCGCGGCCGGGGCGGAGGGCACCACCTGCCCGGGGACCGGCGCGGCCGGGCCGGTCGGGCTGGCCGTGGCCGCGTTGGCGATCTCGTTGGCGATGGCGTCGAAGTCGACCTTGCCGGTCTTCTCCAGGATCGTGATGTGGTCGAGCACGGTCTGGTTGGCGTCCGAGGCCAGCTGCCGTACCAGGGTGTTGCGGGTGGTGTTCCGCACCGTACCGATCGCCGGGAAGATCTTGCCGTGCGCGGCCCGCAGCAGGTTCACGAACTTGTACTCGTACTCCGAGCCGGTCGCCGCCGACATCTCGTCGAGCCAGCCCTGCTGCTGCTCGTTCGGCACGTTGGGCAGCTCGACGCCCAGCTGCGCCGCGATGATCCGGACCCGCTTGTCGAGGTCGGTGTGGCCCACGATCAGGTGGTCGCCGGCCTCCTTGATCGCCGTGCTCGGCGCCCGCTGGATGGCCTGCTGCCCGGCCGGCAGCTCCCACAGCCCGGCCAGCCGGACCCGCACGATCAGGTCCCGGTCGGCGGCGGTCAACGGACCCCACTGAGTCGCCACGGTGCCCGCCGCCACATTCGCCTGCCCGGTGCCCGAGCGGTCGGCGTACGACCACACGGGGTAGGCGAGCGCGCCGAGCGTGGTGGCCATGGCCGCCATGATCAGGGCCGTTCCGTTGAAACGCCGCAAGGGATGCCTCCCCGTGTCGCTGGTTCAGTGCCAGGACGTACGGGTGGGGCGGCAGCGGTGTTCAAACAAACGGCAAAGTTTCCAAGGAAAGGTAAAAGATCCGAGGTCAGGGTGGATGGTTTGACAATCGAGTATCTCCATGTTCAAGCTTATGTGTCTCGAAAATCGAGACACATGAACATCGAGGAAAGTGATCGTCATGCACGTCTTGGTCATAGGCGGCGGCACCGGCGGGATGTGCCTGGCGCACGGTCTGAAGGAGGCCGGCGTCTCCGTCGCGGTGTACGAGCGCTACGGCTCCCGGAGCGACGGCCTGTACGGCTACCGGGTCGGCATCGACCCCACCGGCAGCCGTGCCCTGCACGAGTGCCTGCCGCCAGGGCTCTTCAGCACGTTCGTCGACACCTGTGCCCGGGACCCCCGGTACTTCAACGTGCTCACCCAGTCGAACCGCACCACCGCCACGATCGAGCTGCCCGAGGCCGCCGACGAGGTGAACAGCGAACGCTCCGTGTCCCGCTCGACCCTGCGCCAGGTGCTCTTCACCGGCATGGACGACGTCGTGCACTACGGCAAGGAGTTCACCCGCTACGAGCAGCACCCGGACGGCAGGGTCACCGCCCACTTCGCCGACGGCACCACCGCGACCGGTGACGTCCTGGTCGCCGCCGACGGAACCCGCTCCGCCGTACGCCGGCAGTACCTTCCGCACGCGGAGATCAGGGACACCGGGATCACGGCCGTGGCCACCAGGACCGCACTCACGCCCGAGACCCGCGCACTGCTGTCGGACGAGGTGCTCAACGGACTCTCGCTGATCTTCGGCACCAAGGGCCTCATCGGCATGCTGCACGTCATGGAGTTCAAATGGGACGCCGAGGGCCGGCCCAAGAACCCCGCCGACAAGGCCCTGCCGGCCGGCTGGTCGGGCCTGCGGTTCGACAACACCCACGACTACATCAACCTGTCCGTGTGGAGTTCCCACGACCACTTCCCCGAGGACACGGCCCGGCAGCGCGGCAAGCAGCTCGTCGACACGGTCCTGGGAGTGACCCGCAACTGGCACCCGGACCTGCGCAGGATCTTCGAACTGTCCGACCCGGCGGCCGCGTTCCCGCTGAAGATCGCCACCTCGGTCCCCGTCGAGCCGTGGCCGACGACCACCGTCACCCTGCTCGGCGACGCCATCCACACCATGACCCCGGGCCAGGGCGTCGGCGCCAACACCGCGCTGCGCGACGCCTCGCTGCTCTGCCGGGAACTGACCGCCGCCGCCCGCGGCGACAAACCGCTGCTCACCGCGATCGGCGACTACGAGGCGAAGATGATCCCCTACGGCTTCACCCGCGTCGCCGAGTCCCTCGACAACAACGGCACCAGCGGCGACGACCCGCTCTACCGGCCCGTCACCGGCCGCCTCGCCCTCTTCGCCACCCGCAGCTTCTTCAGCGTGACCGGCAAGGTCCCCGCCCTGCGCCGCAAGTTCCTCGCCGACATGTACGCCTACCGGGGCGCCGACACCGACTGACAGCCCCTAGCCCCGGAGCGCGGGATGGTCCGCGACCACCGTGCAGCTGCCCGGCGCGATCTCGGTGAACCCGGCGTCCCGGACCAACGGCAGCCCGCTGTCCGTCAGTTGACGCCACTCGGCCGGATCGGCGGTCCGTACGGCGAGCGGGAACCCGGCGTCGCGCCAGGCGTCCCGCTCCGCCTCCGACAGCGCCCACCAGGCCAGTTGGGCCCCGTGCCCGGCCTGCGCCATCGCCTTGCCGGCCGACATCTCCAGCTCCGGGTTCAGCCACAGCACGGGCCCGGCCCTGTCGGCGCCCACGGGCGGCTCCGGATCGTCCAACTCGGTCCCGGACACCTGCAACTTGGCCAGCTCCTTGGGCCACCCGTCCAGGGGAACGGGCGGAAACACCCGTACCTCGGCGGACTTCCCCGTGAGGGTGATCCCGGGCAGTTCCCCGGCCCGCCGCCACTCGGCCCCGCGCGCCCGCCGCACGACCTTCCGGATCCGCGCGTCCTCCCAGTCCCGCACGGCCTGAGCCCACTCCCCGTCGCCGAGCGCCCGCGGGTCACTGAGCAGGGTCAGGACAGCCCGAGCGGCTGTTTCGAGTGCGTCGGTGCGGGCCGGGGGAGCCGACTTCTCTATCCGCACGACAAGGGGCAGCACAAACTGGGGTGCTTCGTCCCGGCTGTTCGCCGAGACCTGGAAGGGAGCGCTCACTGCACCAACCTATAAGGGGCGCGGGGAACTGCGCGAACAGCCCCCACGCACCTGCGGTCCGCGCACAACCGCAACCCACCACCCCGATCCCGCTCCACAATGACCCCATGCACCGTGATCTTGAACTGGCCCGCGTAGGCCGCCGCTACGGCATACGCGGCCCCTGGGTGTTAAGAGGCGTCGACCTCACCATCACCCCCGGCTCCCTCACCCGCGTGGAGGGAGCGAACGGCACCGGCAAGTCCACCCTGCTCCGCCTCGTCGCCGGCATAGACACCCCCACCGAGGGCCGTATCACCGGCCGCCCCCGCACCGCGTACGTGCCCGAGCGCTTCCCCTCGGCCCTCCCCTTCACCCCCTCCGGCTACCTCACCCACCTCGGCACCGTGCACGGCCTCTCCCGCCGGTCGGCCGCCGCCCGCGCAGCGAACTGGCTGGAGCGGTTCGGCGCCGCGGCCTACGCGGCCACACCCATGGCCCAGCTCTCCAAGGGCACCAGCCAGAAGGTCGCGGTTGCCCAGGCGCTGCTCGCCGACCCCGAACTCCTCGTCCTCGACGAGGCCTGGACCGGCCTCGACGCCGAGGCCCGCGCCGAACTGGAGCGGGCCGTCGCCGAACGCACCGCCGCCGGGGGTGCCGTCGTGTTCGTCGACCATGATCCCCGGCGCCTCGCGGGCGTGCCCGACGCGGTCCACCAGGTCGTCGACGGCGCCCTCAGACCCCGTACCGACCAGGCGCCTTCACCCGTCGGCCCGCTCACCCTCGTCACCGTTCGGGGCCCGGCCGGCGGCCGGCTGCCCGCCGACGCGACCCGCACGGCGGCCTCGGCCGAGGAACCGGCCCCCGGTACCTACCGTCTTACGGTTCCCGCGTCCCACTCGGACGTGGTGCTGCGTGCCCTCCTCACGGCCCACCCGCCTTGGCATGTGGTCTCCGTCAGTCCCCCGGACGTCCGACCGGACGAGAAAGACCGGCCATGACCGGACTCCTCCGCTACCAGACCGCTCTCCTCCTGCGCTCCCAGCGCTGGCTGCCCCCGGTGATCCTGTACGCCGTGTTCCTGGGCGTGGGCGTGCAGAGCGGACAGCCGGTGCTGGACTCGCTCGGGTACACGGCCGCCGCGCTGCTGCCGGTGGCCGCCTGGCTGGTACGGATCTGTGTCACCGGCGAACCGCCGGCCGCCCGCGCCTGCGTCACCGCGGCGCGCGGCCCGGCCAGGACCCATCTGGCCGCCCTGCTCACCGCCTTCTTCGCCGCCGGCCTGCTCGGCACCGCGGCCACCCTCGTCGTGACGGTGATCAGCCGGCACGCCACCAACGACCACCGGCTCCCCGTACCACCCCTGCGGGCCGGCGCCGCCGGTCTCCTCGCGACCCTCGCCTGCGCGCTGCTCGGCAGCGCCGTCGGCGCGCTCACCAACCGGCCGCTGCTGCGCTCGCCGGGCCGGGCGGTGCCCACGATGCTGCTGGCCGCCCTGCTCTCGACGGTGGTCGCGGGTTCCCCGGCGCACGCGGCGGTCAGCGGCCTGGTCACCGGCTCGGAGTCCGGCCGGATCCCGGTCTCCCCGCTGCCGGTGGCCGCGGCGGCCCTGCTCACCACCGCGGCCTTCTCCCTGGCCTGCGCCCTCAACGGCCGCCGCTCACCCTGAACAGGCGCTCCGCTGCGCCTCCTGCCACTCACAGCGCGGACACATGGTGATGCCCTTGTACGACTCCGGGTACTCCGTCGGCTCCCGGCACAGCACACACTCCGCATACGGCACACACTCCGCATACGGCGGACCCTCCGCCGTCGGCGGCTTCGCTGCCCCGGTGGTCGTGCAGTAACCCTCGTCGCTCATGCCTCCAGCGTAGGACGGTCACCGGTGACCGGGCGTCTCCCCGATCAGCTCGGACACCTTCACGAACCGGAAGCCCCGCTTGCGCAGCTCCGGTACGACGGTCCGCACCACCTGCTCGGTGGTCGGGGCGGCGCTGCGGGTGCAGTGCATGACGACCACGGAACCGGGCTTCACCCCGTCCAGCACCTGCTTGGTCACCGCGTCGGCGTCCGTCGCGAACGCGTCCCCGCTCACCACGTCCCACTGCACCGCGGTGACCCCGAGCGCGCCGACCGCGCGCAGCGCCTGCCGGTCGTAACAGCCGCCGGGGAACCGGAAGTACGGCATCGGGTGCGGTACCCCGGCACGCAGCAGCGCGGCGTAGGCGCGCTCCACGTCCGACTTCATGTTCGCGGCGGAGACGGTCGGCAGGCCGTAGCAGTCGCCGGTGAAGGCGTAGTGGCTGTAGGAGTGGTTGGCGACCTCGAACTGCGGGTCGCGGCCGAGGGAACGGGCCTGCGCCGGGTACTCGTCGGCCCAACGGCCGGTCATGAAGATCGTGGCCGGCACCTGCAGCCTGCGCAGGGTCGCGATCAGCGCCGGGTTGTCGAAGTGCTCGCCCGCGGCCGCGCGCGGCCCCTGGTCGGCGGTCATGTCGGCGTCGAAGGTGAGGGCGACGGTCTTGCCCAGGGTGCGCGGACCGTTCATGAAGACGGGCGCCGCACCGCCGGGGCCGGGGGTGAGCGTGGGCGGCGGGGTGGCGGAGGAGGAGGCCCTGGCGGGGGCCGGGGGGCCGGGGTGGGGTGCCTCGGTGGTGCCACAGGCAGCGAGCGCGGCGCCCAGGGCGACGCAGACGGCGGTCGTACCGGCAAGACGGCGTGCTAGTCGGATCACCCTATGAACGTAGGTCGGAATGTCCGAATTTCCAGGGTGGCGCGGCGGGCGGCGCCTGGCCGGGTCACCCGGGCGGCGGCCCTGTCCGCAGGGTGCTCTCGGTGATGCCGGCCGGGGTCTCGCCGTTCGGCCCCGGCTGCTGCCGGCCGGCCCGCTCCAGGAACCGCAGCAGCTCCACCGGGAACGGCAGGACCAGGGTGGAGTTCTTCTCGGCGGCCACCGCCACGATCGTCTGCAGCAGTCGCAGTTGCAGGGCCGACGGGGTGGCGGCCATCTGCTGGGCCGCCTCGGCAAGCTTCCGGGAGGCCTGGAGTTCGGCGTCGGCGTTGATGATCCGGGCCCGGCGCTCCCGGTCTGCCTCGGCCTGGCGGGCCATCGAGCGCTTCATCGTGTCCGGCAGGGACACGTCCTTGATCTCGACCCGGTCCACCTGCACGCCCCAGCCCACGGCCGGGCTGTCGATCATCAGCTCCAGGCCCTGGTTGAGCTTCTCGCGGTTGGAGAGCAGATCGTCCAGGTCGCTCTTGCCGATGATGGAGCGCAGCGAGGTCTGGGCCATCTGCGAGACGGCGAACTTGTAGTCCTCGACCTTGACCAGCGCGCTCACCGCGTCGACCACCCGGAAGTAGACGACCGCGTCCACGCGCACGGTGACGTTGTCGCGGGTGATGCCCTCCTGGGCGGGGACCGGCAGCGTGACGATCTGCAGGTTGACCTTGTACAGCCGGTCCACGAACGGGATCACCAGATTGAAGCCGGGTGTCCGTACGTCACCCGTGACCCGGCCGAGCCGGAACAGCACGCCGTGCTCGTACTGCTTGACGACCCGCGCACCGGCGGCCAGGTACAGCGCGCCGAAGCACAGCGCCGCCACCACCGCGACCAGCAGTTCCTGAACCATCACGACCCCCAGGTAAAGAGGTCCGGTATGTCTGTTGCTGACACGATATGCCCGTTTGGAGGGTCGGGGCCACGGCCGCCGGGGAGCAGGTCCGGGCCGGGGTGCCCAGGGGCGGCCGCACCCCGGCCCGGGGCGGCCCCCCGGTCAGGCGGCCGTGTCCCAGGGGGCTTGGGCGAGAGGTCGTTACCCGGGGGTCATGGCTCAGGCGGTGAAATATAAACAAAAGAAGCA
>NZ_JBHXLU010000034.1:0-9663 GCF_042720695.1 Streptomyces sp. NPDC058457 | reverse complement strand
TGTGTTTTTCTTTTACACTCCGCCGGGCGGGTGGGCGGCCCGGGGTGGCGGCGGGGCTGCCCCCCCCCGGCCCGGGGCGGCCGCCGGTTCAGGCGGCCGTGACCGAGGGGGCTTGGCCGAGAGGTCGTGACCGGGTGGTCATGGCTCAGGCTGCCGTGACCTTCACCGGCTCGGTGCCCGCGTCGCTGTGCCGCTCGGCCCAGCTCTCCAGCGCGGTCCGGCAGGCGTGGTCGAGGTGGTGCAGCCCGGAGAGGTCCACCCGGATCGGGCGGTCCTGGGGCAGCGCCTCCAGACTGTCGAGGATCTTCGGCAGCCGCAGGAAGGTCGCGTTGCCCGACAGATAGGCGTCGACCGGCCCGGAGCCCTTGTCGACGACCTCCAGTTTCAGGTGCGAGGCCTCCCATGCCGTCTTGACGATCGACAGGGCGAGCCCGATCAGGACGCCCTCGAACATGCTCACCGCGACGATCGACACCGCCGTGACGACGAGGATGAGTGCCTCGCCCCGGTGCTCGCGCCACAGCACGGCCAGTGCCCGCACCGGGATCAGCTTGGCGCCCGAGTAGACCAGGATTCCGGCGAGCGCCGGGATCGGTATGCAGCCCAGTACTCCCGGCAGCAGGGCCGCGAACAGCAGCAGCCAGACGCCGTGCAGCACCCGGGACGCCTTGGTGCGGGCGCCCGCCTGGACGTTGGCCGCGCTGCGCACGATCACCGCGGTCATCGGCAGCGCGCCGAGCACCCCGCAGAGTGCGTTGCCCGCGCCCTGGGCGATCAGCTCCTGGTTGTACCTGGTGCGCGGACCGTCGTGCAGCCGGTCCACGGCCGCCGCGCTGAACAGCGACTCGGCGGACGCGATCAGCGTGAACGCGACGATCGTGCCGATCAGCCCGACGCTCGCCAGTTCGCCGAAGGCGCTCAGCGGCGGCGGCTGGACGGAACCCAGCAGCCCGTGCACCTCGACGGTGGCCACGGGAAGGCTCAGCGAGAAGGCGGCCAGGGTGGCGAGGCCGACGGCGGCCAGCGGTCCGGGGACCGTCCGCAGCTTCGCCGGGGCGTACTTCCACAGCACCAGGACCGCGATCGTGCCCGCGCCGAGGGCCAGCGAGGCCAGCGCCCCGCCGTCCCCGAGGGCGTCCAGAAACGCCCCGGGCAGCCCGGCGACCTTGCCGGGGCCCGATTCGGGGGCCTTGGCGGCGAGCGCCGGGTACAGCTGGCCGGCGATCAGCACCAGGCCGATTCCGGCCAGCATGCCCTCGACGACCGAGACCGAGATGGCCCGGAACCAGCGCCCCAGCTTCAGGACGCCCATGGTGATCTGCAGGACGCCGGTGGCCAGCACGATCACCCCGAGCAGCGGCAGCCCGAACTCCCGCACCGCCTCGAAGACGAGCACGGTCAGGCCGGCGGCCGGTCCCGACACCTGAAGGCTGCTGCCGCGCAGCATCCCGGTGACGAGACCGCCCACGATGCCGGTGACCAGGCCGAGTTCGGCCGGGACACCGGAGGCGACGGCCACGCCCACGCACAGCGGGAGCGCGACCAGGAAGACGACGAGAGAGGCGGCGAAGTCCTGCCGTATGTAAGGGATCTTGATGTGGGGGAACTTGGTCATCGCGACGCTCACAGGGTCTCGAACGCGTCGGTCTCGGCGCGGTGTTCGCGCACGGCACCGGTGTGGACCTCGTAGTACCAGCCGCGCAGGGTCAGTTCGCCCTCCGCCAGCTTCCTGTCGACGAACGGGTACGAGCGCAGTCGCAGCAACTGGGCGAGCACATGGCTCTGCACGCCCTCGGCCACGGCCGGATCCTCGACCGCCCCGGTCGGGCGTGGCTCGGCACTCGCCAGCCAGTCCCGGACGGCGGGTACGGCGGTCAGGTCGTCGCCGCGCACCAGCGCGCCGACCGCGCCGCAGTGCGAGTGCCCGCAGACGACGATGTCGCGGACGCCGAGCACCTCCACGGCGTACTCGATGGTGGCCGCCTCGCTGGTGGGGTGGACCGAGGCGTACGGCGGGACGATGTTGCCCGCGGTGCGCAGCTCGAAGAGCTCGCCCGGGCGGGCGCCGGTGATCAGGGCCGGGACGACCCGGGAATCGGAGCAGGTGATGAAGAGCACCTGCGGGGACTGGCCTTCGGCGAGTCCGGCGAACTCCTCAGGGCGCTGTCCGAACGTACGGGCGTTGTCGATGAGGGGCTGCATGGTGTGTTGACTCCTCCTGGCGCGCTACAGCGGCGCGTCGGGCTTGCACGACGGTTGTGTGGGGGAGAGAGAGCCGGGGCAGAGCCCGCCCGGTCAGCAGCGGAAGACCTGAAGCGTGGCCGGTGAGTGGGCTCTCGAAGCTCTTGACGTGCGGTGGTGCCTGGCTGTGGGAGGCGCCGAGGCGCGTATGGCCTCGGTGTGCCGCGCGGTGGGCGGACGGTCGTCCGCCCAGCCGGCGGTGGCGCTGCGATGACGGTCGGCGGTCGGCGGCGGGCCGGGGGGCTCGCCGCAGCGGCCGTGGTCGCGGAGGGTGTGCGAGCCGTCACGCACGGCCTTCGCCGAGGGCTGCGGCCCGGACTGGGCTTTGGCCTCGACGTGACTGAGGGTGTGCGCGGCTGCGAAGGTTGCCGTAGGCGCGAAGAACTGGACGGCGAGCAGGGCGGCGGCCAGGAGCGAGAGCACGGTCCGGGCCGTCGTACCTCGGAACATGAGCCCCCCTCGCGGCAGTTCACGCCTCTCGTGTGCACCAAGCACAGGTCAATGGTTGGTCAAGAAACACGTTAACCCTGCAAAGTTGTTTGCAGGGTTAACTCGGTGTTGCGAGCCGAAGAGAGCGTGAAAAGCGCCGGTGGTGTGGCCTGATCAGGCTCTTGACCTGAGGAGCTTGATCACATAAAAGCCGGTCGACAGGGCCTAGCCGGCGGCCACGAGCCCCTTGGCGTCCCTGGCCAGGGCGGTGAGCCGGGATATCGCGCGGAAGTACTTCTTCCGGTAGCCGCCGTTCAGCATCTCCTCGCTGAACAGCGTGTCGAAGGGCATCCCGGAGGCCAGGACCGGGACCTCGCGGTCGTAGAGCCGGTCCGCGAGGACCACGAGCCGCAGCGCGGTCGACTGGTCCGGCACCGGCCGGACGTCCGTCAGGCAGACGGCCGACACGCCGTCGGTCAGCGCGCCGTACCGGCTGGGGTGCACCTTGGCCAGGTGGTCCAGGAGGTGCGGGAAGTCGTCGAGCGAGGCGCCCGGGGTGGCGTACGCCGCCTTCGTCACCTGTTCGTCGGAGTACGGCGCCGGCGCCTCGGGCAGGCCGCGGTGGCGGTAGTCCTCGCCGTCGATGCGCAGGGCGCGGAAGTGGGCCGACAGACCCTGGATCTCGCGCAGGAAGTCGGCGGCCGCGAACCGGCCCTCGCCGAGCTTGCCGGGCAGGGTGTTGGAGGTGGCGGCGAGCGCGACGCCGGCGTCCACCAGCCGGCCGAGCAGCGTCGACACCAGGACGGTGTCGCCCGGGTCGTCCAGTTCGAACTCGTCGATGCACAGCAGGCGGTGGCCGGAGAGGGTCTGCACGGTCTGCTGGAAGCCGAGGGCGCCGACCAGGTTGGTCAGCTCCACGAAGGTGCCGAACGCCTTCAGTGCGGGCTCGGCCGGGGTGGCGTGCCAGAGCGAGGCGAGCAGATGGGTCTTGCCGACGCCGTACCCGCCGTCGAGATAGACCCCGCGCGGTCCGGCGGGCACCCTGGCCGCCTTGGCCTTCCCGAAGCCGAAGAGGCCGCGCCTGCCGCCGGCCACCGCGTGCGCCCCGCCGAGACCGCCGGCGAACTCCTCCAGAACCCGTACGGCCTCGGTCTGGCTCGGCTGGTTCGGGTCCGGGAGGTAGGTGGCGAAGCGGACCGAGTCGAAACGGGGCGGCGGCACCATCTCGGCGACCAGCCGGTCCGCGGGGACGTGCGGCGAACGGGCGCACAGCGACAGCGGGGCCACGTCGGCTATGGGGCTGACCTCGGATGCGGCGGGAGAAGACGACACGGTTACCCATGCTAGTTGCCGTGCCACACTGCACGACATGCGACGCCTGTTCCCTGTGACCGAACAAACACCAGCCCAGGCCTCCGGCGGTTCGGCCGAGGAGGCGGGGCTGGGCGGTGGGGTCGGTGCCTTCGGCGGTCCGGGCGAGGGGGCGGGGCCCGGGTACGGCGCCGGCGCCTCCGGCGGTCCGGCCGAAGGGACGGGGCCGGGGAGTGCTTCCGGCCCGGAAGGCGGAGAGGCGGACGGGGGCGGTCCGGCATTCGGCGGGGTGGGTGCTTCAGGTTCCGGTCTCGTCGATCGGGAGTGGACTCTTGCCGAGCTGGCCCTTGCCTATGCCTATCCCGAGTCCGCCGGGCGGGAGGTCTGGCTGCGGGCCAACATGGTGTCCACGCTCGACGGGGCCGGTCAGCACGACGGGCGGTCGCAGCCCATCTCCGGCGCGGCCGACATGCGGATCTTCGGCACCCTGCGAGGACTCGCGGACGTCGTCGTCGTGGGCGCGGAAACGGTACGGCAGGAGGAGTACCGGCCGGTACGCGAGCGGGCGGAGTTCGCCGCTGCCCGGGCCGCGGCGGGCCAGGCCAGGGTGGCCGCGGTCGCCGTCGTCACCGCGAGCCTCGACCTCGACTTCTCGCTCCCGCTGTTCACCTCGCCCCTCGTGCCCACGCTCGTCCTGACCGGCGCCGCGGCCGCCGCCGATCGTGTCGCCGCCGCCGAGGAGGCCGGTGCCCGGGTGGTGGCCGCCGGTGACGGCGCCGGCGTCGACCCCGCCCGCGCGGTCCGCGCCCTCGCCGGCCTCGGCCACACCCGGCTGCTCACCGAGGGCGGCCCCCGCCTGCTCGGGCAGTTCATCGCCGCGGGTGTCCTCGACGAGCTCTGCCTGACGATCTCCCCGATGCTCACGGCGGGCGACGCCCAGCGGATCGCCGGGGGGCCCGGTGTCGCCGTACCCAGGCGCTTCGAACTAGTGTCCCTCCTGGAAGAGGCCGGATTCCTGTTCGGTCGCTATCGCCGGTCCTGAAATCAGCGGAATAAACCGTTCCGCTTAGCTTCCGGCGGGCAAACTGAATCCGGCAGTACCCGTGCGATCACGGGGCAGGATGGTTTCCGCAGGGGTGCTGGGCCCCACGGAGGACAGAGGGTCGAAGCGACCCTCTAAGGAGAAGAGGCGCCTGGTGTTCACAAGCGTTCTGATGATCGAGAAGGCCCTGACGTCCGCCGACGTGGAGTTCGTCACCACCTTGCACGGGGACGAGCAGGTCGCCTTCCACGTGCTGCTCCAGCCGCGCGGCGACCAGGCGGACCGCCTGCTGCGGGCCATCGACGACATCGCACTCGGCGAACTCGACGAGGCCGCGCGCGAGCGGGAGACGCCGGAGGGCGATGCGGCGAAGGGGCCGGCCGAGCAGGCGCTGGACGTGTCCCTCACGGCCCTGCGGGCGGCGGGGAGCACGGCGGAGGGGCGGATGGTCGAGGACCACCCGCTGGACGCGCTGCGGAAGCTGGTGGAAGAGGTGGGCGCGGACGAGGTGATCGTGCTGACCGATCCGCACTATGTGGAGGAGTTCTTCCACCGGGACTGGGCGTCCCGGGCGCGGCACAAGGTGGGGGTGCCGGTGCTGAAGCTGTTCTCGCACAGCAAGGCGTAGGCGCCGTGGGGGTGCGGTGCGTCGGCGGGTGCGGCTTCGTCGTGGCTTGTCGCGCCCGCGCGGCGGTAGCCGCATATCGGTACAGCCCCGCGCCCCTTGGGTCGGCTGTCTCACGTCGGCTGTGATGTGCCGCTGGTCGCGTCCGTAGGTGGGTGTGCCCTGCGTCCCTTGCAAAGCGACCCGTGGTGCAGCACATAGGCTAGGTCTGCTTTCGCACACGTACCGTCTCTGGGAGAAACACATGGCACCCGGCCTTCCTTCCGCCATGGAGCGACCGCACTTCATCGGGATCGGCGGCGCCGGGATGTCGGGGATCGCCAAGATCCTCGCCCAGCGCGGGGCCGAGGTGGCGGGTAGTGACGCCAAGGAGTCGGAGACCGCCGAGGCGCTGCGGGCGCTCGGCGTCACCGTGCACATCGGGCACGCGGCCGGGCACCTCGCCGCCGACGCCAGCTGTGTCGTCGTGTCCTCGGCGATCCGGAAGGACAACCCCGAGCTGGCCCGCGCGGCCGAGCTGGGCATCCCGGTGGTGCACCGCTCGGACGCCCTCGCCGCCCTGATGGACGGCCTGCGTCCGATCGCGGTCGCCGGTACGCACGGCAAGACCACCACCACGTCCATGCTCGCGGTGTCCCTGACCGCGCTGGGCCGCAACCCTTCGTACGCCATCGGCGGCGACCTCGACGCCCCCGGCTCCAACGCCCTGCACGGCGAGGGGGAGATCTTCGTCGCCGAGGCCGACGAGTCGGACCGCAGCTTCCACAAGTACGCGCCCGAGGTCGCCATCGTCCTCAACGTGGAGCTCGACCACCACGCCAACTACGCCTCGATGGAAGAGATCTACGAGTCCTTCGAGACCTTCGCGGGCCGGATCGTGCCCGGCGGCACGCTGGTGGTCAACGCCGACCACGAGGGGGCGCGCGAACTGACCCGGCGGGTGGCGGGCAAGGCGCGGACGGTGACGTACGGCGAGGCCGCGGACGCCGACGTCCGGGTGCTGTCCGTCGTACCGCAGGGCCTGAAGAGCGAGGTCACCGTCGCGATGGACGGGGCCGAGCTGACGTTCACGGTGTCCGTGCCCGGGCGGCACTACGCGCACAACGCCGTCGCCGCGCTGGCCGCCGGAGTCGCCCTCGGGGTCCCGGCCGCCGAACTCGCACCCGCCCTGGCCGCGTACACCGGAGTGAAGCGGCGCCTCCAGCTCAAGGGCGAGGCGGCCGGTGTCCAGGTCATCGACTCCTACGCCCACCACCCGACCGAGATGACCGCCGACCTGGAGGCCATGCGCGCCGCGGGCGGGGACGCCCGGATCCTGGTCGTCTTCCAGCCGCACCTCTTCTCCCGGACCCAGGAGCTGGGCAAGGAGATGGGCGACGCGCTGGCCCTCGCGGACGCCTCGGTCGTCCTCGACATCTACCCGGCCCGCGAGGACCCGATCCCCGGTGTCACCAGCGAGCTGATCATCGAGGCGGCGCGGGGCGCGGGCGCCGACGTCACCGCCGTGCACGACAAGGACGAGGTTCCCGCCGTGGTCGCGGGAATGACGAAGCCCGGTGATCTGGTTCTCACCATGGGCGCGGGAGATGTGACCGACCTGGGCCCGAGGATCCTGGAACGCCTGGTGAAGTGAGGGGCTGAGAGTCATGTCGTACGACGTCGAGAAGCCGGAAGAGCAGTGGCGGGCGGAGCTGTCGCCGGCCGAGTACGCCGTGCTGCGCCAGGCGGCGACCGAGCCGGCCTTCAGGGGTGAGTACACCGACACCAAGACCAAGGGTGTGTACTCCTGTCGTGCCTGCGGTGCCGAGCTGTTCACCTCCGGCACGAAGTTCGAGTCCCACTGCGGGTGGCCGAGCTTCTACGACCCGAAGGACACCGACGCGGTCGAGCTGATCGAGGACCGCACCCACGGGATGGTCCGCACCGAGGTGCGCTGTGCGCGCTGCGGCTCGCACCTCGGGCACGTGTTCGAGGGTGAGGGGTATGCGACCCCCACCGACCAGCGGTACTGCATCAACTCCATCTCGCTCCGGCTGACCGCCGACGAGAGCTGAGACCGGGCGATCAACCGGGCGATCAGGAGAGCCGGACCGGGCTGGGCAGGAGTGCCCGGGACGGCACCGGTCGCCACCGGACGTCTCCGGCCGCGTCGCGTACGACGCGGCCGAAGGCCTGGTCGCCGAAGTGGAACGCGAAGGCGTAGGTGCGCGGCGCGAGAAGCTGGTCCAGGAGTGTCCTGCGGGCCTTCAGCACGCCTTCGACGTCCACGTCCGGTCCGGAGGGCCACTCGGGGTGGGTCAGCTGGGCGGGTGTGTGGAAGGCGTCCCCGAGGACCAGGATCCGCCTGTCGCGCGAGGCCGAGACCACGTATGTCGTGTGCCCGGGGCTGTGTCCCGGAGTGATCAGGGCGGTGACGCCCGGCCATACTTCGTCGCCGTCGTCGAACTCCCGCAGGACGCGGGACATCGGCACCATGAACCCGTCCCAGGACGGGGCTCCCACCTTGATCTCCCCCCGCCAGAACGGGCCCCATTCGGCGCCCGCCACGAGGTAGTCGGCGCACGGGAACGCCTTGTGCAGCTCCTGGTCGCGGTCCGGGACGAAGCCGACGCCGGTGTGGTCGGTGTGCAGGTGGGTGAAGGCCACGGTGTCGACGGACTCCGGGGACACCCGCAGCGCCCGCAGGGTCTTCAGCAGGGCGCCTCCTCGGGAGATGCCGAGCGCCGGTGACAGGACGTTGCCGCCGAGGCCCACGTCGACGAGCAGCCTGCGCGGGCCGCGTTCGACGAGAACACCCCCCGCCGACGCGGCGATCCGGCCGGAGCGGGTCAGCGCCTCCGGGTGCTCCTGCCAGTAGGCCGCGGGGACGGCGGGGAGGAAGCCCGTGGGGTCCAGTTCCATCGCCGCGTCGACGACATACGTGAGTCTGGTGTCTCCCAGCGTGAAGGAGCGGACGGCGGACTGGTCGTTCAGTGCACCGGTCCGGGGGCGGGCGGCGTGCGCCGGCGAGGCGTCCAGGAACGGTGCGGACAGCGCCGCCGTGGTCGCGAGCGCGCTGCGCAGCAGCCCGCGGCGCGGGAGGCCGGGGTCGTGGGGCATGGCGGAACTCCTGTGGTGGAGGGGGGAATCCGGCTTGTCGGACGGCCGTCGGTCAGCCGGTGTTTCGCAGGCCGGCGGCGACGCCGTTGACGGTGAGGAGGAGGGCGCGGGCGAGGAGTGGGTCGGCGGGTTCTCCGGCTGCGGCGGCGTCGCGTTGGCGCTTGAGGAGGGTGACCTGGAGGTAGGAGATGGGGTCGAGGTAGGCGTCGCGGATGGTGAAGGTCTGCTTGAGGACGGGGGTGGCGTCCAGCAGTTCGGTCTCGCCGGTGACCTTCAGGACTTCGGCGACGGTCAGTTCGTGTTCTTCGCGGATGGTGTCGAAGACGTGCTTGAGGTGGTCGGGGACGAGGGTGTCGACGTAGTGCTGGGCGATGCGCAGGTCGGTCTTGGCGAGGGTCATCTCGACGTTGGAGACGAAGTTGCGGAAGAAGTGCCACTGTTCGTGCATCTCGTCCAGGACCGTGTCCCCTTCATGCCGCAGGCCTGCTTCGCGCAGTGCCTTGAGGCCGGAGCCGACGCCGAACCAGCCGGGGACGATCTGGCGGGACTGGGTCCAGCCGAACACCCAGGGGATGGCGCGCAGGCCGTCGAGCGAGACGCCGGAGCCGGGGCGGCGGGAGGGCCTCGAGCCCAGGTGCAGGTCGGCGAGCTGGTCCACCGGTGTCGACGCGAGGAAGTACGTCGGCAGGTCGGGGTCCTCGACCAGGCGGCGGTAGGCGGCGTGGGCGGCGTCGGAGACCACGTCCATCGCGGCGTCCCAGCGGGCCAGCGCCTCCACGGACTGGCGGGGGGCGGTGTGCAGGGCGGAGGCCTGCAGGGTGGCGGCGAGGGTCAGTTCCAGGTTCTCGCGGGCCAGGGAGGGGATGAGGTACTTGTCGGAGATGACCTCGCCCTGTTCGGTGACCTTGATCTCGCC